>JACQVH010000017.1 GCA_016209895.1 Candidatus Hydrogenedentota bacterium | reverse complement strand
CACGGCCAGGATGGCCTCGAAGAAGTGTATAAGCGCCGCGATGTCGAGCCACACCTTCGAGAAGTAACGCATAAAGAGGTCGGCATACCACATGCAGAAGCCGGTCACGATCATTAAGAGCGACCCCCACCACAGACCCCAATACTCGAATTTTTCGCTGTAGCTGTAGCGATCAAACTGCGGCCGATCATTGCGCAAACCCGCCGCGTACGCCAGATTGGCAAAGAGGTCCTTTATGTCTCGCCATCGTATCATCAAGGCGCCCAACTCCCCTCGGCCCCGTCGCGTACCGACGATGTAGAGCGTATTGATCACGGTGATCGCCACCAGGACCAGACCCGCGCCACGATGAATGGTGCTGCGCGCCTCGAGGCCCTGGTCTCCGAAGAAGACCCATTGCGCCCACCAACTTTCCGGATACCGGAGGGCAAACCCGGACACGGCCAGCACGATGAAGCTGAGCCCCAATAGCATGTGGCCGATAACTTCGCCGAGGCTGAACCGACGGTAGGTGCCGGGACCACGCCGCTCGCGCTGCAACCGGGTCAGCGCGTGGCGCGCCAGCAGCAGCGTATTATGGAGAAGCATGAAACCGATGGTCAGCCCGATGACCCAGATGTAAACCAAGCGCACCATCCCCAGCGCCTTCTGTCCAGTCGCCGCGGGAATAACATGTACCGGACTGGCCGCGAAGTTCGGCCCGGCATTTTCGTGGCACTGTCCGCAGGTCTTGGGGAGATTATCAGGATGAACTGAAGACGTCGGATCACTCACCGGACGAATGTCGTGAACGCGGTGACACTGGACACAACTGGCCACCACTTTGGCGGCCACCGCGCCAGTCGTGCCGTGATAACTGTCCATATAGCTGGCTTGGCGCTTCGTCACTATCCCGTACCGTTCCATGATGCGCTCGTCATCGTGGCAACGAGGACAGGTCGCCTTCGAGACCTGCTGCAAGTTGATGGGCGACGTAGCCACCTCCGGCGGTTCGATATCGTGTTCGCCATGACAATCAATGCACGTCGGCGCGTCCTTAATGCCGGCGGAAAGCGCCTGTCCATGAATACTCTCTTCGAACTCCTTCAGGATATCGGGATGGCACTCGCCGCACGTCTTGGGAATGTTCATTCGGTAGACACGGGAGTTTGGGTCCATCGAAGAGAGGAGATCGTGGGTTCCGTGGCACTTGCTGCACGTGGCGGCATTTTCGTTCCTTCCTTCCAGAATGGCATGCGCGTGAATGCTCTTCAGGTAGGTGGCTGACGGGTCCACCACGGACACCATGTGTTGCTGCGCCAACGCCCGGTTCGAATGGCATTTGCCGCAGGTCGCCGGCTGGTTGCGCGGATGCACCATGGACAAGGGGTCCGAGGCATATCGGATATCGTGCTTGCCATGGCAGTCGTCGCAGAGCGCCACGTCAGAGTCGCCGTTTTTCAAGGCTTTGCCGTGGTTGCTATTCGCGTAAATCTCCGCCTCGCCGTGGCAAGCGCCGCAGTTCACGTGTTGTAGTTCCGACGCGTGCGGCAGTTCGGCGATGTCGGCATGGCAGGAGGTGCAACCGGCGGACCCGTGCACCGAATTCGTGTAGACCTCCTGGTCCACGTATAGGGACCGAGCGGTTCCGTCGCCGAGCGTCTTATGAAGACCCGGATCGTTGTGGCAATTGAAGCAGTCCACGTCCTCGACGGCTTGCGCCAAGGCGGTTGGCGCCAAGCTTAAGACACAGACCACAAATAGAACGCCAGTGCGCCGGTTCATTTCAATCCCCCAATCAAGTTCGGACCCCTCTTACGCGACATTTTGCTCGTTATCGGTAGCCAAATACCATGGACCAGACTATAAAGAACACCAACGTGAACCCGACGATCAAGGCCAGCGTGCCGAACACCACGCTCCAGAAATGGAATACGCGGGTCGCCGGCGGCGCCAGATGCTTCTCCAATTCTCCGCTGGCTTCGAGCTCTTGGTAGTAGCGTGGCCGCTCGTGCTTCAACTCTTCCACTTCGACCAAGCCCGTGAACATGGCCGTGTCCATCGGAAACTTCTCGGGCCGGAAGTGGGTGTTGAAGAAATGAATCGTAAAGATAAATCCAACCGCCAACAACGCCTCGTCGCTATGAATGATCGTAGCGACATTAATAAACCAGCCCGGCAGGAAATGCGTGCACCATTCCGGGAACCAGAGAATCAGGCCCGTCGTACCGATAATCGCCACGCCCCAGAATACCGCGAAGTAGTCGAACTTCTCCCAGTACGTCCATTGGCCGTAGTCGGGACGTGGACCCAACCGAAGAAACCACTTCACGGTCTGGATGAACTCGCGGACGTCCCGCCAATTGGGCACCAGCGACGACGCGCCGAACAGCGTTTTTCGCCACGGCGTCTTCGTCTCTCGTTTGCGATGAGCCACCACCCCCAGATGGACGGCAAAGTCCAGAATCATGACCACCGCGCAAACCCGGTGAATCACTCCCGTGGCTTCGAATCCGCCCATGGCCTTGGACAACCATACCGCCCACGGCATATATGAGAATTTCAACGTCATCCCCGTCAGCGCCAGTCCGAAGAAGGTCAGGATTAATACAAAATGCATTTGTCGCGCAATGGGATCGAAGCGCCGGAACATCTTCGTTTCCGCCTCTACGCTAGCCAGGGAACGGCGATGCCGCATTTCTTGGAACGAATGCGGTAGCCACGCCAGGGTGTGGAACCCGAAGAAACCGAACGTCCCCAACAGCAACGCCGTCATGCCCCAGAAGGCGTAGTACAGCGCCGGATACTTCACCGGGTCGTGGTGGGTAGCGTGTGTTAAATAACCAGCGAATCTCCGGTGGGAGCCGGGGTGACACTTGGCGCAAGTTTGCACAATATTGTTCCGACTGATGTGGGAACGAGGGTCCGTGATGGAAAGGATGTCGTGCGCCCCATGGCAATCATGGCACTTGGCGGCCGCCCCGGAACCCAGTTTCGAGACTTTGCCGTGGATCGTGTCGAAATACGTGGACGCCACGTCTTCATGACACTTTCCGCACGTGTCCAATATATTGCGCTTGAACTCCTCTTCATCGGTACGGCTTATGCTGTGCGCGCTGTGGCAACTGCTGCATACCGGCAAGGGTTGCTCGCTCGCGCTGACGGTCGAGGAGTGAATGCTGGCCAGGAACTTCTCTTCCACCCCCTGGTGGCAACGGCCGCAGGTGTCCGCGATATTCGTCGGGTTCACGCTCGATTCCGGGTCGGAAGCCGGTAGCGGCATATGCGCCGTATGACAACTCGTGCACATTGCCGTCACGACCAAGCCGCTCTGAAGCAGGCCTTTGCCGTGCGTGCTCATCGTGTAGTTCCGGATGATTTCGCGTTGCGTGCTGTGCAGCCGCTTCGCCGCTTTTTCTCCCTCGCGATGACAACGCCCACATAAGTTCGGAACATTGTTGGGAAAGGTCGGCGAAGCGGGGTCAATCTTGGACTGGGTGCCATGGGAACTGTGGCAATCCAAGCAAACCGGAGCTTCCGGATCGCCCTCCTCGAGCAATTGCCCATGAATACTCCGTTGGTGCTGTTGAACCTGATCGCTGTGACAAATCGAACAGTCCACACGCTTCGCCACGGTTTCACAAGGGCGGTCCAGCGCCGGGGCGGTTCCAGTATGGCACTGGGCGCACCGCACGGTCGCATGAGTCGAGTGCGCGAGTTCCGTCGTGTCTACAGCGGCCAAAGTCCGCGTCGCGCCTTGCTGGGCCTGTGCGTGGCAGCTTAGACAGTCCAAGTCGCTTACGCCTTCGTCGTAATACACCTTGCGCACTTCATGCGGCTGGTGACAGTCGATGCAGATCGGAATCTTGTCCGGTTCTTTCTCCCACAGTTCCCCTTCAATCCGCTTACGGTGCACTTCTTCGATCAGCGCGTGGCACTGCGTACAGATCGCAACGACATTGTCGCGGTGGATGGTCGAGCGGGGGTCCGTATGCGGTAGTACCTGATGTGCGGTGTGGCAACTCGTGCACACCGCCGTCACGCGCAGCCCTTTCTGCCGCAGACCTACGCCATGAATGCTTTCCTCGTAGTGCTGCAGGATGTTGTGCTGCTCGATGTTCCGCGTGCGCGCCACCGGCGCATCCTCGGCGTGACAACTGCCGCAGGTCTCTGGAATATTCATCACGTTAGTGGGGGAAGTGAGGTCGCTCGCCGGCTTGATGTCATGCTTGCCGTGGCAGTCGGCGCACGCCGGCGCCAGCGCGTCGCCATCCTTCACCGCCTGGCCGTGGAGACTGTCCGCGTAGACCTCCGCCTCGGCGCCGTGGCACGTGCCGCAGTCCACCGGTTTCAAGTCCTCGGCATGCGGCGCCTCCGTAATATCGGCATGGCACCCGGTGCAACCGATCGGCGCGTGGAGCGTCTCTGTATAAATAGCCTTGTCAATGAAAAGCGGGATTTCTTTGCCGTCATCCGTGGTCTTGGAAAAGCCGGCCTCCCCATGACAGAAAAAGCACTGCTCGTCGTCCAGGGCGGTAGCCGACTCGGCGAGGCATACCCACAAGAATAGACTCAGCGTCCACACCACCACGTTCATTTGTCGCATCATGTACATCGGACCAGTTTCAGTCCCCCTTATGTTCGGAAAAGTGTAGCGTTGACCTCCCGTTTATTGTGCCGCCAGCTTTTGCAGGACCTCCGGGTTCTCTTCTTGCCATGCCAACACCGCATGGCAGATCGTGCAGTCTTGCCGGATGACTTCGCCGTTGGCACTCGAGTGCGAATCGTCGTGGCACCGGTAGCACCCGGGGAATTCTTCGTGTCCCAGATTATTGGGGTAAGTGCCCCACGTGATATCCATCTTGGGGAACACGTTACGCTTGTGGACGGCAGCTAGTTCCGCAATGGCAGTTTCGACGCTCTCGCGCTTGGATTCCAAAAGCTCGTTGTAGTTTTCTCCGTAATACGCGCGCACGCGCTGCTCGATCTGGGTCCGAACGTCTCCGGCCGCATCCACTTCCTTAAGAACCTCAACGCCCAATTTCTTGATATATGGCAGGGACACGTCAATGCGCCCTTTGGTCATCGCCTCGTCCAACGCCCTCGCGGGCGACCGGAAAATGTGCGTGGGCCGATTGTGACAATCCAGGCAGTCCATGCGGCGCTTCTCAGCGGCGGCGATTTGTTCGGGCGTCAGTTCGGAGTCGGCCGCCTTATACTCGGTTACCGTGCCGTCCGCTTCTTTCACTTGAACCCAGGCAATCTTCTGACGCTGCTCGTCGGTCGCGATGTAAGTGGTCTCTTTGCGCGGGTCAATGTGCCAGCTATGAATGCCCGCACCCCGGGAGGCCCCCCCGCCAATGTGCATCAACAGCACGGTCTGCAACGCAGAGTTAGTCTCATCCTCGGAATAATTGGTAATCACGCGGACGCGATCTCCCGTGAATTTCTGCGGCCAATGGCATTCCTCACAAGTATCCTGCGACGGACGAAGGTTCTCCACCGGCGTCGGAATCGGGTGGCTATAGGTATTGAACGCCACCGCCAGCACCTGTCCGGCGCCCGAAAGCTTGGACCGCACAAACCACGGCGCGCCCGGGCCGATATGGCATTCCACGCATTTCACGCGGGAATGGGGGGAATCCACGTACGAAGTGAATTCAGGTTGCATAACCGTGTGGCAGACCTCGCCGCAGAATTCCGGCGAATCCATGTGGACGACGGCGCGATAGCTTACACTCGAGATAATGAAAACGTTCACCACCGTCAAGAAGAACACCAAGCCGGCCGCGCCGCGAACTACCGGATTATTGAAATTCAGGGTCGGGTAATGGGAAACAGCCTCGCCTTCCGCGCGCCGGCGCGCTGCGACCTTTTTTCGATGGTCCCAATAGACCCCAACCGGGATGATCGACAGCCCCAGCACAAAAAACCCGGGCAGTATCAGAAACGCGAATATCCCGACGTAGGGCGTGCTGGACATGGCCATCAGGCCCGGCACCAGGAATGCGATGATGAGCACGGCGCAGACCGTCGTCACACCGGTCCCAATCATCGTGATCCAGTTCCGGCCAAACAGCGCCATCAACGTGGACAGCCATCGCGTAGCGGGATTCACCTTCGTTTCGCCTCTCTTTTTTGAACTTCGGACATTCTCGCTCGGTCAGCGTTACCTGGGAGGATGAACCACAATGACGACAAGGCAGACAGCGTCATTCACAGATGGAAGTATCGGGTATGAGAACCGCCATCGAATCCATGGTTCGTGCGTCAGTCTCGCTTCCTCGCGCTTCAGACCACGACTCCGCTTCCCCCTAAATGCCGCCGGACACCAGATACCTCACCAATACGTTGGAAATCAAATAGCCGCCGATGCCGGTAGTCATCGTGATAATCACCCACATCAGCAGTAGTGATTTCAATCCACGGTCCTCATTGCTCATTTCGGGAATTACTTGAGATAATTGCGTCGGGTTTCCGCGCATTTTCGTGCTCCGTGTTCAGTACCGTAATGTCGCCCCCGGCACGTCCTGACCCGTCAGTTCTCGATACGTCAGTTGCAGGAGTCCAACCGAGAACGCCGTGTTGTGTACTCCGAAACTTCCATCATGCAATACCAACTCGTGGTTGTAGGTCGCCTTTTGCCGCGCTTCGAGCGGCGCGCTGGTCATAGCCAGCGCATTCTCCACAACGGCCAGCAACCCGCGCACCTCGTCTTGTACCCCTTGAATCCGGCCGTTCCCGTCGAAATCCCCGGTGGCCGGACAATTGAAACTCGTCTCGGTCGGGTGACAGGCGCTGCACGCGTTCTGGATATTGATAAAATCATCCGTGGGATCGCCGGGCGTACCACTATCGGTCGCCATCCGGAAGGTGTGCTCGCCGACGAGATCCTCACCGGGGTCCGTGACGCCGTCGCGAGGCTCGCCCGGGGTATCCGCCATGTGACAGCCGACGCAAAGGTCGGCCACGAGAAACCTATGCGGCGAGTTCTGGAGCGTTCTGCCATACGTTACCGCGTTGATACCGAGCAGATTCTCCGCCGCCGTGCTGAAATGTGGGAACTGGTTCGTGAGAGCGTCCTGAGGTTTCTGCCGCCCATTATGACACGAAATACAGGCGGCCGCGGCGCCTATGTCGTTAACCACAGTGCCGCTCGGTAACGTGATCTCGTCGTACGCTCGCAACTGCACCGGGCGCGTCGCGTCATGCGGGTCGTGACAGACGCCGCAAGAATGCACCTGCTTGTTGGTACGGGGCGGCGTAACGCCCTGCGTAAAATCAATGAAGCCCACGCCCGAATGGCAGCGTACGCAGTTTTCCGCGCCCGGCCCGATAGCGTAATTGAACGGCAGAGCGTCCTCGTCGGCGTGCGGCGAAGTCTCCCATTGTACCTCCTGATGGTGGCACTGACCGCACACGCCGCTGTTCAAGGACACGTCAATTTTCTTCTCAGCATCGAAAGCCGACGCCGGATGTTGGCTGGCCGGGCCGTGGCAGTTCTCGCACTGGATGTTCGCCAGCCGCGCCAGCGACGGAAACTGTTCCACCATCGCCTCCCAATTCCCCGGCTGTAACGGTTGGGGAATGGTCCAGCCCAGGGCTGCAGCCACGTCATCAAAACCGTTGTTCACGGCGGTTGGGCTGGTGTCGTAACCGACCGTATGACACTCCAGACAACTTTCCGCGTAGAAGCCGCCCAGTTCCCCGTCAATATGCCGAATAAACTTCGTCGCGTGGGCCGTCTCCAGCCAAGGTGCGATCCGGCCCGGCGCGACGACGTCGTTATGACAAGCCGCACAGGCGCTTTGGCCGACCTGGGTGCCCTCGCCGACCCACTGCCCCGCAAATATCCGCTGTTGCGCCGTGCCTACGAGCGCCTTGGCGCCATCCGTGACCGTCACCGAAAGATCATAAATCCCTTCGCGGTCCGGGACGAGAACCGGTGACGCGCTTGCGGCGTTGTCAAAGGTGGCCGTTGAACCTTGAGGCGCCGCGAGAATGGACCACGAGAAGTTCGCCGTTTGCTTCGCTCCGGTTACGTCTGCAATCAAATAGACGGACGTGCCGACGCCCACGGTGTCCAATCCACTAGAGGGACCGGTGGTCAGTCCGCGGTTCTCGATGTCCGTTTCCGACACGCCGTCAATTCGGATGGACACCCCCGGCGCTTCTTCTTGGACTGTAATCACCACCTGGTCCGGGACGCTGTCCAACTCTCCGTCGTTCACGATTAATTGCAAGATGTACTGCCCCACGGTAAACGGAAGAAAGGCAGGCCGGCTCGTGGTCGCGCCGGTAAGCGTGGCTGCCGGTCCACCGACCTGGGTCCATAAATACGTAAGCGCATCGCCATCGGGGTCGCTGCTGCCCGTCCCGTCCAAACCCACCACCCGACTCACCGTCCCGGTCGCGTCCAGCCCGGCATTCGCCACGGGAGGACGATTCTCTCGCGCCACGACCGTAACCGACGTGGTCCCGTGCGCACCGCTATGAGAACCCGTGGCCGTGATTACCGCCGTGCCCGGCGCCACGGGAGTTACCGTTCCGTCGTCGAGAACCGTAGCGAATTCGGGGCGATCGGAGGTCCAGTCAAACTCGGTGTCCAAGGGATCGGTCGAAGTTGCGGAAAGTCGGAGCAAGTCACCCACCGTCACCGTCGGATTTCGCGGCGAAATGCTAATCGAGATCACTTGCCCGGTACCCACTGTGTCCACACGAATCCGGGCGATATATCCCGAAGAGTTACCCGTTGCAGTGATGTACGCGAATCCTTCGGACAGCCCCGTTACTACGCCGTCCGGATTCACGGACGCTACGGTCAGATTGGTAGACCGCCACGTGAACGCGCTATCGAAGCCGCTGGACGCCCGGAGTTGCGCGGTACCGCCCACCTCGAGCCGAAGAAAACTCGGCGTAATCGAGATGCAACTCCCGATTCCCACCGAGAGGACGCCAACGAAGACAAGCGCCACGACCGCCTGCACAGAAACTTTCGAAAGTCGTGCGGGGGTATTGACTAAGGATAGGCCGAATTTGGTTTTCATGATTGCCTCCAGTGGGTGCAACTCACGTGCCTATCATCAACAAAACCATCGGCGCGGGTCAACCGGCCGTCATTTTCGCTATTAAGTCCCTGAATCCCTTGTAGATACGTTCGTATCACGCCCTGCACCAGGCAGCGAGAGAGTCAGGAAAAGGATGGCGATTGTGTCTCCTGACACACATGTTCACGAAATCCCGGTGACCCAAACACGAAAACCCGTGATCTCGTCTCCGCCAGACCGCTCGCGAGAAGGTTCGGCGATGCACTCCCCAGTATTCATCCGACTGCTCCGACGCGTCCGACTTGTCGGACCCGGCCCCGCCGAAAAACCCAGTGCGCTGCTCCGGGCGGAGCAGCGCACTGAATCCCGGCGAGTCAAACCCCGTGTTTCGCAAAGCCATCCTTGGCTTCGATGGGGCCGAGGCGATTTCCGCCCCGCCCCGGTCATGAACTAATTACGGTTCCAAAAGATGAACCCTTGCAATGTCGAAATCATGGCCCGGCCCGTGGCACACCCAACAGGATTCCACGCTGTCCACCGTATTCGCTATGGCGTGGATACTGGTCAGCACGTCGTCGTGACAAGATGTGCACGCCGCGCGGGTCGGCGGTACCTGACTGATGATCGTTTCGCCCTGAGCAATCGTTGTCGGCAGCGCTTCCTCCGCCAGCGGCAAATCGGTCGAACCGGCCACGTGGCAGATGTCGCACTTGCGCCGATCGCCCGGGAAGTGCACTTCGGTGAAGTTGTGAGCGGTTCCGCCAAACCCGTACACCGTGTACTCTCCGGACAGTTCTTCACCCGTGTGAATCTTGTGAATCATGTCCTTCATGTTCACAGTTTCGGGCGGCAGTTGCTCCGCTGGACGCCGCGAAATGTCGGTGGTGTTCGGGTTGTGACAGAACAGACAGTAATCCACGTCCGTCCGGTTTTCACCGTGCATCCGCAGGTCGCCATGACACTTGTTGCACTTCGTCGCCTCGTCCACCACAATGCGCCGTTGCACCGGCTCGCTGCCGTCCAACGTGAAGAAGGTCACCGCATTGGTGTCCGTTCCCTGACGATAGGTCGCGCCCCGGAACGTGAACGCCACGCGCCCTTCCAGACCCACTGCAAAGGTATCCGTGGATTCCGCGGGTAACAGCGCGGCAAAGGTGTAATCATACGAGCCGTCGCCGTTGTTGACCAGCGTGCCCACGGGTGCGCCGGTACCGATAAGCGCTTCGCGAATGTTCGTTTCATAGTCGGAAGCCGGGTACGCGACGTTTATTGCGGCGGAATTCAGCGTCGCCAAATCGATCACCGGCCCGCTGTCGTTTGCGACCGTAAAGCTGACCTCAAGCTGCGTGCCTTGCTTGGCCGGAATCGGGGTAACTTCCGTGATCGCGAAGGTCAACCCCGGAGCATCGTTGCTGTTCTGCGGAATCAGGTGAGCCTGAAGAATGGGCGCCACGCCCGGCGAGTCGGCCGGATGGCAGATCACGCACAGACTGTCATTGACTTGCTGACCGCCCAAGTGGGTGGTGTAACCTTCCGGTGTCTGGTCCGGGTTGCCGAACCAAGTCCGATCGTGACACGCCGCGCAACCCGCGAGCGTCGGCTGCATCTTGTATACGTCGGACTGAGACCCGCCCGTATGGCACTTTGTGCAGTTCCGAACGTCTTGAGGAAATACCACTTCCGAATAGTCGTGGATACTATTGCGGTTCCCCCAAATTACGTAGGGTTCTCCCGCCTCCACGCTGGGCAAACTTTCACCGTAGTGGATTTTGTGAATCATGACCGGGAAGTCCACCTTGTTGTCGGTATTGGCGTCGATCGTCTGCGTATTATGGCACAAGATGCATAGTTGCACCTCGCGACGGCTACCACCGTGTAGCGCCAGCCGCGTATGGCATTCGTTGCATACCTCCGTCTTGACTATTTCGCGTGTCTGGGAGGCGGCAACGGCCACGCCATCGGGACGGAACCGGTGGATAACGTTCGCAATATAGGTCAGGTTGTCAATCACCGACAGACGACGAATCTGCGCGCCCAGTTGGTGAACCGCGGCCGTGTTGATGGCCTTGGCCGATATCGCCGTGGCGAACTTGTACGTAAACGTGCCGTCATTGGCCTGAGTCAGCCCATTCAACCCGGCTGAGTCATAGGTGGCTTGCACCTCTTCGTCGCCGTTGTTCGCTACGCCATCCGGGTTCTCAATCCGCGTGGTGTAAGAGATATAACGGGCGGTGCTGCCCGCGGTCGGCGTTTCCAGGTAGTCGAGTATGAAACTGGAACCCGTAATTTCTTGGCGCGGGATCAGATTACCCGCGTTATCCTTCGCGATGAAGGTCACTTCCGGCCGATTATCCGCCGGAATGGTGACCGCCACCTCGGAAACATTGATGCCGGGCGCTACGGCCGAGCCGGGAGGTTCCGGTTCCACGACAGGCGGTTCGCCCTCTCCTTCACCCTCGCCTTCTCCCTCGCCGCCATCAGCGGGCGGGAAAAGAAGAGGACAGCCAGTCGCCACGAGCACCAAGGCCGTCAAGAGGCATACCTGCCCCGTGAGACCCAACAACCAACGTATTTTCTTTTTCGTCATACAGTTTTCCTCCCCCCAGTTCCGGGTTAAAAGTCCTTCGTTGCCAAAGCTCTCCGCTTACGTGGAGCAATGCGGTTAAACTCGTGCGTGCAGAAAGCAAGTCCTATGCCCGCGAGACTCCCCCAACGACACCCCCAAGCTTCACCCGAATAATGATTGCAAACGCTTGGAAACCATCTAGTTAAGATATACCGATAAAGAGACCATGTAATCTTATTAGCGCCCCCACAGACTACCCCCCTACGCGATCCCGGAATTCCGCCTGCGACATTCCGCAAAGCGAGACATGAGAATGGGGTGACGGCTCCACCCGGCAGAGACCGGACGAAGCCACCACCCGTAATGCTCAACCGATCCGTAAACCGCTAACGAGCGCTCCCGTGTTTGTAAGCATAGTCGAGGCCGCCTACCAAGTCGTTATGGCAGGAGCCGCAACTGTTCGGCATCTGCTTGTTCGAGGTCGCGGTTAGAAACAGCGCCTGGCTCTCCGCGGGCGTGATGATGTCAAACACGTGCGACGAAATATCGCCGCGCACCCGGCCGCCGGACGGCTGTCCTTGCGCATTGACCGTCTCATGAATAAACCGCGACTGGCTCGCCGCCGTCTTCGGCATGTGGCACGTCGCGCACTGTCCGACCCCGCCCGTGGCGGTCGCCGCGCCAAACGCGGACGTATTCTCTGGATCGTAGCCCACGGTCATGTTCGCATTGGAGCTCATGTGTCCGGATACGGCTACCGCTTCGGCCGTGAACGTGTAGCCTTCGGGCAGACCGAAGTCCCACCGGGCATGACAGTTCAAGCACAACTCATTGTTTTCACTGCTCATCGTGAGACTGGGGCCTAATTCGCGGTTATGCAATTCGTGACAGTCGCTGCATCCGAGGAGATTATACTTGTTCTTGTAATGTTTCGACTTCTGCAAGTCCACGAATTGTTGATGATGCTGCCGAGAATGGCCCAGGGCGTCACCATAGACCCCCGGCCCATCGGTGTGGTAGTCCGCCACGAACTCATCATACCCGATGCCGGGGTCCGGGAACTCCGGCGTATCCGTACCCTTCGAGGGATACTCGGTGTGATCGGTAGTTCCCGTAAAAGTTCCATGTCCGACGCCGCGAGTGTGGCAGCGGCCGCACAGCATCGCATCCCGCTCGGCCGAAAGGTAACGCGACAGAACCAGCTTCGGCGGAAGTCCGGTGGACAGGTGTTCCGAACCGGGGCCGTGGCAACTCTCACAGCCGATAACCATCTCATCCTTCACGCCGTCCCCGTCGTAGTCGAGAATACCCGCCGCGTCGCTGGTATTCAGCGCGTCGGCATGGTAAAGACCGGCTTCGTCCCGGAAAATACTGCTACCCGTGAAGTGACAACCCGCGCAGTTCAAGTCGAACGACTTGTTCTTAGCCGGTGCACGAGCGGGACCTCCGTCCGACGTCGGCGGACCCCAATTGGTGTAGTTGTACGGATGGAAAAGTTCGACGCCGGTCTGCATGTTTTCGTCGTACTGGACCGGAAGGACGTAGTACGAAGAATCATCGCCTGCCGCGTCCGCATCGTAGGCGCCGTTCGCCAGCACTCGGGTAATCCAGCGTTCTTTATAAACGCCGTGGCCACCGAACGTGAACTCGACATAGTACTTTTCGGACATCACCGCGCCGGTCGTGTCCGAGAACTGCATGAAGTACTTGCCCGTGCCCGCTTCGAAGCCGAGCCAGACGTCGTATACGTCCGCCGCGTTGGAAGTGCTGAACGCGGGGAACTCGGCGCTGTTGATCCGAAGACCATATTCATCACCCGCCCCAGTGTTATCGCGGTCATTGCCATCCTTGAAATAGGCGTGGGCCGCATTCGCGTTGGGAAAGTCGCTCAAGTCTTGGATCGAACTGGTCTGATCGGGCACACGGTAGACTAACGCGTGAAGCGTCTTCCGGTAGCCGGTCACGTCCGGCCCGACCGAGCCGTCATGGCAGAGTAGGCAGGTCCCCGAACCGACGTAGGTCGCGGCCGAGGACGGGCGCTGCGAAAGCACGATGTCCTGGGCCACCGCTTCGCCGGCGCCGACTTCAAAGGAAGACCGTGAACTGTCGCCGCCGGGAAGGACCGTATCTTGGTCGGCAGCCCCCGGCATCGCATGAACGAAATAGCTGCCCGGCGCCACGTTATTAATGATAAACGCGCCGCCGGCATTGGTCGTGGCCGTGTATGGACTGGTACCCGCGAGCGTCTCGAGCGGCGTCTTGCTGCTCGATGCGTCGAGCGTGAGTGCCTCCACCAGCGCCACCGTCGCGCCTGCGACCGGCACGTCGCTAGGGCTGCTATGCTTCCTTACCACGCCCGAAACGCTGCCCACGGTCGGAGCGGACTTCTGCAGTAGAACTTGCGCGTTGGCCGTCTGGCCTGCGGTCACCGAGACCCCTGGAATCTGCTGCGACACATAGCCCGCGGCGGTTACGGCCACGGTATAAATACCGACGGGCGCATTCTGGAAAGTAAACGAACCGTCAGCGGCTGTGGTCGCGATCGATGTCGCGGGCACGGTCGTGACCGACGCGCCGGCAATGGCCGCGTTTGTATCCGCATCCCGGACCACCCCGGACAACGTCCCCACCAAAGCCGGTAGTACCAACGCGGGACACCCCGTCAGCACAAACACGGCGCAAACCGCGACGGTGAGTTGTCTCCAAAATTTGCTCATTCGAATCATAATTCCCTCCTCCCTTGTCTCTAACTACGCATTTCGATAGTGAAGAATGGCGTTACGAGCTATGAATCCCCTTCGCACCACCGTCCTTGAGTTTCGCGGATACCACATGACATTTCGATTGCCGCAACATTACATTCCGGCAATCTTCGCCGTTCCTGCCCCGTAATCGAGGTTCGTGCTCGTAATCGTCACCTCGTAATCGAGGTTCGTAATGGAGGTTCGTAATCGAACCGCGTAATCGAGATTCGTGCTCGACGTCACGTCTCTTCCGGGGAGCTTATCTCTCCGTTCGGCTACGCAAGCGCGGACCTTTGGTCCAACATTGCTGAATTGCAACGCGGCGGCGATACCTCTGCAATCTCGAACGTGCAGACTGTGAACGGATTGACGCGGAGCTGTCGCCCGCTTGGAGTGAATCCACCGTCTCGTGGGCAGGCAACGAAAAATAGGAAGGTGAAAGCATGAATTGCAGAATTGGACGATCGTATCCGTATCACCGGCGTGCGCCTTGGCGCCGCCTTCTCGTACTTGGCCTCGTCGCGGCGCCGGCCATATACGCCATTGATCCGACGGAGTTGCAGCCGGCCGGACCGCTGACGCCCGGCACATTCGAGGTGCAAGAAAAGCTCAAGTACGACGCGTACGACGACTATGAAGCCGAAGCCGAGACCAGTGTCGAGTACGAGGTCACGCGAAAACTCGCCGTGCGACTCTTCGGCGCCGTCGAACGGGGGGAAAAATACGACATCGAGGGCGACCTGAAACTCCGGCTGAAATACGTCCTGAATCCCGATGCCGAGCGCGCACCGATCGCCGCAGTGACGCTGGAAGGCGCATTTCCCGTGGGGCATGATAACGACGGGATTGACGTGGACCTCAGATTGAGACTCACCAACCGCCTCTCCGGAGAAAATGACCGGCACGCGTTCCATCTCACCCTTTCCGGGAAGTACGTGGGAGATGAAGACGTCGCCCACGACGGCATCCGGGATATCTTCCGCAAAGATCGCGAAGACGCCCGCAAATTTCTTTTCATGGCCGTGCCCGGATACACCTTTGATCTCACGCCGCAGACCACACTCGTAGCGGACGTGGCCTACAAACAGCTCGCGGAGAAAGGGGCCGACGCCACCTTGCTCGAATTGGGCGTAAAACACAACCTGGGCAAATCAACGACGCTGGCGCTGGGAGCAGGACTGGGTCTCGGCGACGATGCCCCGGATTGGACGGCCCGCGCCGGAATCCAGTTCCGGTTTGGCGGCAAGCGTTGAAGTCGGGATTACTACACGGCGAGTGCGACCTGGTATCTCGGTACGCACGTAAGACGTAGACGCGACGTCCGCGTCGCGTCCTCCAGGCAAATCGTAATCTGACGCGACGAGGACGTCGCGTCTACGAGCTGCGGCAGTGTGGATTTCCCACGGGTCCTTTAGCCGCTTATTCGCTGGTTAGGATGGTAAAACTGAAGTTGACAGAGTGGTCATCGTATGCTATTATCGAGATCCGATAACGGGATTCGATAGCAAAGACTCAGAACGTTACCGCGCCGCGGGCGGCCGATAGGCGGTGAAGCCGGCAGCGTTGGATATGGAAATGGCCGAGGCGCGTAGCATGGCTGATGTAAACGGGTTGGACGAGAAAGACCTATACGCGGGCCTTATCAAGTTACACATCCTCTATCACGCGGTCCATGAACCCATCTTCGGGTTGGGAATCATTGAAGAACTGGCCCGCCATGGTTACCGGATTAGCGCGGGCACGCTGTACCCCATGCTCCACGGCATGGAACGCCGCGGCTACGTCCAATCTCGGGACGAATCCATGGATGGCCGACGCCGCCGCGTGTACACCGCGACCGCACTCGGGAAACGGGCATTAACGGCCGCCAAACTCAAAGTCTCGGAGCTGTTCGGTGAGCTATTCGAAGAAGAGCCGACAAAAATTCCACGACCCAAGGAGAATCGGCATGGTCGAAGAAAATGAATCTCGCGTTTTGCGGCGTCGTCGCCTCGTCCGCGTCGTGACCCGCCGGCTAAGCTTCCGCGCCACCCTATTCGGCGCCGGCACGCTCGCGGGCATTGTTTTGGGTTGGATGTTGGCCAACTATTCCGAAGGCATCCCGGTCAGGGCCGCCACGTCGCCCGCTACGGGCGAGGACATTGCCACCCTCCGCACCGAGCTCGAACAACTCAAAACCCTCGTTCCGGACCAAGCCCATGCGATGCAGGACGTCGGCTACCACTTCGGTAATCTGTGGTTCGCGGCGCAACACCAGAATTGGCCGCTGGCGGATTTTTATCTCGCCGAAACGCGTTCGCACTTGAAATGGGGGGTGCGTATTCGTCCCGTGCGCCAGACCAAGGCCGGCGATATTGACCTGAACGGCATCCTCGAAGCGGTGGACAATTCGCTGCTGTCCGCCGTGAAAGAGGCCATTGACAAGAAAGATTTGGAACAGTTCACACAGGCATACCGGCAAACCCTGGAAGGCTGTTACGCCTGCCACAAGGCGTCGGAAAAGCCCTTCTTGCGCCCCCAGGTGCCGAAGACGCCAACCGTGCATATCATGAACTTGGACCCCGCGGCGGAGTGGCCGCAGTGAATCCGGCGAACGCGATGATTCGGGCCGCTATCGTCACATTCCTTGGAGTCCTGCTCGCCGCGAATGGTGTTGCACAGGCTCCTCCCGTTGGCTCGGTGTCCGGTGTGGCGCGATTCGAGGGCGCGGTGCCCGATCGGGAGTTTCGAGACAATGAGGGGAACGCCAGACCTTTGCTTCAGGTCAACAAGGACGGACAGGGACTCGCCTCCGTCGTCGCATACCTTGAGCCGCTCGAAAATAAGACGCCGCCTCCATCCCGTACAACGGCCACGAACCGTTCTCCGGTTCACATACAGCAAGAAGACTTCGAGTTTGTCCCGCGCGTAGTTGCGCTTCGACCGGGTCAGAAAGTGGCGATTGGGAGTTCCGACCTCGCCAACCACAATGTGCATTCCCTGGCCAAGAACCCAGAAAATGCGTTTAACGTCATGACTCCATACGACAAAGCGTACCAACGGAATATCCATCCGGAGCCCGACGGGCGACCGATCCGTCTCACGTGTGATCTTCATCCGTGGATGACGGCTTGGATTTATACGTTCGAACACGACCATTTCGCGGTATCCGACGATCAGGGCCGGTTCACCATCCAGCGTGTTCGCCCCGGGCGATACCGGCTGATTCTCGAGCAGCCCGACGGACCCCTGAACGCGCAGGCGGAATTGGTCGTGCACGAACGGGAGATTATTCGCGTTTCGGTAACTTTCAACGAGGAGAATCTCGGCAACCGGCAGCCCGGAAAGATTGAAGTCTCGCGGAAATGACTGCTTCGCGGCGTGCAGTAAGGATAAGAGCATGAACATCCTTCTCATCGAGGACGATGCCAAACTGGCCTCTTTTGTTAAGAAAGGTTTGTGCGAGTCCGGATACGCGGTGACTCACGTCAGCAACGGCGAAGACGGTTTTCACGAACTGACCACCGGGGAATTCGATCTGGCCGTGGTGGACCTCATGCTGCCGAAACTGGACGGACTGAGTCTCATCGAACAGGCGCGCGGCCAGGGCATACATACACCGATCCTGATACTAAGCGCGAAACGCAGCGTGGACGAGCGAATCGAGGGACTGCGGGCGGGCGGCGATGACTACTTGGTAAAACCCTTCGATTTCGGCGAACTTCTAGCCCGTGTGCAAGCCATCCTAAAACGAGGCAGTAGTAGCCAAACCACGCAATTGGTCGTCGGCTCGCTGCACATGGACTTGCTCCGCCGCAAAGTTGAACGTAAAGACAAGGAGATTCTCTTGCACGCGCGCGAATTCGCGCTACTCGAGTTTCTGATGCGCAACGCCGGCAAGGTCGTTTCCAAGACCTCGATTCTTCAACGGGTTTGGGGCTACGACTTCGATCCTTCAACCAACGTCGTCGAGACGCGAATGTGCCGGTTGCGCGAGAAACTCGATGCGGGCGCACGGAAACCATGCATTCGCACCATCCGCGGTTTTGGCTATGTCCTTGAAGAAGACATCTAGACCCAGCGCCTCGCTGGCGTTTCGACTGGCATTGTCGCTCGCGGCCGTCGTAGGCGCGTGCCTCGCCGTCACGTTTGTCGCCGTCTACGCGTTGATGGTTTCGAATGCGCACCGTCGTGTGGACGAGCAGTTGCGTCACGAGGTAAGCGAGGTGGCATCCCTGCTTTCGCCGCAAGGAGTTGAGGCACTCGAGGGGCCGCTGGCCCGTCTGGCGCAAGCGGAAGGCACCGACCTGGTGTGCTATCGCGTTATGGACCGCGTGGGCGCCGTACTGGCGAAGACCGATACGGCGTCTTGGCAGTGGCTGACGATTAACCGCCAAGCGCTGGCCGCCGCCACTCGAGAACAACCGTATTACGAGAGCGTACTCCGGAACACGAAAGAGGGAGAAGCCCGCGTCATCTATGCCGTCTTGTCGGATGATCGAATACTGCAGGTGGCCATCCGAACTTTTCACGAACTCGAACCCCTGCGCGATCTGCGCCATCGTTTTCTGGTCATCGGCGCGTTTGGGGTATGTCTTGCCATTGGCGTGGGTTGGATCGTCGCCAAGCGGGCACTCGTCCCTTTGGAGGCCGTGACCGATACGGCACTCACGATCGCGGAAGGACATTTCGAGGCGCGTATGAAGCCGGAGTCCCGCGATATCGAACTCGAACGCCTGGCCGGCGCATTCAATGCGATGCTGGACCGAATTCAATCCTTTGTGCGAGAACTGCGGGACTTGAACGACAGCCTGGCCCACGACTTGCGCACCGTACTCGCGCGCATACACCTCGCGGCGGAACGCCTGCTGTCCTCTCGACCGATCGCGGAGGAACAAGAGTCCCTCGCGGTATCCATCGTCGAGGAATCGGCGGACTTGCTCGGAACCCTCAACACCATCATGGACCTCTCCGAAATCAACACCGGCGTCGCGCAAACCCAATTTTCGTCGGTGGATGTGACCGCGCTCATGGTTGAACTCTGCGAGTTTTTCGAGGTCACGGCGACCGAAAAAGGGATTGCCTTGGAATTCGACTCGACGGACCATGCCGTTATTTCGGGCGACCCCAATCGGCTTCGCCGGGCCCTTGCCAATATAGTGGATAACGCCGTGAAATACACGAGCCGGAGCGGAAAAATCTTGGTGAAGGTACGCAGCGAGAACGAGGTAGTCGCGGTGTCCGTGGAAGATTCCGGTGTCGGGATTCCCGAAGAGGCGCTGCCGTATATCTTCGAGCGATTTTACCGCGCCGACAAAAGCCGCAGCCGGGAAGGCCACGGCTTGGGGCTTAGCCTGGCCGCCGCGATCGTCAATCTACATGGCGGAAATATCCAGGTACAGAGTGAAGAAGGCAAAGGCAGCGCCTTCACTATCTCATTCCCTCGCCCGCCATCCACGCTCGGTTGAATCACGGCGCACGCTCGCACATTGCCCGCTTGTAATCATTGCGCAAGCCGCGCGCTATCACCTGGCAGATAGTGTTATGCCGTTAATGAAATACGCACTGGTCGTAAAAAGGTGCGAAGGAGATTCTCTGTGAGCGACACGTTCGTCATGGAAGCAGAGCGCAGCGAAGCAGCGCGTCGGGGCTTCAACCTGCTCGCCATAGACCCGATTCGACGCCTCATTCACTGGGGTGGATTCGCATATGTTTTTCAAGCCGCGACCCTCTTGTGTTTTGTGGGTCTAATGGTGTTCGGTCTGGCACTGTCCGCGCCGAACGGCGTTGACGCCAAGCTCTACGCAAAAAGCAATTTGGTCAATCTCCTAATCTGGGGCCTTTGGTGGCCCGCGATGGTGTGGACCGCCGTGCTCGTTGGGCGCGTGTGGTGCGCGGTCTGTCCCCTCGAACTCGTGGCCAATTTCTCGGAGCGGCTGGGGGTGCGACTGGGCGTCCGCCAATTCAATCTTGCCAAGATATTGCGCGCGGGTTGGCTCATCCTTTTCCTGTATATCGTATTGCAGATGCTTGTCGTAGGGGCCCAGTTACATCGTGTGCCAAGATACACGGCCCTATTCATGTTCTCGCTTCTATTACTCGCGGCAATAGCCGGACTCCTCTTCAAAGACCGCGCCTTCTGCCGGGGTTTCTGCCCCGTCGGGCTACTGCTCAGCGTCTACGGCCGCGGTGGAATGTTAGGCGTGCGCGCCGCCTCGCAAGACGCCTGCGCCCGCTGCGAAGGGAAAGACTGCGTGATGCAGCATAACCGGCGCCGTCTGGACGCCCGAAGTTGCCCCAGCCTGCTCAACCCGCCCAAGCTGAACGGCAACCAGGATTGCCTCGTGTGCGGACAGTGTATCAAGTCCTGCCGGCCGGACAATATGCAGTTGCTTCTGCGTACGCCGTTCTCGCGACTTAACGCCCGCGAACCGTTCGCCTCGTGGCCAACCGTTCTATTCATCATGGCGGTCTCCGGCTTCGTGACGAGCGAGGTCGTCAGCGGGTGGGCTCGTGCAGAGGCCGCGTTTCTGTGGATACCCGAACATTTCAGCGAATGGCTCGCGCTTCCAGACCTTCACGGCTTCATCACGGGACTCTGGTTTCTCGGCCTATATCCACTGGCGCTATGGGCGATTCTCGGCGGCCTCACCATCGCATTCGGCGGTGCCCGACGCATCGGCGTGGCGTGGCGTAGGCTCGCCTTACCGCTGGCGGTCGTCGTCTCCACGGCCCACATGGCCAAAGGCCTCGAAAAAGCCATGACTTGGGGCGCATTCCTGCCGGCGGCAATGCTCCACCCGGACGGGGTTTCGACGTCGCTAGCAATCTCCTCCAAAGCGTTGGCCGCGCCCGCGGCACTGGCACCGCACGCCGCCTACGCAACCGTCGGGGTGGTACTCATCATCCTCGGACTGGTCTTCGGGCTGCGCGAGGGGAAACTGGCAGACGCCGCGTCCTGGCCAAAGCTCCGTGTACCGCTCGCCATCGTGGCGCTGGTTTACGCAGTTTGCGTAGCCGGCTGGGCCTTCCGGTAACACCTGCCAGATTGCCGCGCAAATCGGACCGCGCTTTCCGCTTCTTCCAGTTCTATCCCGCCCCGGCTCGCGGGGATCATTTGTCCTTTATCCTTTGTCCTTTGTCCTTTTTGGTGGCGGCGTCACACCGTTGAACTCGGTGGGAGTGAAGTCCTATGCTTTGGTCTTCTGAATCCAAACCTGGCAGGTGACACCATGGAAGAACAAACATTGTGGAAAGGCGCCTCTTCCCAGGTGCTGAACATGGGAACTTTCATCTTATGCGGACTGACCTTCTGGCTCATCGTGCCGATCTTCATCGCATTCTGGAAGTGGCTCGTCCTGCGTTGCAGCGTCTATGAAATTACCACCGAGCGCATCCGGCTCACCAAAGGCGTGTTTTCCAAGCAAACCGAGGAAATCGAACTGTATCGCGTCAAAGACCTCAATATTACCCAGCCCTTCTTTCTGCGCATGTTCTCGTTGGGCAGCATCCACTTACAAACCTCCGACCGGTCCGCGCCGGACTTTATCCTCCGAGCCCTCCCTAAGATATACGAACTCCGGGACTTAATCCGCAAACACGTAGAACTACGCCGCGACCAGAAGCGGGTCCGCGAAGTGGACATGGAATAACCAATCACGGACGGAAAGCCCTGCCGCCATACCGTCCGAAAAGTCCATTCCCACAAATCACGCTCGTGGCCGGGGCTCCCAATCCTCCCCCTTTCTTCCCCCAAGTGATTTGTAGGACAATCACCGAGTGACATCCCGCCCAAGTTGTGGCATAATAAGCTTGGTAGCGCGGCAACGGGTGGATTCGGGGTTCCACACGGAGGACAAGAGGCGATGGATACTAGGCCTCGAGGGGGTGAAGTGACATAAACCGGTAGTGCAGGACCCCGAGCACGCAAGCATCCTCAGGTGCTTCGCTTACATTCGAATTCTTTTTTCACACATTCTCGCAGGCGAGCAGCAAATGGGGCCTGAATCTACGTGACACGTGACGCACTGAATCAATGGATAGACGTCAGCATTCCCATGCGGAAGGGTATGACCGTGTGGCCGGGGGATATGCCTTTCCAGATGGAGCCTGCGAGTCGAATCACGAACGGCGACGGCTGCAACGTTTCACGGCTCGCCCTCAGCACGCACACGGGCACACACGTTGACGCCCCTTGGCATTTCGAAGAACGCGGTCGAAAACTCCATCAAGTTGATCCGTCCATTTTTTTTGGCGACGCACAGTTGCGCGACGTGTCGGATCAAGAAAAAATCTCGGCGCCCGCATTCGGCGAAATACCACTGCCCAAGCGGTTGTTGTTGAAGACGCGGAATTCCGAGATTCCCACCGAGGGTCCACTGTACACCGGCTACACCGCCCTCGAGCCCGATGCCGCCCAACGCCTCGTGGACGAAGGCGTCCGGCTGGTCGGTGTGGACTACCTCTCGGTTGCCCCGTATCAGCAACCGGGACAAGCAACACATCATATCCTGCTGCGGAACAATGTCTTGATTGTGGAGGGCCTTCGCTTGAAGGGGCTGCGCCCGGGAGTATACGAGTTCGTCGTCTTGCCGCTACCGATCTCGGATGCCGATGGGGCGCCCTGCCGGGCATTCCTCCGACGAGGAGAGAACACCTCATGAACGT
>JACQVH010000218.1 GCA_016209895.1 Candidatus Hydrogenedentota bacterium | reverse complement strand
TCCTTGGACAGCAGCGGCATGCAGCGCATGGCTCTGTGGACTCGTCATCTTCTCCGGAAGCCTCTACCTGTTGGCTCTGACCGGAATCAAGTTCTTCGGGGCGATTACACCCATCGGGGGCGTCGCCTTGCTCCTCGGCTGGCTGGCGCTCCTCGGAGCCGCCGCGCGAATCCTCGCACCCGAAGGCTAATGCATTGGCAAGCCACCCGACGAGTCACCCTCGTTCGTAGTAACGCCGTCAGGCGTTCAGTTCGCGGTTCACGTTCCGCGTAGAGACCCTACAGCCTACGGCCTACAGTCTACAGCCGCCCTCTTCACCCTTCACCCTACGGCCTACAGTCTTTAGCCTACTCCCAGCGCCCAGTTGATCACCATCTGCACGTCTATCGCGTCTATGACGCCGTTGCCGTCCACGTCAAGACCGGCACGCGAATCGAGGCCGAGGGCGCCGTTGATGACCAGTTGGACGTCCACCGCGTCGGTCGTGCCGCTCCCGTCTACATCAGCTTCGTCCCCGGCCTGGTACTCGTACGCCCCCATGTCCACCCCCGCGCCCTGGGGCCGCGGCACGCCGCGAATATCCGTCGCCGGCGCGCCTTCCAACGTCCCCGTATCAATCGCGGGAGAACCGGCCTGCAGACGGAAGTCTTCGTTTACCGTGTCCACGAATAGCGGGTTGCTATCAATGTTGCCGGGGCCTTCCGTGCCGCCTTTCACTAGGGAGTACTCGACTTCGTAAATCCAATAGGTGGGCGGCGGAACTAATTCGCCCCCGATATTGTCCCATAAAATACAATTGCGAAAGACGGCGACGGGATAGTACGAAACGCCGCCCCGGCCTTCCGGCGCCGAATTGCCGGAGAATGTGCAGTTGGTGAACGTCACGGGACCGGTGAGAATCTCTCCATCGTCATTCGCGTAGCCCCAAGCTGCCACGGCGGCCCCGGCATTCTCGGCCGAATTGCCGTAGAACAAACAATTGTCCACCCGCGCTTCGGAACTTTGGAATTCGATTGCACCGCCGTAGCCTTGGTCGCCGCTTGTTCCCAGGACGCGATTATGGGCAAACACACAATTCTCAATGATTTGCGTTGTGAGGCCAAGATAGTGGACGTCCTGCACGCTCAGAGCGCCACCCTCACGCCTTCCCTCATTGTTGATGAAGACACAGTTAGACACGGTGATCGCCCTACTGACGCCCAAAGCCCCAGCTTCACTCCCCGCGTTGTCACGAAACACGCAGCCCTGTACCACGCCGCCCATGGAAACCGCACCATCGCCATCGTTGCTTTGATTGCCTGCAAATTCACAATTGATCAATGTAACGCGTCCGCCTAACGCGCCCGGTCCCCCGCACGCGCGGTTCCCGATAAACTTGCAGTTGGACACGGTACCACGAGCGCCAAGGATTCCTCCAGAGGCACCAGAATCATGTCCGCCACAGGCGTTACCCCCCGTGATTGTGAAGCCATCTACAATTGCCTCTCCAGTCATCTTGATCACATGAAAGGCACTCTCGCCATCCCGCGCCACAGAGCCATCCAAGGTCGTCTCGTTTGCTTCCCAATCACGTTCGTCTTTTCTCGACTCACCGCCGGCAAAGCCCCCGAGTAGCTCAACGCCGTCTGGCAACATGATACTTCCCAGATTGAACCACAACTCTTGATCGGGCAGTGGATTCTGATCAAAGAGCGCTGTACGCGGCTCGTCGTAAATGCCTTCCGCCACCCAGACCTCGCCACCACCCCCAGAATAAACTGCGTCAATAGCGGCCTGAATCGTGGTGAATGCCGTCGGCCACGTGAATCCATCCTCGAATCCGGAAGTGTTGTCTTTATCTACGAAGACGACAGCTCCTAACGAAGCAAACGCACTACAGGCGGTGCAGACCATGAACGCCAGTCTCGCTGCCTTCAATCTACCGCACATCTTCGCGCCTCCTTCGATCTCCCCAGACGTTTACTCCAAGTTGTCCCACCAGAACGAAAATTGGGCAGGTGTAGGGTATTCATCGGCACCGATATCGTAGGGTAGTGTGGGGTTCAACTTGAGATCTTGGTCCCACGCGTCGGGATCGTACACGCGGCCCCGGCCATCGATCTCCACAAAGGTCGGCTGGTCGTCAATGTCACGATGGTCGCGGTCGAGAGTCGCAGAGGCACTGCGCGGGCCTCTAAAATCCCCCAAATCGATACAGGGAGAATCCGCAGACAAATGCAGGTACTCATGCCACGGAGCGCCGAATGTCACCGATACGAATAGGGGATTCGAGTTTATGTTCCCTTCACCGCCTGACGCCCAGTTTTGAATACAGCAATATGTCGGATTGCTGCTCTCCGTAATCTGGTCGGACGCGGGCGGGTTCGACTCGTTCCCATTCACGCGATTTAGCCACAGAATATTACTATGGATGGTGCCATCGCAGTCGTACAGGCCGGCCCCGGTGGGGGCCCGGTTGTCGTACACGGTATTGAACTCGATTACGCCGCCGCACTGATACATCCCGGCCCCGGCCGTGTCGCCAAGATTGCGAAACACCAAGTTGTTAAACACGTAGCTGCTTGCGCCGCAGTTCGCCAAGCCGGCTCCCTGATCGGCCCATTTATTGTAGATCCGGTTTTGGCCGATCCTTCCTCCACACTGGTACAAGCCGCCCCCGGCTTCTGTCGCATCGTTATAGCGAATAATGTTGTTGGTAACGGTACCATCGCAATTCGCCAGTCCGGTACCGTAATCGGCGAAGTTCCACTCTATAACGTTGTACTGAATCAGCCCGTCACAGTCGAGAATACCGCCGCCGTAGGCACCGATCGTATAGTTGTTATTGCCCGAGATGACGTTGTTCAAAATCGTGGCATGGGTGCCGTAGCCTGCAATCCCCGGCTTCCCGTTCCGGATAGTGAAACCCTTGAGGGCAGCACGGCTCGTCTCACTGCCCCCGAATGCGACCACCGGCTGAGTCCACAACGCTTGATCCTCGATGACGGTCGCCGCGACGACAGACCGGTCTTCCGGCGTCACGGACTGGACGACCGCGTCCACGCCATTGAAGTTAAACGGATTGTACACGGTCTCGACCGGGACGCCGTTTTCGAAGCGCGGGTAGACGACGATGACCGGGTACGTGATACCGAGGACCGTGGCGCGAGTAAAGGCATCCTGGATGGCTTGACTGCCGGGGTCTTCGTAGTCGTACGGCTCTTCGTCATCCGTATATTCACAGTCATAGTCATAGCCCGGCGGGCCGACCGTGATCGTGGTATCGGCTTCGAACGCATCGGGGTCGGCCCCGATAAAGCCGTATCCTTGGCAGTACAGATTCCCCTGAGAATCGAGGAAGGCGACCAACTGGGACGTGGGAGTCGTGGAATCCTTAATCCGGACCGCTCGGCCGACCGGCGTG
>JACQVH010000016.1 GCA_016209895.1 Candidatus Hydrogenedentota bacterium | reverse complement strand
GCACGAGCAAGCTGCCCGCGTTGGTGGCGGTCGTGCCGTCCTTCGTGGCCGTGTTGGTCACCCCTTGCCAGAGCGCTCCGGAACCGTTGCTCACCTGGAGTTGCTTCCAGTAATATTCAGCCTTCCGATGGTCGGCGGACTGGCCATTGATCGACACGTTGGTCGCCGTAGCCTGTGCGGCGCCAACAATATCCACATAGCCCGGCACCCCACGGCCCGTCACTTCGTTCAGGACGTTATTAGTGTAATTGGCTGATCTCAGTCCCGCCCCACTCGCATCGCCGCCAGCTTTGGTGACATTCCGGTTGCCAATGCTGTCATAGGCGTACTCGAACTGCTGTCCGGCCACCGGCGTCCAATCACTCCAGGAGCGTTTGCCGCTCACCACCTCGTCCCGGTCGTCGTAGTCGTAGCTCCAGCGTGAACTGTCTTGCAGCGTTGCTTGCCGCCGGCGGTCCACCGCGTCATAGAGGTAACTGTGCGCGCTCACGGTCGTGTTGCTGGCCACATTCACGATACTGGCTAACCGATACCCAAATTCGTAGGCCTTTGTCGATGTCAGAACATTGGTGCCATTGTTCCGGTTCGTCACGGTTTGGATCAGGTCCGAATTGGCCAAGTAGCCATAACGCGCGGAATAAACGCCATTGGTCACCCCCGCCAGCCGCCCATAAGTGTCATAGCCGTAATCGTGCTGGAGCAGGATGGTGTCCTGGCTGTCGAGCAGACGCAAGGACGTGCGCCCGTAAACAGAGTCGGTCTGGTTGGTCAGCTTCAGGCCGCTGTACAGGCCGGCGCCGCCCGTGATCAAAATCAGCCGATTGGCATGGTCATACGCCAGGGTGTTCGTCCCGGTGCCATCAATGATTTCCTGGGGCGAACCCATGGAATTGATGTTGTTGTAGCTGACCGAGGGCGTGCCATCCGAATAGGCCTTGGCCGTCATTTCCCCGAATTCATTGTAAAAGTTGGTTGTCCCCACGCCGCGCGCCCAAGTCCGTGTCTTGAGCAGTTTGTTGGGGTAATAAGCAAACGTGACCGCATAGTTGGCCGCATCGGTCTTGTTGGTCACCAGCCCTGTGGCGGCCTCGTAATACCAGCGGGTGACGCTGGCCGCGCCGTTGAAGCCCGAAGGCAACGAAGACGACGACCAATCCGTGCCGCCCTGGAAGGTCCGGAGTTCCGTCATGTCCCCATACTGCGAGTCATAGGCCCGCATCTCCGGATAGGGCACATCGCCCCAGACATGCGTCAGTTGACCGCGCGTATTGTAATCGAAGTACGTAACGTTGCCGATGGCATTGGTCGCAGCCGAGAGCTGGCGAGCGTTGGCATGCGTGGGCGAATAGTAACCGTAACGGGTGGTCGCGCCGCTCTGGCCGGTCTCGGACGCAACCTGCCCATAGCCGTCGTAAGTGCGGCTGCTCGTAAAACCGAGCGGGTCCTTCACCGATGTCTCCCGTCCCAAAGCGTCGTAATAGAAGCGGGCTGGACTGGAAACCGTGGCAGTACTGTACAACTGCTGGAGGCCGTTCAGCGAGAAATTCGTGGCATTCAGGCTGGATGATGCTGTGTCGATCACTTCCGTGAGCAGTTTGTTGCTTCGATCCACGGTGACGGTGACGACGGTCAGATTGGTGTCGGCATCGAACTGGTAGGTTTGACTCAGGATATTGCTGGCCGAGAAGCCGGCCAGGCGGACTTTTTCGACCCCGGTGATCACGTCTCCTGACGTCTGCCAGACAAAGTTCGTCGTCACGAGGAACCAGTTGGTGCCATCCTTGAGGTAAAAAACGTCCGTCTTCTCCGCGCGCAGAACATCCTGTAAGTTGCCCCAGTCCAACTCATTGGTTCTGCCATAGCCGTCGTAGCTGAAGTACTCGGCCAGTGCGGCTGTTTGGCCATCGGCTTGCACGGCGGTCCAATCTTTCGAGTACAATCGAGAAGGAAGGCAATCACTCCAATAACTCCAATTGTTGGTCACCGTCGTTCCGCCGCCACCTGGATAGCGCTCCTGTCGCGGGCGCCGTACCAAGTCAGCGAGGCTTTCCACCCACCTCGGGGAGTTCGTCGTGCCGTAACTCGTGCGGGTGAGATTCTTGGGAACCCAAATCCAACCACCGAAACTCTCACTACTGTCTCGATCTGGCGTCACGTCATAATCGTAATACTCGCTGACCTGGCTGTTGCCCGTCATGCTTTTCAGGCGGCCGTCGCGATAATACTCAAGGACCGTGCTGACGCCGCCGGCGGTAAGGTTGGTCGTGATCCGCGCATCGGAGCCGTAGTAAGTGCTGGTGGTGATTCCGTCAAAACCGGTGCTGCTGGTCACGCGGCCTGCCAGGTCATACGTCATGCTTTGCGACAAGCTCAACCCACCGGCACTGACGGTCAATGTGCGGAGCCGGCCGGCCGCGTCGTAGGTCAGATTCGTGGCGATATTGACCTGCGACGGATAGGAGGCGTTGGTGACTCCCGCCTTGACGACATTGGTCAGGCGCTTGAGAGAGTCGTAAGCAAACTCAAGCCGTGCACCAGTCTCGTCTGTTACTTGGGTCTTTAACTCACAGTCGCCCGCCCCGAGATTCCAAGAGGCAGAATAGACCGTCCGGGAGATATTGGTGTTGCCAGGGTCGAGCCAGACTTTGTTCGTCAAGTGCCCCAAACTGTCATAACTCGAAACGAAGCGGCTGATCGGCTCGAAATTAAACTCACCCGTCCCAGGATCGACGGACTCCAAAACCTCGGTGGCCTCCATGATGACATTGCCTCCCCGATAGACTTTGACTTCCCGAGTGCCTTTGAGCGGGTCCATGTAAGTGACAAAACCCTGCGCCGTCTCCTTGCTGTAGAATCCCGCGATGCCGCCGCAGTCCCAGGTACCATGATACACGATGCTCATGAAGTCCGTGCCGGAGATTTCATTGGTCTCAAAACTATAGTCGGCAGGATCATAGGTTCCCAAGAAGTACTCAAACGCGTCGTCGCGGTAATCCGCGAAGACGATGTTGCCTTGCAGGTCGGATAAATAATGCCCCGGCTTTTGATGGGTGCGCACGATTTGATACTGCGTCGGCTCGTCACCCTCGCATTGAGTTTCCTCGGCTGTGTCTGGAATCAAGACGGCCCCTGTCGAAAAACGGTCCATATAGGTATAGGTCCTGTAGGTTGACGAATCCGCATCACCGGAAATCACCGCGCCCCCGTATGGACCGTAGTACTCGATGATTTTTTTGTCGATGAGACTCTCTCCTGGCCAGGCCTTATACCTCATCACCAAGCTGTTGGTCACGTCAGCTCCGTCAGGGGTGAGAGGCGAGTCTTTCCACGGCCGGAGCCTGCGCTGGAGGTTTGGTCCACCATTATCTGCGTCGGGATACAACCATTTTTCCCACCCTCCGTTGGGGAAGCGTTTCTCCTTTATTTTTGTGTAACTGAATTCATCGCCGGCATCCTGATAGTAATCAAAGCTATTGGTGAGAGCGGTCGTCCCGGTGCCGGTGACCACATTGGTCAGTTCCCAGCCCCAGGCATAAGGATGATAGATTTCCACAGCTTGATAGGCGGAGTTGGTTCCCTGTTTGATTTCCACCGTTTCAATCCGGTTCGTGTTCGAGAAACTGATCATTCGGGATTCAGTGGCCTGCTCGCCCCCGGAGCCTGTCT
>JACQVH010000024.1 GCA_016209895.1 Candidatus Hydrogenedentota bacterium | reverse complement strand
TGGGCCAAGCCCGGCTCGCATAGTGAGGAGGTCGAAATGGCAACATATTTCATGTTTGGACGATATTCGGCGGATGCGGTCAAGCAGATCACGGCCGCGCGGACGAAGCGTGCGGCGGCGACGATCAAGAAGCTGGGCGGGCAGGTCCGCGCCATCTACGCCTTGCTCGGGCAGCACGACCTGGTTTTGATTGCCGACTTACCCGGGACACAAGAGGCGGTCCGCGCTTCCATCGCCTTGAGCCGACTGACGGGTATTGCCTTCAGTACAGCTCCCGCGATGCCCGTGGAGGAATTCGACGAGCTCGTCTCGAAAGGGTGAGGCTGTAGGCCGTAGACTTCAGGCGGTCGCTTAGTCAGCGCAATGAACGGCAATTACGCAAGAGCGACGCGGTAGGGATGCTCCTCATTCGTCGTGCATCATACTTCGCACTTCATATTTCTTTACCACACCGCCTCGTAGCCTTCGGGAAGCGCGTTATGCTTGGGCCCGTTGACGTGTACGCGTTTGGTGGGTTGACCTTTGTCATCAACCACAGGTTGGCTGGCATTCACCCAGGCCAGAATCGCGCCGCGCAGATTGTAAGCCTTGAATCCGTCCTCGACGAGTTTCTTGGTGTACTTGCCGCTGCGGCTGCCCACGGTACAATACGGAATAATGGTCTTTGAACGATAGGCGTTCCGATCGGCTTCGAAGGTCTCCTTGGTGATGGCGTTCGGGATGACGGAAACGGCTATCTCCTCCGGGGTCCGCACATCCACGAAGACGACATTAGGGTCCTTATCGCGCAATGCCAAGGCTTCTTCGACCGATACCTCGGGGACTTCTCCGAACAGTCTTTTCAATGGTTCAAACATGACAGGAATCTCACAATTTATCGAAAGTTCAGTCTCTGGATTCGCACAGGTACAATACTGCTTTGCGTGCGGAGGTGCAATCTATGAAAGTTTGGCAATTAGTTCTGTTGCTGGGGATGGTCTTATCCGTAGCGGCCGGGGCCGCGCCCAACGGCCGAGTCATCCTGATGACAGATTACGGGGCGGATTCGATATACGTCGGGGCACTGAAGGGCGCCATCTATAGCACGTTTCCCGAAGCGAAAATGGATTCTATCACGAACTCGGTGCCGCCGTTCGACATCGTGACCGGAGCGTACATGTTGCTCGAAACCGCCGACCTCTTTCCCCAAGGCACCACTTTTTGCTGTGTGGTGGACCCCGGGGTCGGGTCTTCGCGCAAGGCCATCGCCATTGAAACCAAAGACGGCCGATTCTTCGTTGGACCGGACAACGGTCTTCTATCGCTGGCAGCGGACAAGCATGGCATCGCCGAGGTACGAGAATGCACGAACAAAACGCTTTGGCGCGCCTCCGACATCTCACACACGTTTCAGGGGCGGGACATCTTCGGCCCGGTGGCTGCCGCCTTGGCGCGGGGCGTGCCGCTGGCCGAAGTCGGGCCTGCACTCAATGACATTGTCAAGTTGGACATCACGGCCAGCCGCGTCGAAGATCAGACCGTGCATGGAGAAGTCATACGCGCGGACGATTACGGGAACCTGATTACGAACATCCCCGGCAAGTTGCTGACTCAGGTCGGCATCGGATTGCGGGACACCATCGAGGTCACGCTCGGCAAAACGAACTTTACGGCGCCCTTTGTCACGACGTACAGCGGCGTGCCCGAAGGCCAGCGCTTGGTCGCCATCCAAAGCGCCGGTTTCGTTGAATTGGCAATTAACAAGGGGAGTCTGGCCAAAGAGTCGGGACAAGGCGTGCGCTCGACGGTAAGCTTGAAGAAGGTCTCGTCCGCTCCGTGAAGGCAATCTTGCGTAAAGTTTATCAACGGCTGGCCGCGTACTATGGTCCGACGGGTTGGTGGCCGGGTGATACGCCATTTGAGATAGCGGTGGGCGCAGTCCTGACGCAGAACACGGCGTGGACGAACGTCGAGAAGGCCATTGCCAACCTGAAACGCGCGCGACTCCTGTCTCCGCGCAAGATTCTCGAATGTCCGCCGAATCAGCTCGAAGAGGCGCTGCGGCCATCGGGCTATTTCCGAATCAAGGCCAAACGTTTGCGCAGCTTCTGTGTCTTCTTGGTCGAACGCTACGGTGGAAGTATGAAACGGTTGGCCAAACGGCCGCTGCCGGAATTGCGTGACGAACTTCTGGCCGTGGATGGTATCGGCCCCGAAACCGCCGATGACATCCTGCTCTATGCGTGTGAGAGACCGGTGTTTGTCGTAGACGCCTATACGCGTCGCATTCTCAGCCGGCACGGCTGGGTCGAACCGAACATCTCGTACGACGACTTGCAAGACCTCTTCGAGAAACGCCTGCCCGCCGACGTCCACCTCTTCAAAGAATTCCACGGCCTCATCGTCTGGACCGGCAAGGATTTCTGTCGGCGGAATCCGAAATGCCAGGGGTGCCCACTCGAGCCGTTGTTGCCGAAGAAATGAGCAACGAACAATGAGCAACGAGCAATGAGTGACGAGTAGCGAGTAATATCAAATGCCGAATGCCAAATGCCGAACGCCGGGTTGTGCCCTGACGGGTGCCGGCTCGCATCGGACGACGTATCACGGACTTCGGCGATTCCCTACATTCTACTGTTGAAAGCGCCCTCTGCTCCTTGACTTATCGCTAGATTGGGTGTAAAGTGGATTGAATTAGGAATCAGCGCCCGGGGGATTCCGGGGGCTAAACGATGGAGTTGTCCGCCGCCAGAAGGCGGTGGGCGGCACATGTCAGGGGAGGGATGAAATGAAGCGGCAATCTTCACTGGGGAAATCTTTGCTCGTCGCGGTTCTTTTCGGTTCGATGGCGCTGACGGGTGATGGGGGCAAGGTAGTAACCCTATTTCAGGATGATTTTGAGAACCCGGAATTCGCTGTAGCAAACTTTCAGCTAGGCTTCGAACGGGATCAAGACGTGGTGTGGAGTGTCGGGACACTGGAAAACTTTGTGTCTACCCGGACTTTCGATTTTGACACGGAACAGACCGGACTGGGCGACCGGGGCTTGGTGCGCATCTATCCTGGCGTCGAAATTGTCGAGTCCGGCGGCACAAATGTGCTGGCTCTCGCGGGCGATGTCTATGGCGATCTTGGCTTTCAACTTCCCTTGGACAAGATATCATTCCAGGCGATCAGTTCAAGCACGTTTACCGCGATGGCGTATAACTTTGCGCAAGAGGTGATCGATCAGGAAAACATCGAAAGCACGGGAATGGTTGAGCTCAAAGGCCCGAGGATTTCATTCGTGAAGTTCTGGAATGTCAACGGGGACGCGGCCATTGACGACTTGACGCTCGATTTTTCCTCGTCGGTGGTACCGGCCGATCGCGAGAATCAGGTCCTGATCGGGGATGAAATGCCCCACGACACGCTTCAGTCCGTTGGATTGCTCGATAAGGGGCACGTGTACCTCAGAGACGATTTGACACTCTCGTTTGACATGAAGCTGCTCGGTCCCGATTACGCCTACTACGCGGACGTAGATGACGGCGGCGCGCTTTGGTTGGCCAAGAAGGGCAACGGCGATGACCCGCTGCGTCCCGCGACGGATGCAAAGGCCGGGGTCGGGTTTTCCCTAAACCCGGAAACGCAATTGCTGGTCTTCTGGCAAAAATATCAGGGGGCCTTGACTCCTTTGGTGACGACACCTCTGCCCGAGGGATTCAATCTGCTGGCCTGGCATCATTTCGACGTAACGCAACGGGGCCAGACTTCCACGGTCACGATGGACGCCATGGTACAGGTTACGGCCGACATCCCGGCGGACCTCTTGGAGGGCCAGGTCGGGTTCTTCAACGACGAAGCCGCCGCGTATGACAACGTCTTCCTCTCCGGCCAACGCATCATTACAGATGTCAATACCGACGGCGGTACGAACGCGGTGGACGTACAGATCGTGATTAACGGGGCGCTGGGCATCAACCCCCCCTCCGGCTCGGCCGACGTGAATGGAGATACCACAGTGGACGCAGTGGACGTCCAGTATGTCATCAACGGCGCCTTGGGCCTGGTCTGAATAGGCGCACTTCATCCACTCGGAGTTTGGGTCAGAGGATCATTCGAAAGAGCTTAATGCACGCTCTCTGACTTGTTCACTCAGCTTACTATCTGCCCCGCCAGTACATTGGCCTGCGGCGATGGTGGGGCCCCCTCAATCTCTTGCAGCGCCTGCGGTGAGAGCTCAAGGACGACGCGTTTCACTCAACTGATCCCAAATCCGATCACGCACTTGCTCCCATGGGATCGTCTTCACCTCGCCGGCCTCAAATTGCGCAACGCGCCGCGCGACTTCGTCGCGCCAAGCCCAGTCAATCTCCGGATCGAGGGGTGGCTCAAGACTTTCCAATAGAGCTCCCGCGATCTCCGCCCGTTCCTGCTCCGGTAGACCCAGTGCTTCTTTCAGTACCGCCTCTGCAATCCGGTCCATGCTTTTACACTACCACGCGTCACGTGACGCGGACAAGTGCGTCGGGAGGCGCGTTAGGAAAACAGATGAAGGCGGCCGCACGGGGGGACGCGCGCCTTCCCAGTGGCGTGGCCCGGTGCATCGGGTTCGGAAATAAATGTTCCATTTCATAGGGAAAAGCGGTAAGATGGGGTGAGTTGGGTCTGAGAACACGAAATGCCGTCCGTGACCGGCGTGTTAGGGCCGGTAGGCGGACGGGGTGTATTGAGATATCTCTGGAAACCATGCAAGTGGTTTGCATCATGTAACTTAGCAAGGAAGTAGGATGGCTTCTCCAGTTCAGACTAAACCGGGGTGGATTACCCGGTTGTATCGCGGGGTAACGCACCTGCATAGCGGGATTCCCTATCATCTCTCGCGGAGCGGATGGACGTTCCCGACGTGGCACTATTTCTTCGAGGTGACGCGTCGGTGCAATCTGCGCTGTAAGATGTGCCAGTACATTGACTGGCTGGAGACCGTCCCGACGCGGGTTCAGGCCGATGGCGAGTTGACCACGGATGAATGGCTGAACGTGATTGACCAGACCAATCGGTTCAGTCTGATCACGTTCACCGGTGGCGAGGTGTTCGTCCGCAAGGACTTCATGCGGATCTTCGAGCACGCGTGTTCGAAGCGGCGGGTGCATTTCATCTCGAACGCGACGATGCTGACGGATGAGCGCGCGAAGCGTTGTGCGGAACTGGCGCCGAACCGGTTCGGCGGGAAAGGATTTAATTTCGCCGGGGTCTCGATTGACGGCACGCGCGAGATTCACGATACCATCCGGGCCCAGCGCGGGGCTTATGACAAGAGCATGAACGGGATACGCGCGTTGGCGCAGTATCGAAAGGAAAGCGGCAAGCGGGCGCCGCTGATCCATATCAACACGGTCATCCAGAGTGAGAATTTGGATTGTCTGCGGGAACTGCCGGCGATTATGGCGGAGGCAGGCGCGGACGTACTGAATCTGCTGACGGAGATGCGGTCGCACGATATCCCGAATTTGGGCCAAGTTGATCCGGGAACGTTTACGCGCTCCGACTTCACGATACCGACGATCACGCGCGCCAAGCTCGACGAGTCGTTGCGGGCTACGCTGGAGCAGGCAGCCAGAGCGGGCATCGAAGTGCGTTTGCCGCGGATGCCGTATGAGGAGCTGCTCAATCACTACGACGCCGGCTACGACCTGGCCGATTTCGAGTGCCGGTCCATCTGGACGAATCTTTACGTGGGGTCGAAGGGCGGCGTGTATCCCTGCTTTATCTACAAGGTTGGAAATGTACGCGAACAGAGCCTGAAAGAAATCTGGAACAGCCCTAAGCTGCGGGATTTCCGTCGGCGTCGGCGCGAAGGCGGATTTGCGGTGTGCCGGGGCTGTTGCGAACTCGAACACAGCGGCAAGAAATGCCACAGCCGAGAAATCGCGCCGGCACCCGAGGCCGAAGCGGCTATTAAATAGGGACAGTCACCTATTATTTTCTAAGAATAATAGGTGACTGTCCCTGTTTAATGCGGCGAGCGGGTTTTCCACCAGCCAGAATCTGGTTCCCTCGAACTTGGGCCTGGTAGCTTTGACCCATGCCGGATATCGTCAAGGTATTGCCGCTGACGGTCCAGGTTCCGCTAAGGCTTACTCCGGGAATCACGCCGCCTACGCTGACTTGTCCCTTCGGACCGAGGGCAAACGTGTACTTGTCCACTTGCCATTGTGTGCCGATAAGGCTTTGTGCGTTCCAGGCAGATACTTGATTCCCGCCTGGGATAGGAAACGCAGTTCGAGTGCCTGGCCGGGACGCTGACGCTGGAACGGGGGTCTCGATCACGGGTGCAATTTCCCGGGTTTCGGTACTGGTCGCTGCAGCGTTCTCATGAGGTGCGAACACTTTACTCAAAATTGGAAGGGCAACAAAGACGGCCAGGACAATCGCGATTGCCACTACCATTCCTCTGCTCATCTCACCATCGTCCTTCTTTCACTCCGCGGTAATGTAATCGCGATCGCTATAACGGAATCAGGTCCGCGCGCGGCTCCGCCGCAACTAGATGCGGCGTCCCAGTCGCCGCACTCCACGGGTTCACTTCCGCAGCGGCCAACGTAACCAGAGCTTCAGTCGTTCCCAGAAACCGGGGCTGCTGGTCAGCGCCAAGGCCGGTTCCGCTACTTGGGGCGCGAGCTTTGGGGGAACCATGGCCTTGCCCACGTCGTAGGCCTTTGCCAAGGCCAGTCGCAGTTCCTGGGCGTCTGCAAAGCGAGCATCCGGTGCCGCCGCCATGGCCTTCTCGACAAGTTGATCACATTCCGTCGGCAGGTTCGGTACCAAGTCGGTCAGCCGTTGATTGATCTTCGGCAACTGGCCGGACAACATCTGGAAGAACATCACGCCGAGTGAGTAAATATCCGCGCGGTGGTCTACCTCCTTGGCATTCGCGCGTTGTTCGGGAGCCATGTAATTCAGCTTGCCAAGGCTGATGCCAACACGGGTCAGTCCGGATTCGTCATTGGTGAGTTTGGCCAGTCCGAAATCGAGGAGTTTGATGGAGCCGTCCGCAAGCACCATGACATTGTCCGGAGAGAGGTCGCGGTGAATCGTATGTTGATGGGCATGTTCGAGGGCATGGCAGAGCAGGCTCAGGATGCGCACGGTGGACCCCAGTCCCAGCCGGCCGCGATGACGAATCAGCGAGTGAAGGCTTTTGCCCTCGACGTAGTCCATGGTGTAATACAGGAGCGAACCGGCCTGCTGCGCCTCGTGGATTTTGACGATGCAGGGGTGATTCAATTGGCGAACGACGTTGACCTCGCGCATGAAGCGTTTTACCGCGTATTCGTGGGTGATGTACTGTGGCAGAAGCGTCTTGAGCGCGAGGCGCTGTTGTGTGAGTGTGTCCACTACCAAATAGACCACACCCATGCCGCCCCGGCCCAACATGCGTTGCACCTGGTAGCGGTCTGCGATCAACTCACCCGGTTTGTATTCGATCGTCACGATTCAATCCACCGGCCGGCGCATCATCTGATGATTCCGTGGTACAACGCCATGTAATAAGGCAATAAGTAAAGTGTTCCTTCGTGTTCCGCAAAGCCACCGTCCTCGGAGTAGTCCAGGGCGAAGGCGTCGCGGTCTTGACGGACATGGCTGCGCTCGTCGAAGGGCAAGGCCTTCCCGGACACATGCCAGCCCATGATCGGTTCCTGACCCGGCGTTGGGTCCAGCACCACGTCCAAGCGGTGAGTATTCTTCATTTCCCAGCCGATCAGTTCGAGCGGCATACCGCGCAGCGTAAATAGAGTATCTTCCAACGCGGCATCTTTATCCGGGAAGAAAGCCCCGTAGATGACGTTATAGAGCGGATTACGATGGCGGCTGATGAATTGCCACGCGTAGCCGACGCTTTGGCCGTAAATTCCCAACAGGGCCGGGTCGGTCTCATATTTAAGCAGGCCGTAGTAGCTGAGAAACGCCAGATTATTATCCCAGGGCACAACGTAATCCGGTGGGAAGTACATCCGGGCCAGCATCGCGTTGATGTGGTAGTTATACTCGTCGCGCAGCATCCGGGCCACGTCCGAGTACTTGGTGTCGCCGGTGACGTGTTCGGCCACTTTGAGAAATGAGAGCATCATCATCGAATTGAGGCCGCGTTCGGCCCAGCCGTTGAGCGAATTCAGATAGCCCGGCGACCAATTGGCCCAGCGCGTGGGCTTGCCGTCGTGGTCGCGCAGCAAGAAGCCGTTGTCCACGATATGGTCGGTGACGGCGCGCACGAGGGCGCGCACTTCCTCCTTTTCTTTGTCGTTTTCGCACACGAGGTCGTAGTAGACGCCGTAGAAGAAGTAGTGGCCGGCCATCTCATCGGAACTCGTGTCACACTTCCAGTAATACTTGCCGTCAGCGCTCTTCGGCCAACGCGGCAGGATGTCTTTCCAGAGCGGATCGTTGATCTTCACACGCGCGTTGAGTTCGGCGTTGTAGATCGCATTGACGTCTTCGTGCCAATCCACGGGCACGATGGCGCGCGCCGGAAATCCGGGATTGCCGGTGATGTCCACCAGCCACTTGCACGCCTCGAAACTGCGCTGGGCGCGGCGCTTGGCATCCCGGTCTTTGGTCGCGCCGTAGCGGAAGGACTCCGCCGCGCCGTACATGGCCGTATACATGCCGTCGTTGTCGGTAACCTTCGGCCTCCACGACGTGATATCGCCTCGCCGTTGCAGTTCGCAGTCGGTCACAAATCCCATACGATTGTGCCGCGCCTCGACTTGGCCTTCGAAGTAGTCGGCCTTCTGCGTTAAGTTCATGGGCTTGCGTTCAATGCGGCTGATTCCTTTTGCGGTCGCGATCCAGGCCGTGCCATCCGCGTGCACGGCGATTGCGTTCACGCGATCATCCGGCAGCCAACGGAGACTGGCCCGGTAGGCCCACTGCTCGCCGTCGAAGCGGATCGCGCCGCGTTCCGTTCCGAACCAGATGACACCGTTCTCGCCCGGTGCCGCGCACGTGAATTTGCTGTGAGGCAATCCTTCGTTGCCGGTATAGAGGGTCCACGTATGGCCCTCCCATACACCGACGCCGAGGTCGCAGCCGAACCATAGCCGGCCGCTTGTATCGAAGACCAGGGCGCGCACGTTGCGCGGTGCCCACGAGTAGCGGTCATCGGCGGGGTACGTCTTTTCGAAAGAACCCGCAGCGCTTTTCCGAACGATCAGCGCGGTAACCGTGCCGATTGCAATGGTATTATCCGGCCCGGCCGCAAGTGACAATACCGGTTCGGTCGTCGGGAAAATGAGCTCACTCTTGTCGCCGGTGCGCGCCCATACGCCGGCATGTGCGGCAAAAATCTGGCCTCCCTCGGGTTTCAACACCTCTGCCGATATGGGTGAATTGTTGTCAATCTGTGTAGATACGCGTCCCGTCCCGATTGCGGCGTGGTTGTAGTAGCGGGACGTGCTCACGCTTTTGTGGAATGGCACAATTTCAAAGCTCTTCCCGTTAAACTTGAGCAAGACGATGTTCTGCTTGTCACTGCCTTCCGGACCCGTTAGCGCACCGGCAATCACCTCTCCTTCCGGCGTCACCACGATGGACCGCATGTCCTCACAGGGGTATCCGTGATCACGCTCCTGGGGGATGCCCTTTCCATCGGTGAAGGCGGTTCGCGTCTCCTGCGCATACGGCTTTTTAATCTCCCCACGCTCGGTGGTCTGCGATGCGCCGAGTACACTGCCCGCCAGAAAACAGCAAATCAATGACATATTGACTCCTCTCCCTCGTCCGATGGCGACTCAAATCATAGCACACGCGCCACTGCAACACGGATTACGCGGAAATTACTGATGAGCGCGGATCAGACGTCGAAGGCCCTTGAGCCCACTATTGACGTGAACCCAGGTGGCGATAGATTGGATCCGCGATCATCCGTCCAATCCGCGTCATCCGCGTTCTATCAGTAAATGCGATTGCATGGCATCGGGCATCTGATGAATAATCGCGCGACATTCAAAGGAAGACGAAGGATGCTCTTTCTGGGAAATTTGAATCGCACGCCACGCGTACATTTCTCCGGCATCGGAGGAACCGGGATGGTCGCGGGGGCGCGACTCGCCGTCGAGGCCGGGTGGGAAGTGCGGGGCAGCGATAATCCCCTCTATCCGCCGACGTCGCACATGGTGCAGGCGCTGGGGGTTCCCACGTATACGGGCTACGTAGCGTCGAATCTCGATTGGGAGCCGGATATCGTCGTAATAGGCAATGTTCTGAGCCGGGGCAACCCCGAAGTCGAGGCCGTGCTCGAGCGCCAATTGCACTACGTCAGCTTGCCGGAGTGGCTCAAGGACGCGGTGCTGCGGAGGCGGCGTCCAGTAGTGGTTTGCGGCACCCATGGTAAGACGACCACTACCGCGTTGACCGCGTTCTTGCTCGATCGCGCCGGGATCAATCCGGGGTTCCTCATCGGCGGGCAACCCGTGGATTTTCCGCATTCCGCGCGATTGGGCCCGGAGGCCGCGCCATTCGTGATCGAAGGCGACGAATACGACACCGCTTTCTTCGATAAGCGGGCCAAATTTCTTCATTACTTGCCCCAAATCGCGCTCGTGACCTCAGTCGAATTCGACCACGGGGACATCTATCGGGACTTGGCCGAGATCGAGCGGGCGTTTCAGCTCATGTTACGGCAGATTTCCCAAAGCGGATGGCTCGTGCTCTGCAATGACGATGCCGGTGCAGTGGCGCTGCGCGATCATGCGCACTGCCATGTTCTCACCTACGGCTGCGGTCCCGCAGCGGATTTTCGAGGCGAGCACCTCGGCATGGATTCACGCGGACAGCAGTTCCGCATCTTGAAGCGAGGACACCCTTGGGGAGAATTCATCACGCCCCTTGCCGGTCGCCACAATCTATTGAATTCACTGGCGGCGCTGGCCACAGCCGATTTGCTGGGTGTCGGTCCGGAGCCACTTGCGGCAGCTCTGCGTGACTTCCGAGGCGTGCGCCGGCGAATGGAAGTCTTCCTGGAAGCAGACGGCGTAACTTTCGTAGATGATTTTGCGCACCATCCCACGGCGATACGAGAAACGGTACTCGCCGCGAAATCCCGTTGGCCGGACCGGCGCCTTTGGGTTCTCTTCGAGCCCCGTTCGAATACGACGGTGACCAATCGGTTTCAGGAAGAACTAATCGAGGCTTTGCGGAGCGCAGATGAGGTCTGGATCGGGCCGCTCTATCGTGCCGAACAGGTCCCGCCCGAGATGCGCCTGGACCGCAGTACCCTCACCAAGGCTCTATCCGATCAAAATGTGGTGGCACACTACAGCGACGATATTACGGAGATCGTAGCCCGTGTCCAGCGTCACACCGGGTCGCGAGACCTAGTCCTCATCTTGAGCAACGGCGCCTTCGGCGGTATCTACGATAAGCTGCAGGCGGCGTTCACTCCTGTCCGGTAAAGAATAGAATTGAGCGCGCGAGGAAAATCAGCGTAACAAGCCACGTGGCCAACGAAAGACAGGCGGCGGTGGCCCAAATCCGATTCCAGAAACGTTCGCGATGAGGGTGTTCGGTGGGCGCCAGCCCAAGAAGAATACCGCCGAGCATGCCGCCGACGTGGGCCGCGTTATTCGCGCCGATCACGAGTCCGAACAGAATTCCATAGATGGCCCAGCGAACGAGGAAATCGCGATACACTCGGCCGCTGCCGCGTAGGAACCGATAGTAACCGATACCGAATCCGAGTAGACCGAAGAGCCATCCGGACGCGCCCGCCGAAATGCCGTGCGAATACCACAGGTGGGAGCCAAGCGCGCTGGTGAGTTGGGTCAACGTGATGACGACCAGGGTACGCGCCCGGCCGATCTGTTCTTCAATGACGGGGCCGATCTGGGTCAGCGCCAGACAGTTGAAAAGGATGTGGATCAGTCCAATATGGATAAGTCCACAACTGAGGAGTCGCCAATACTGGCCGGCTTCCGTGACCAAGTCCGGACTCCATGCGCCGAAGATAATCAGCGTTCTACCGGACGGAGCGATCAGTTCGGCGGCCCCTCCCGCCCACACCGAGAGCATGTACAAGGCAAGTATTATTGCGAGAAAGACGTTGATGGTGGATAAGCCCGTGCCCGGCGTGCTCAATCCCACGAGCCGAAACAGGCGGTATGCGGTAAACGAAGGCAGCCGGGCATTGCAGGTGGCGCAAGTCCGCGCGTCGCGGTCCACCAGCGCCCCGCATTTGAAGCAGAATTTGTGCGGATAATTCCACCAATGCAGCCACGTCGGAAGCCGCGGACGCAGTCCACCGCTCTTCCAGCGCTTCTCCCAGTGGTACAGTTTCCACTGGAGCTGCGTGGTGTTGATGCCGACGGCATCGAGGAACTTCTTCAATCCGGGCGGAAGCTGCACAGAGGATTTTGCCCAGTAAGTTTGCTATGCAAATTCAAACCCATGCCCCGAAAGAATTCCTCTTCCCGGCCGCGCTCGCGCAAACGGCAAGCACAAGGTCACTCCGCGCATACCGCAGCCAATCTTCGGGCGTCCCAGGAATGGAGGTCTCAGGCTGCATAGATTTGCTTCCCCTCGCGCAGTGCCGGGTAGTAAACGAGACTGAAATTATCGCCGTACTTAAGCAAGTCTTGCTCGGTCGCGACCACTACGTCCACATCTATGTCAACGCCTACCAATTTCTCGTAGATTCGCTGCGCAGTGTGTGTGCGGTGTGTCCCATCACGCACTACCACCAGTATATCCAGGTCGCTGTCCGCGCGCATCTTTCCGCGCGCCGCCGAGCCGAACAAGATGATGCGACGGGGACGCGCCGTCTTTACGATGCGGTGCACTACCTGGTTGATGATCTTAGTGGGTGGCTCCATGGGCATAAACGTACTTTCTAGCACTCGAAATAGTATTCACCATCCCCGCTTCCAAAATCTACATTATGGCGACGCGAGACCTATGGTTCGGTTTGACGTTTTGGTAAACGGTACTGGCCGGTTAGGGTAGCGCCCATGCGAGGGAAGGTGCAAGGGAAAGTTGTTTGTGACGCTCCTTGATTGTGGCTTGGGCGTCTTCTTACGGAGCGCGATTAGGACGTTCGAAAACGACCCTCGATTATGACACTCAATTGCGAACACGGTACTCGATTACGAGGTTTCGTTACAGGCGGCGTTCGTTTTGTGTCGGCTTTGCACCGGTTGCGTGTGAATACCTATAATTGAAGCGCAGGCGTAGAGGAGACGCTAGGTGGAAAAGCTTTTCCCATTGCTTCGCAACGATTCCGGCATCATGAATACGCCGTTGTTGTGGGTCGGTGTTGCGTTTTTGGCGTTGATGGCTGCGGCGATTGCACTCGAATTTCGGCGGCAGCGCGCGGCACGGCGACAACGGATGGCCGCAGAATGGAAGACGGTGGAAGAAATCCTTAGAGAGAAAGAGCTATCCGACGACGAGGCCGGTGTCTTACGCGCGACGATCCAACGGTGGTCTTCCGATGACCCGCTGCGTGCGGTGACGGTGCGGCAACACTTCGACTCGTGCATCGAGCAGGAAATGGACGCTCTGCACCGGCGGGGAGACCGGCGGGATTTTGAGCGCAGCGGTCTCCTGCTGCACGACGTTCGCACGCGCCTGGGTCTGGATTTCATTCCCTACGGGCAGCGCATCCTTTCCACCCGCGAGCTTAATCTGGGACAAGTCATTTTCATAAGTGGCGCCGGGCAAGGTTCGACGGCGGGCTTACGGGTAACCGTCAGCGCGGTAGATGAGGCGTATTTCTATGGACGGCTCTCCGATCCGGGAGCGTCCAGTAAGCCGGCCTGGAAGGAGAACGAAGAGGTCCGCTGCCGAATGTGGCGCGACGACGATGCCCGCTACACGTTCGTAGCTCATTTTGTGCGGTATGAGGAGGAACCGCCCGCGTGCGTGTTCCGCCACACTGCGGAACTTAGCCGAATCCAGTCCCGCGCCCACTACCGGGTGCGGTACAGCCAGCCGGCCTCGGTCGGCGTTTTGAACGCGCCGGTGAACGGGAATGAGGACGACCTCCGCGCGCGGCGTGTGGTTACGAAACTGCGCGGGCGGATCACGAGCCTGAGCGCCGGGGGCCTGGCACTGATCGTACCCCAGCCAATTCCCCGGCAGGTGCTGCTCCGGATTGGACTGCAATTGCCCGAAGGAGAACCCTTTGAAGTCGAGGCGAGCATCATTTTTGCCTCCTCGCTATCCGGCGGCGACCATCTGGTCCGGGTAACTTTTGTGGGGATTAGTGACGAGACCCGCGACCGCATCGCGCGCTACGTGCTGCACCGGCAACAATTCCTGGTGGCCGCCGGCGAGCACTCGGAGTAAGCCCCTTTGCGCTTCCTCGCACAAGCCGCCGGTCTCGTATGGCACAATGTTTCCCTCGTGCTCGTATATGCGGCATTCACGGCGGGCGCCAACGGACTGGCCCAGGCATCGAACGCCATCATTCAGCATCGCACTTTCGGAACGTTGAGCGAAGCAGGCCAGCACGCGTTCGCTTTCGCGTCGGACATCGTCCTGGTTCTGGCGGTCGCGTTCGTTCAAAGCGTGGTATTCGCGCGTCTTGGCCGGGAAGTGGATAAACCTTTGTGGAAAATCTCAGGGGACAAGGAGGCGTTGCGCCGATACTTAACGTTGTGGGTGCTCTTGAATCTCCTCCCGATTCTCTTCGTTCGCGTAGCCGGATGGGGCGGGGGCGTGCTTCTAAAAACTCCCGTTGGCGCGATCGCCTTTTTCCTATTCTTGGTATCATACCTGTTATGCCTCCCGGTCGGAGGCTGCTTCATGTTTTCGGGCCGGTCCGAATGGGCGGAGATACCTAACAATCTCGCGCCGCTTATACACCAGTTCCCCAGGACTTTGTTGTTGCTGGCCCTTAATTTCGTTCAACTGTTGATCATGTTGGAACTTGGCGTTGTTCTTGAAAACAATCCCGACGCGTTAGGCTGGGTCTGGATGTCGGTTATTCTGTACGGTGTCTTTGGTGTCTGCGACTGCCTCGTGTTCGTGGGCACGTGGCTGATTTGCATGACCGATCGCGAAGCGATGGATGATCTCGATTTCGACTTCTGAAAAACGGATACTCGAGCACTTCATGCGATTGACATTGCCATACGGAAACGGAATCTTGAGCGCGGTGATGGACTGGGGCCGGCCGCTCGGCGTCCTGGACATCTCGGACGTTCCGGAAATTGCGGGGCGCGATACCGCCATCCGGAATGCCATCGAGCGTCCCATCGGCCTGGGATCTAGCATCTATCAGATCGTCCGGTCCGGCGAGCGCGTGGCCATACTCGTGTCCGACATGTTTCGGCAGACCTGCGCCCACCAAATCTTGCTGCTGCTGCTGGAAGGCTTGAATCGGAGCGGCGTGCCCGACGATCAGATCATCATCGTCTTCGCGACCGGGACTCACCGCCCGCCCACGGCGGCGGAGCAGTCCCGGATTGTCGGCGAAGGAGTGTACGCACAATTTCACGGGCGTATTTTTGTTCATGAGCCGGCCAACGATGAGAACCTCGTTTACGTCGGGACCACTTCGCGGGGCACGCCAGTCCGTGTCAATCGCCGGGTCCAGGAATGCGATCGCATCATCGCCACCGGGGCCGTCGTCTTGCACTATTTCGCGGGATACGGCGGCGGCCGAAAATCCATCGTGCCGGGTATTGCGGCCGTGGACACTATCGCGCACAACCACGCGCTCAACCTCGATCCGCACGCAGACCGCGTGAACCCGTCGGTCCGAATCGGCGCACTCGATGGGAATCCTGTGGCCGAGGACATGCTGGAAGCCACCCGCTTTGTGAAGGTGGACTACGTTGTCAACACGGTTCTGAACAAGCGCGGCGAAATCGCCGGCATCTTTGCGGGTGAAGTGGAGGCTGCCCACCGAGCCGCGGCACGTTTCGCCTATCGTCTCTATGCGGTGGGCATTCGGAAGCAGGCCGACTTGGTGATCGCGTCTTCGGGCGGAACGCGCAATTTCGTACAATCGCATAAAGCCTTGTTCAATGCATATCAAGCGGTCAAACCGGACGGACGCATCATTCTACTGACCAAGAGCGAGGAAGGCTTGGGCGGAGAGCAATTCGCGAAGTGGGTGCGCCTGGGTAACCGGGAGGCCATTTTCGCGGGACTAAGGAAGCAAAGCGAGATCAACGGTCAGACGGCCCTTTCGACGGTCCAGAAGGGGCCGATTACGATCCTGGTGACGGAGCTTGTCGAGGGTGACGTGGCCCTGCTCCAGGCGCGCAAGGCGACCAGTCTCGCCGACGCGTTGACGCTGGCCCGCACCGAATTGGCCCGCGCCGGTAAACCCGAACCTACCTACTACGTAATGCCGTCAGCCGCTTATACGGTGCCATTCCTGACGCCCTGAATCGCGTGCGTTGAATAACTGGTTCAGGGGCGCGTCTGAAACTTCCGGTGGGTTTGAAGGTAAAGTTATAGGCGGCGCATTCCCTGTGGTAAAATCGTGAAATATGGCATCTGGAAACGGTAATTCAAACTTCATCGTAGTGAAGGACTTAGTCAAGCACTACGTAATGGGCGATACGGTCGTAGAAGCGCTTCGCGGAGTCTCGTTCGAGATTGACCGCGCGTCGTTTGTGGCAATCATGGGCCCCTCCGGATCGGGCAAGACGACGCTGATGGATATCCTGGGTTGCTTGTCTCGTCCGACCGACGGGGACTATTGTCTGGACGGGGTTTCGGTCGGAGAGCTTTCCGAGAACCGGCTGGCGGAAATACGGAACAGTGAGATTGGCTTCGTATTTCAGAATTTCAACTTACTGCCGCGCACGACGGCGCTCGGAAACGTCGAACTCCCGCTACTCTACGAAGGAACGAAAAAGAAGGATCGTCTGCGGCGGGCCGAAGAAGCTCTAGGAGCCGTGGGACTGAAAGACCGGATGCTGCATCGCCCGAGCGAGTTGTCCGGGGGCCAGCGGCAGCGCGTGGCCATTGCCCGGGCGCTGGTGAACAACCCGTCCATCGTGTTGGCCGACGAGCCCACCGGGAACTTGGACACGGTCAGCGGCAACAGCATTCTAGCGTTGTTTAAGGAATTGCATAAGAAAGGCAACACGATCGTCATTGTGACCCACGAGCGGGAAGTGGCGGAGTACGCCGACCGCATCATGAGTTTTCGCGACGGTCTGTTGGTAAGGGACGAATGGCGAGACGGAAGAAACTGGGAACCCAAGTACTCGGTTGGTTGATTCTCTTCACGGTGGCGGCCGTCCCGCTCAGCGTGGTGATTCTCCGGGAGAAGACGATCGAAGTCACCGCGATTACGCTGCGGCGGGGTCACGTCGAGCAGACCGCGCCGGCCATCGCTTCCGGCACGGTAATGCCGCTGGAAGACGCCCTGGTGGCTTCGGAATACCTGGGCAAGATCGTCCGTGTGCCCCTCGACGAAGGGGCGGTGGTGAACCCCGGGGACATTGTGGTGGAACTGAGTCACACCGACCTTGACGCACAGGTCGCGTTGGCGGAAGCCAATCTACGGGCGGGAGAATCCCGCGTCGAGCAGGCGCGCCTGGCGGCGAAGATTTACGCCGAAGTGGCCGCGACCCAAGTCAGTCAGACCTCGGCCCAGAGTGAATGGGCCGAACTTGAGTACAATCGCATCAAATCGCTCTTTGAGCGGAAGGCGATTTCGCAGAACGATTTGGACAAGTCGGCGCTGGCGTTGCGCGTGGCGCGGGAGAACCATGCGGCGGCGATCGCCAATCAGCAGCAGAATCAAGTCCGGGACGAAGAGCTCCGGACCGCCGAATCCGGTCTCGAACAACTCCAATCGGCCTTAACCGTGGCCCAAGCCACGCGCGAGAAGGCGTTCGTGCGCGCGCCGTTCACGGGTGTCATCGGCCGAATCATGGTGGACGTCGGCGAAGCCGTAGCGCTGGGCATGCCGCTGTTGCAACTCGTGAAAGCAAGTGAGTTCTATGTCGAGGCGCCATTTGACGAAGCCAATGCGGCAGTAATCAAAGTGGGTCAGAAGGCCCGGCTCAATTTGGACGCATATCGGGGCGCCGACTTTCCCGGTCACGTCGTTTTCATTTCTCCGGTCGTTTCGGTAAATCCGGATTTGAGCCGCACCTTGAACGTCAAATTTGTCGTAGACGAAGGCGCCGACAAGTTCATTCCGGGAATGTCGGCGGACGTGCTGATTGTGGTGGATGAGAAAGACGGCGTCTTGTTTGTTCCCAGCGAATCGTTGATCCGCCAGGAGTATGCCTACGTCATCGAGCGCGGCCGCGCGGTCAAGCGCAAGGTCAAAACGGGCGTTGGCAACTTCAACACGATGGAAATCCTGGAAGGGTTGAAAGAAGGCGAATCGTTGATCACGTCGGTTTCAATCAAACAATTGCAGGAGGGGGTCAAAGTGCGGGTGGTTGACCAATTGGAAGAGTTATGACGCAGACGGTTGCGGGAAACGCGCTCCTAAAGCCCCGGTGAGTTTCGATGAGTCCGTTTGAATACATCGCGATTGCGGCCCACGCCTTGGCCCAAAACAAGGTCCGTTCGGCGCTGACCATGCTCGGCGTGATCATCGGCGTGATGTCCGTAATTCTGCTGGTTTCATTGGGAGAAGGCGCCCAGGATTACGTCGAGCGCGAATTCGCGGGCATGGGCAGCAACATTTTACTGATCACGCCGGGGAAGCAGGAGACCTCGGGAATGATGCCCATCACGGCCGGCAGCTTTCACAAGTTAACGTACGAAAACTCGAAAGAAATTGCACGCAAAGCCGTGGGGATTAAAGGCGTGGCCCCAGTGGTGATGGGCGCCGGCTCGGTCCGATTCGGCAATCGCGAGCGGAACACCATCGTGCTGGGCGTTACTCCGGAGTTCGAACCCGTCCGGAACCTGTATGTGCAAATCGGCCGCTTTGTAAATGGCCAGGATATCGAAAAGAACAATAAGGTCTGCATGCTGGGGACCACCGTGAAAGAAGAGCTATTCGGCTCGGGGAATGCGCTGTACGAAAAAGTGTCCATAAACCGGATGAAGCATATGGTCGTGGGAATCATGGAACAGAAAGGCATGACCTTGGGCATCAACATGGACGATCTCATCGTCATACCATTGACCAGCGGCCAACAAATGTTCCACGGCGGCGAAGACGAAGTATTCCAAGTCCTGGTCGCGGCCATGAGCCCAGAAGACCTCAAGACCGCCGCCGCGTCCATTCGTGACATTCTTTACATGGCCCACGACTACAACGAGGACTTCACGATTACCGACCAGGCCTCGATGCTGTCCACGTTCAGCAAGATTTTCGCCGCGCTCCGGTTCATGCTGGTGGGGATCGCTTCCATCTCGCTGCTGGTGGGCGGTATCGGCATCATGAATATCATGTTGGTGTCCGTCCGCGAACGGACACGCGAAGTGGGCATCCGCAAGGCGGTAGGCGCGAAACGCAAAGACATCGGACTGCAATTCCTCATCGAATCTGTAACCCTAAGCGGGATCGGCGGCGGACTGGGCATCGCATTGGGGTGGTTAGGAACGGTCGGCATGAATTGGTGGTATCCCTCTTTTCCGGTCCACACTTCGCTCTGGTCCATCATGATGGCCTTCCTCTTCAGCGGGACGGTCGGCGTGTTCTTCGGCGTGTACCCTGCCATCAAGGCTTCCGGCGTGGACCCCGTCGAGGCGCTCCGCTATGAGTAAGGCGGAAGTACCGTGATTCTAGGCATTGGCGCGGATTTGGTGGATGTGCCGGACTTCGAGCGCCGCGTTGCGCGGCGGTCGCTGCTGAAGGTCTTCAGCGCAGAGGAAATCCGCTACGCGGACAGTCAACCCAAACGCCGTACCGAAATCCTCGCGGCGCGTTGGGCCGCCAAGGAGGCGTTCCTGAAAACCCTGGGCACGGGGTTGCGCGTGGAATGGCCGTTGGATCAGATTGAAGTCGTGCACGACGACGCCGGACGCCCCAGCCTGAAGCTGGGCCCCCGCCTCGCGGGATTGATTCCCCCCGGCGCGGCAGTTCATCTCACGATCTCGCACACGCCCAAGCAAGCCATCGCCGTGATCATTATTGAGGGCGTTCGTCCGTAGGGGGCACATTTCGTTCGTAGTTCAAGCGCTAGGGTTCCAGGTCCAGGGTTTGAACGTGCCGACCACCGCGATCCAGGTTCGTAGCGCCCGGCCTCTGCGCCGGGCGTTCGGGAGGGCGGGCGTCTCGGCCAGCGCCACCACGACGATGCAACCAATACCAATGATGGAAAGCCCCCGCAACCAGGGGTGCGTCTTGCCAATCCACTCGACGATCGACTCCGTCTCCCTGGCCACCTCCAACAAACGCACGCCGATCCGATAAAGCCCCGACCCAGGAAACCGGTCATCAATCCGCAGCAGCAACTGCTGCACCGTCTCCACGATTCTCCACGATTCCAGTTGAAGCTCAGCCATCTTCCCATTCCGCCCCTGCTATTATTCACAACCCCAAACCCCATGTCACGTCATGCAGGGGGTCCATTTGTCCCTTGTTCTTCCGTTTTCACCCTTCCCTCTTCACCGTTCAGCCTTCAGCCTTCACACTCTATATCGAAACCACCCGCCAATACGTCATCCAACCCAAACTCGTCATCCGAGGTACATAATGATCAATTTTGGGGCGACGTCCGCATTGATGAGGTAGACAAAACTTTTCGGAACTTCGCCCAACAATGTTATATGTTCACCTTTGGCGAACCTCGTTCATAAGTTGTCCATCGGAAAGCAAGGGCAAGCTTGCCGACAGATGACGTTCTCATCTCGCGCGCGGCAAGTGGGCACGGCACAAGAACCTGGGGAGTTGGTCGTCAAATACACAAAACAGAAGTACGCATTATTGCAGAACGTTTCACTTTTGAATACACTGCCAACGGTTTAGCTTAGCTAGTGTGGCTCGTAATCGTAGAATGTCGCTTGGTGAGGAGGACATGCATGAGCCAGAACGACTTGATACTCCTGAATCAATTGCTCGAGCAGCGGTTGTCATCGGCTGAATCGGAATCAGATCCTAGCGAGTTCTTCGAATTATTTTCTGCCGAACAACTTCTAAAAGATGAAGACCTATCGTACGAAGAGCTTGAAACAGGTTTGATTGATTCTGGTGGTGACGGGGGAATTGACGGCTTTTACTTCTTCGTCAACGGGACACTTTTCTGTGAGGATCTCGACCTTTCAACATTCAAGAAGAACATCGAACTGAAGGTTGTTCTACTCCAAGCGAAGACAAGTTCTGGGTTCAGCGAAGACGCCATGGACCGTTTCACTAGCGCGACGAGGGAACTGTTCAACCTCAATTGTCCCGTGAAAGAACTGCGCAAGGTCTACCACAAGGATTTGTTGCTCAAGGTGGAACAATTCAGGGAGGCCTACCTTGCGTTCACATCCCGATTCCCTTCACTGAAGTTCCTTTATGGCTACTCAGCAAAGGCCACGGAAGCACATCCCAACGTGAAGAGAAAGGTCAATATTATACACGAGACACTCAAGAAGGCGATCTCCCCCGTTGCCTTTGAATTCGTTTTCCTTGATGCTTCAAAACTTCTCTCCTTGGCTCGGGAGACACCGTCAACGACGCACAAATTACCGCTTGCAGAAAGCCCAATTTCGACTGGGCAGGAAGGATTCGTTTGTCTGGTGCCTCTTCGAAGCTTTTTTGAGTTCGTCAAGGACGACCAAGGGCGCTTGCGGTCTCATCTCTTTGAAGGTAATGTGCGCGATTACCAAGGTAACGTCGAAGTGAACAAAGAAATCCGACAAACCCTTGAATCTGTTACACCCGAGGATTTCTGGTGGCTGAACAATGGGATATCGATGCTCTGCTCTAATGCCAGTCTGTCGGGCAAGGTACTCACGATCGAGGATCCAGAAATTGTAAACGGCCTTCAGACTTCGAGAGAGATCTTTGAGGTGCTGACAAGGCGTGCCTCTACCGAAGAGAAAAGGCATCTCTTAGTGCGCGTGATCAAGCCGCAAGACGAATCCAGTCGAGACCGCATCATCAAAGCGACGAACAGCCAAACCGCCATCCCTCCGGCCTCACTTCGAGCCACCGATAAGATACATCGTGATATCGAAGAATTCCTCCTGCCACGTGGATGGTTTTACGACCGCAGGAAAAACTTCTACAAGAATTCTGGAAAGCCCGCAAAGAAAATCGTAAGTATCCCGTTTCTCGCACAGTCGGTCATAGCGTGTGCACTCCGTGAGCCTGCGAATGCGCGAGCCAGGCCCTCAACGTTGATCAAGGACGATGCTGCCTACACCCGGATTTTCGACCCGTCATACCCGCTCGATCTATATTACAAGGCGTTGGTCATCGGAAAGACTTGCGAGACATATCTCAAGTCAGGAAAGTGTAGGGAGTTCAAGGAACACGCAAACAACTTGAGGTTCTATGTCGCTACCCTCGTCGTGTTACGACTTTGTGAGGTCCCAAAACCATCTATCTCGGCTATCGCCGCATTGGATCTCGCTTCTTTGACCGAAGGCGTCGTGGTTGCTAGCAAAGATGTTTATAGGGCATATAAGTCGCTGGGCGGTAACGATCAGGTCGCAAAAGGCAATGAGTTAGAGAAGAAGTTGCTCGCAAACCACGCGAAAAAGTGCGTCAAAGGATTCCGAAAAAATGCAAAGACGAAATGACATGCAGGAATCCAGGATTCCAGGGACGCTGAAAGGGATCAAGGCACGTTACCCATATTTAGACAACCCGAATTGGAATTCGGGGCTACATACCAGATACCTCGCCAGTGCCGCCGCCGTAGCCCCAATCTCCGAATCGGGGACCCATCTCACAGACAGCCCAATTCAAGCCCAGTACTCCCGGGCCCGATTTTTCTGTGAACCTTCTTGTCGCAACTACCCGCCACGGCTGTGAGCGCGACCCTACCCTTTCGCTCCGTCAAGAACTCATCCGCGCCATC
>JACQVH010000206.1 GCA_016209895.1 Candidatus Hydrogenedentota bacterium | reverse complement strand
TCAAGCAGGCCAGTTGCTGGGACTCGTTCCAGTCTTCAAACTGCTGCTTCGTGACTTGCGCGATGCTGTCGAGATACTGGTCAAGTGTCTTGGGGTCGGCCTTCAGCCCGGCATAATTCACCATCCCATTCTGTACGAACCTTTTTACTACGCCATCGTAGAGGCGATGCATGTGGTCAAATTCCTCGGCTGTCGCGTGGACTGCCGGAATCAAGAGGGATGCCAGGATAAAACAGGTGTCACCGAAGATCCGACACGCATTGCGTCGCCTCGGCTTTTCAACAACACACGGGCCACCCGTGCGCAAGCCGTCATCAAAGCCATTGCCAACGCGTTTCCCGTCTGGAATACTCTTCATATCGATTGCCTCACTTTCCGATGTTTTCATCATTCAACGAAGTCTGCCTGGAAAACTCGGTCGCTTCCTCCGCGTGATTGAACTCCACAGTGTGATGTTGCCTGGCATTCTCGATGCAGCGGACAACCAGGGCCGTCCATCCGGTCTGGTGGCTGGCTCCCAGGCCTTCTCCCGTTTCCCCGTGGAAATACTCGTGGAACAGGACGAGGTCACGTCGATTTGGATCCTTTTTATAGGTATCGTTCTTCCCATGGCAGGGGCGTTGTCCGTTCTTATTGATCAAGAACAAGCCGGTCAGGCGTCGCGAGATCTCGTTCGCAGCCTCTTGGAGCGTGCAGAAGTTGCCGGAACCGGTTGGACACTCGACCTGGAAGTCGTCTCCGTAGTAGTGGTAATAGCGTTCCAACGCTTCCACGATAAGGTAGTTTACGGGAAACCAGATGGGCCCGCGCCAGTTGGAATTGCCGCCGAAAAGGGCTGTGGTGCTTTCGCCCGGAACATACTCCACGCGGAATTCCTCGCCGCCAGCGCGCAATATATAGGGATGGTGAGCATGGAACTTCGAGAGCGACCGTATGCCGTAAGTGGAGAGGAATTCGGATTCGTCCAGCAGGTACCGTAACACGCGAATCAGTCGCTCTTTGGAGGGAATCGCCAACAACCAACGGTGATGCCCGGGGCAACAGTCGGCTTCGGTCCAAGAGATGTGTTTCGCCAGGTCGCGCCGGTTCTCGAGAAACCAACTGAACCTCTTCTTGAATCCTGGCAGCAGGTCAATCGTCTCCTGCTCCAGGACCGTGACGGCAATGAGGGGCAAGAGCCCTACCAAGGAACGCACCTTCAGACGCACCGGTGTCCCGCCATCAATCCGGATTTGATCGTAGTAGAACCCGTCCTCTTCGTCCCAGAGGCCGGTTCCACCCAGGGTGTTCATGGCATCGGTAATCTGTATAAAATGCTCGAAGAACTTGGATGCCAGGTCCCCGTAGGCAACTCTCGGTTTCGAACCCTCATGCACCAGTTCCATCGCGATGTCCATCATGGTTAGACAATTGAAAGCCATCCAGGCCGTACCATCGGCTTGCTGAAGCGTGCCCCCGGTCGGCAGGGGTTTTGACCTGTCGAACACACCGATGTTGTCGAGACCGAGAAAGCCCCCTGAAAAGAGGTTGCGTCCATCCTGGTCCTTGCGGTTGACCCACCAAGTAAAGTTGAGTAGCAGTTTTGTGAAGGTGCGTTCGAGGAAGTCTGTGTCGCGTTCACCTTTCTTTGTGGCAATCTTATATACGCGCCAGGCGGCCCAAGCGTGTACCGGCGGGTTCACATCGCCAAACGCAAACTCGTACGCGGGAATCTGCCCATTGGGGTGCATGTACCATTCCCGGAGGAGCAGGACGAGTTGGCTCTTTGCAAACTCCGGGTCAATCTCTGCGAATGGAATCATGTGAAATGCCAGATCCCACGCCGCGAACCACGGATACTCCCACTTATCCGGCACGGATAGGACATCCCGACTATATAATTGCGCCCACTCCGCATTGCGGACCTTTAACCGGCTGGCTGGGGGACTTGGCATCTCCGGATCGCCTTCCATCCAGTCTCTGACAATGTAATGGTAGAATTGCTTGGTCCACAGCAAACCGGCATAGGCTTGCCGCATGACATTGCGGCTCTCCGCACTGAATTGCGTAGGAATTAGTGGTGTGTAGAACTCTTCTGCTTCTCGTATTCGCCGGGCGAAGATATCATCAGAACTTTTCGCGGTCACGTCGCGGTTCATTTCTTTTCGGGCCGCCAGACGCAGCCGCACCTCCGTGGACTCGCCGGGCGCAAGTGTCAACACATAGTGTGCGGCAGCCTTTGTTCCACACTGCTTCGGATTGACAGTGGCGGCGTGGCCATTCACGACGAATGAGTGAAACGCATCCTTCACATAGGGAGACTGATTGGGGGTACCGAACAACCGTGCGTAGTTGGTCTCGTTTTCGGTGAACAAGACCTGAGGGGTAGTTCCATCCGGGGCGGATCCGATCTGTAGGGCAAAACCGCCCAGTGTCTCATGGGTTAGGCTCACCAAGTCCTTATCCTCAAGGACCATATGCGGTTTAGGCGAGTATCCCTCGTGTTTGCAACCCCAAGACCAAGTGTTCCTGAACCAGACGGTAGGCAGTAGATGGAGTGTGGCGGTCTGTGGACCTCGATTGTGAACAGAAATCCGGACCAGCGTATCATCAGGACTCGCCTTGGCATATTCGGCAATCACATCGAAATAGCGATTCTCGGCGAAGACGCCAGTGTCAGCCAGCTCGAATTCAGAGGCATCCAGACCGCGTCGCCGGTTCTCCTCTACCAGCTGTGTGTAAGGGAACTCTGCCTGTGGGTACTTGTACAGTGCTTTCATATACGAATGAGTCGGCGTCGAGTCGAGGTAGAAGTAGTCCTCCTTCACATCCTCGCCGTGATTTCCTTCCGGTCCCGTCAGGCCGAATAGCCGTTCCTTGAGGATTGGATCACGCCCGTTCCACAGCGCAAGCGCAAAGCATACGCGGCATTCCCGATCGGTGATGCCTAGCAGGCCGTCTTCACCCCACCGGTAGGCGCGGCTCCGCGCATGGTCGTGAGGGAAATAGTCCCAGCAGGTGCCATCCGGGGAATAGTCTTCCCGCACCGTGGCCCATTGCCGCTCGGCGAGATAGGGGCCCCACCGCTTCCAGTTCTCCGCTCGGCTGGCGTCTTCGTGCAGGCGGTGGGTTTCTGCTGTTGCCGCGTCCATAAAAGTCTTCCTCTCACTACGGGGTATTAAGATGGCGCTGAGAGCCGGCCTGCGTGAACCTACTTCGATTAACTGCTTTCCGTGCGGCATTGTTCTATGCGCTGTCTGTCGACGAGTTCTTTCATTTTGCTCTATTCCTTTTCGAGTTTCGGTTTAGCGGTCCTCTCCGAGTGCGTCGGCCCGGAAGATAGTTCCTTCCGTTAGATGTCCAACACACTAGTCGCTACCTGGTCCCAGTACGTGACCGCGTCGTTATTCCACTTGACAAATTGCACGGTGCGGTCCTGGGAGATCACAATGGCTATGACATCATGAAGAGCATGGCAGAGACGGTAAGCAGAACGGTGCCGTGCGCCGAAACCGTCCGCCGCAACTTGTGCCGTCCGGGTCGCCTCGGCGTCAAAGGCTTTTGCGACGGTCGGCACTTTTTCAAGCTCGCAGGCAATTTCCGCACCACAGCCGAGCAGTTCATACTTGTTCGTCAGGACCACGGCGCCGTCCATCGCCGCAAGACCGGCAACAAGATGGGCGACCTCCATGATGCCCTCTTCCAGCATGGAAAGCGTATCGCTCCTGCTTGAGACATAATCATTCCATCCGATTCGATCGCCATGAGATGCCTGTGGCCCAAACTCCTCCGCGAGCGCATTCATAAGCTTGACGATTAGGGTGCGAAAACGGTTGCGCGGCTCTTCGGCTGCGAATTGATAGCGCATGGTCATATACGGGTTGTCGGCGGCGAATGCGGCAGCGTGCCCCACGGGGAGAAAAACCAGGGTGCCTCCGTGCCGGGAATTTCGAATCGTACTGATCACCCTCCGATCCACCTGCTGTGCAATACGCCGCACGATGTCCGGGTCAAGCTTCGCCCAAGCGTTTCCCGCGCGTTCACGGGCGGCCACGTGCAGAGCCCAAAGCTCGGCGCGCGTAGACTCGAAGCATTGAGGGAACCATTTCGTGTCGAAGACCTCCGTCGTGGGACAGCTAATCTCCGCACCACTGAGGGATGCAATCGTTGCGGGCCCACGGCGCACAGTCAGCCGGCCTGGGTCCGTCACGCAAACGACCAGGGATCCCCGCAGCGGCGAAAAGGAGTGCCTGCCGCCGTGAATCTCATGGACCCATCGCGGCCCGGAATGAACGAGACCCCAAATCATCGGTCCTTCTCTGGTGTCCAAACGAACCCCAATCAAGGAGCGATGGAAGTCGGCGGCGGGGAAAAGACGCCTAAGCTCCTGCTCGTGGAAAGGACGCGGCTTCGAAAAAATGATCCGATGGACTCCAGCCGGGGGTCCAGCTTCAGGGCTAAACTGCTGCGGCTCACCCAAAATAAGGCGGAAACGAACCGGTCGATCCTCCTCCCTCAAAAGACTGGCATAGAAACAAGTGGCAAGAAGACGCTCAAGGACGGGGCGCTCAGGAAGAGGTTCAAGAGGGCAGCTCCCGAGGATCAGTTCCCGTCCCATGCATCGTTCGTCGTTCCATTGTTTCGAAACGGTTTCGGCAAGATCCTGCGTTCGATGGAAATGAGTCATCTTGCCTCCAAGCTATGCGACTGGTTTCGAGAGTCACCTTGCCGATTCACACCAGCACCTCAACCATGATCGCATTGGGGAACATATCGCAATATTCCAGCGTCACGAGTTCGCCCCAGTCTGACCTGCCGCAAGCAATTTGGCTTTCTTGTCCTCAACACTGCTCATCAAGCTCGCGAACGCTTTGGCGAACGCGGCCACACCGTGTTGACGGTGTCCGGTCCAATGAGACTGTCCACGTACAGCGTATCGGGGTAGGCGGGGTTCTTACTCCCGGTGCTGGCCCAAAGGGGGCGCTGGACTCTGGTGCCGGCGTGGACCAGTCGTTCCCACCGCCCACCCGCAAAAATCTCCCGGAAGCGAGCGTACGCCAGTCTCGCGTTATCCACGGCGGCGAGGCCCTGGAGATCGGTGCGGGCAAGCTTTTCCAATGCGGCGTCCACCGCGGTCTGACCGTGTCTGACAAGATATACAAGTTGTTGTTCCTTCATCGCTCAATCCCGTTCCGTGTCTGGTGAATCGACCAGCTGTCCGCGCTACCGGTTCCGGTGCTGCGGCCACGATGTGGTCGGGTGTGAAACCGAACTTCTCCGGTCGGGCCTTCAGCGGACCTGATGCACCGAACCGTAGGCATGCCGGCGATTTGGCTCTCGGCTTGAAAAGGTTGCCCTCCCCGTGGGGAGGGCAACCGCGCTAAGATCAACCAGGAGGTTCAGCTAACCGAGACAAACCCGACTCAAAGAAAGTTTCTATCACGGGCATGTTCACGAGTTAGGCGCCTCTTGTCATTTCGAGGATGACCCTTCGGATTTCTGCCCTTTAGGAGCGGCTTTCACGGCCACCGAGTCTGCATCGATTGCCATGACGCCCATCACTTCAACTTCCTTCCCGGCAAGCTTCGTGGCATCGGTGGCCTTCGCGCCAACAATCTTCAATTCCATCCCTTTCGTCATATCCATGGCCATGCCATCCTCGGCCTTCGCTTCCGAAACCTTCACGTAAGGCGTCTTGACGTCCTTGCCATCCACCTTTTCGGCTTTGACCGAGACCGTGCCAGTCCACGTGCATCGCATGGCCTTCATCTCCGAGCCCTTGCTCTCGGAGCCCGCCGCATAGATTCCAGGAGCGGCGATTACGTACCCCACGAACAACACCAGCATTGTGAAACCCAGCATCACTACGAGACTCTTTTTCATGGTTCTTTCTCCTTTTGTGTGTCCACTGTTAACTCTTCTGCATCACTCCACGGTGACAACGCTGTTCAGCGAGCCAAAGGCGTTCAGCGCCTGATTTGGATTCTCGGGGTCAATGTGCCAGCCATCATCGACAACAAACTTGTACTCATGTTGGCCTGCCGGAAGCTGAACGACGATGGCGTAGATACCGGCGCCACTTTCCTTTAGTTTCTTTTCCGTGGGACACCAGTTATTGAAGGTGCCGGCGACAAAAACTTCCTTGTGAGGCTCGGTCCTAAACTTGAACTCAACCCGACCTTTGCCTTGCGCTGATGGTTTCGCCATATTCTTGTATCCTTTCCGGCGAAGTCGCTTCGCTTTTTCGTCGATAGTCTGATTGACGCTGCATCTGAACGCGACTCCAGGCCGTTTTTGGGCCCAGGATTCACCTCGGACCTTAAGTTTGTTTGGGGCCAAGAGCCGCCCCGTCAACGATTGGGCTTCTAAGAAGTGAGTCGTATAGAAACGGCCGTTCTTACACAGACGCGATTGAAATCATGGAACATGGTCTCACGATGCGCAGCAGCTCAGTTTCGCCACGCTCTTTCCGAAGGTGATGGCAGCGAGCTTTAGGCCTTCGGAAAGGGTCAAGTAGGGGTGGAAAAGGGATGCCAGTTCTCGCGCTGTCATGCCTGCGCGGATGGCAAGAGCCGCCTCCATGCAGAGCTCGCCGCCTTCGCTCGCGAGGAAACGGGCTCCGATTAGCCGGTCGGACTGGCGTTCGCGCACCAAGCGGATGAAGCCGCGTGTGTCCCTACCGACGAGCGACCTCGGGACATGGGAGAGCGGCAGCGTTGCGGTCTCAGCGTTGATGCCTAGACGGCGGGCCTGCGCCTCGTCGAGGCCAACCCCTGCCACCTGCGGATCCGTGAAGATCACCCACGGCAGGCCAGTGTAGTCGCGGGACCGGCTGGTGCCGACCAGCGCGTTCTCGGCGGCAAGCGCGCCTTCGTAGGCCGCCGAATAGACAAACTGTGGTTCGCCGATAACATCACCCGCCGCGTAGATGCCTTTGACTTTTGTAGATAGTGATTCGCTGACGTGAATCGTACCGTCAGACCTTGGTATGAGCCCCAAGTTTTCCAGACCGATTCCATCCGTGTTGCCCATCCTGCCCGTGGCGGCCAGAATCTGCTCGGCTTCGAAGGTACAAGGCTTGCCCTCGACTTCCGCAACGACGCGGATGCAGTCGGCTTCCCTCCCTACCTGGCGCAGGTCAATGCCTGTCACGACCCTGATGCCCTCTTCGTGAAAGAAAGCGGTCAACTGATCGGTCAGGTCCGGCGCTTCCGTCGGCAGGATGCGGCTCGAGCGCTGAAGAATGGTGACCGCGGTGCCGAGTCGCGCCATCATCTGGGCGCATTCAAGGGCAATGTACCTTCCGCCGAGGACGATGAGGGACTTTGGAAGTTGCGTCAGTTCGAAGAGTGACTCGTTCGTGAGACATCCAGATTCCACAATGCCGGGTACGTTCGGTAGCCGAGGGCGAGCACCGGTAGCGATGAGGATGCAGTCCGCCTTCAGTTGTTTGCCATTGACCTCAACGGTATGGGCGTCCGGGAGGCGCCCCCGGCCTTCGATAAGCTGGATGGCAGGATCGTCGGCAATGACATCGAGGTACTTGCCTTGGCGCAGACCCTCGACCAGACTTCGTTTCTGCGAGATGAGCGCTCGAAAGTCCGTCAGGTGGCCTGAACCATCGATCCCCGCGTATCGAGGATGGCGGGCGTCGTGTAGTTGCCCGGCGGCCCGGATGAGGAACTTGGACGGCACACACCCCACATTGACGCACGTGCCGCCAGTAGGAAGACCGGCGTTGACGATGGTCGCCCGGTGGCCGAGTTCGCTGGCCTTGAGCGATGCAGCAAAAGCCGCCGAGCCGCCGCCAAGGATAACCAAGTGCTTTCCCGTCTTGCAGCAATCGCTCATGATGATTGTCCTTTGCTAGATGGTGCGGTGGCGTGACACCGATCGTCTGTAGAGCAGGCGACCTTTTTTAGTCTCAGCCGTAAGTCGAGGATGGAGGCAGCGAAGATGCCCGCGACGCCCAGCCAAATGGCGGGTTGGAAATAGACGACGAACGTAAAGACGACCACGACCGCCGCCGATCCGAGATGGAGATAGAGGGGCGTTTTTTGACCGTGGGATTTGCGAGACGACAGCTGATGTCCGATAGCCCCCGTCGAAAGGAAGACGATCATTATCGGCAGCAAAACAAGGTCGTTTATGAGGAAGCCCAAGCCGATGGCAGACAAAGCAGCCAGTACCGGTCCGAATCCCAGACAGCACAGCAACGTGAGGAAGGTTCCTGCGGCACTGGCGATGTTGAGTCTCGTGGGGTTATTCCTCATTCGTCTCGATCTTCACTGTGGGTGCCTCTCGGCACTGTAGCCGGCCTGGTCGAGCGCCTCCGTGAGCTGCTGCTCGCGGACCTTGCCCGGCTCGTACCGGACGCACACGCGCTTCTGGAGGATCTTCACCTTTACCTCGCGCACGCCGGTGATGGGGCTCAAGGCGGCGCTGATCTTCTCCGCGCAGCCCTCGCACACCATACCCGGAACAAGCAACTCCACATCGGCAAGAGGTTCGCTCTCGGCAATGTCGGTGCGTTTCTGCGTCGGACGCCCGACCCCCTAGATCGCCTGGAAGAAATAGGTGCCGCGGCTCCAC
>JACQVH010000213.1 GCA_016209895.1 Candidatus Hydrogenedentota bacterium | reverse complement strand
GCTATATCCAGACCATCCGGGCTGCAAACGGCGGACACATTGATCTTTCCGGCCTGACCACCATCGCGACCATCGGCGGCAACATGTTGACCATCGCTCCTTCGGCCGGCGGCAGCATTGACCTGTCCAGCCTGAGTGAGGCCGGTCGCACCACCTTTGTCGCGTCTGCGGGTGTGACCCTCGACCTCCCAGGACTGGCCAGTCTCACCACAGGAACCCTTACCGTCGAGGATGGCGGCACCCTCAACGCGTCCGCCTTGACCAGCCTCACGAGTACGCCGCTGACCGTTTCCGGGACCGGCACGCTCACGGCCCCGGTCTTGGCCACGCTCAGCAACAGTTCGCTTACGTTGAACAGCGCGGCGGACGTGAGCCTCCCGGGCCTTACCTCGATTGCCGGAGGCGTAAGTGAATTCACCGTGAATGTTACTAGTGGGACGAACCTGAGCTTGCCCGCCTTGACCAACACGGACTTCACGGTGTTTACGGTCCAGGGCACGGGTGTGCTGACGGCGCCAGTTCTGTCGAGCGCGACCAACACCCGTTGGATACTGAACGGCGGCGCGCAAGTGAGCCTGCCGGGGTTGACCACCTATAGCTGGACCCGTAACGGCTATTACACCATCTTCGATGTGGATGGCGTGGATTCGCACCTGGACGTCTCGGCGGTGGCGACCCTGACGGTCAACACCGGCAGCAGCTATATCCAGACCATCCGGGCTACAAACGGCGGACACATTGATCTTTCCGGCCTGACCACCATCGCGACCATCGGCGGCAACATGTTGACCATCGCTCCTTCGGCCGGCGGTAGCATTGACCTGTCCAGCCTGAGTGAGGCCGGTCGCACCACCTTTGTCGCGTCTGCGGGTGTGATCCTCGACCTCCCAGGACTGACCAGTCTCACCACAGGAACCCTTACCGTCGAGGATGGCGGCACCCTCAACGCGTCCGCCTTGACCAGCCTCACCAGCACGCCGCTGACCGTTTCCGGGACCGGCACGCTCACGGCCCCGGTCTTGGCCACGCTCAGCAACAGTTCGCTTACGTTGAACAGCGGGGCGAACGTGAGCCTCCCCGGGCTGACCTCGATTGAGGGCGACACGAGCGAGTTCACCGTCACCGTCAAGAACGGGACGACCTTGAACCTGCCGGCCCTGACCAGCACGGACTACGCGGTCTTCACGGTCCAGGGCGCGGGTGTCCTGACTACGCCAATCCTGGCGAGCGCCACCAACACCCGTTGGATACTGAGCGGCGGCGCGCAAGTGAGCCTGCCGGGGTTGACCACCTATAGCTGGACCCGAAACGGCTATTACACCATCGCCGACGTGGACGGTGCCGGCTCGCTCCTGGATCTGTCGGCGGTAACGACCCTGACGGTCAACACCGGCAGCAGCTATATCCAGACCATCCGGGCTACAAACGGCGGACACATTGATCTTTCCGGCCTGATTACCATCACGACCGTCGCTACCAACCGGCTCACGGTCACCGCATCCGGGAGCGGAAGTGTAGTGGACCTTACCGGACTCACGACCTATGACGCTTCCAGTGTTTCCTTTGACCCACAGAACGGCGGCAGTATCCTCCTGTAGTGAGCTTCTTCACCGGAGAAACGGATGACTCGCGTGACGGCACGCAAGGGAAATAGTATGATGAAAAATGTCCTCGTATTCTTTCCACTGATGCTCATCCCGTCGCTTATTTCTGGCGCTGTGACGTTTTCCCCTCCAGCCCCGCTCTACGGTTCCGCGGCGACCGATCTGGACGCCGACTGGCTTCCGGCGATGGCCACGGACCGGAACGGTCACTGGATAGCCGTGTGGAACGCGACGGCGTGGCTCGGGACTGAATTCAGCGACGCCGATATCCGCTTCTCGCGTTCACGGGACAATGGCGCGACGTGGAGTGAGTGGCAATTCCTGAACCGCAACGCCGCGACTGACGCCGGGCACGACTACCAGCCGCAGATTGCCACCGACCGCGCCGGTAATTGGATCGTGGTGTGGTACTCCGAGGATAGTCTGGGCGGCACTGTCGGCACCGACTCGGACATCTTCTTCTCCAGGTCCACGGACAACGGCGCGAACTGGTCGCCGCCGGCCGCGCTCAATAGCTTCGCGCCCACGGATTCGGCAAATGACGCGTTTGTGCATCTCGTTACAGACGAGAACGGTACGTGGGTCGCCGTGTGGCACTCCGACTTTTTCTCGCCCGGAGAAGCGGACATCTTCTTTTCACGCTCCACAGATAACGGGGCTACCTGGTCCGCCGCCGCGGTACTGAACACGAATGCACCCGCCGGGGATGCAGGCAGCGACTTCAGTCCTCGCTTGGCCACCGATAAGAAAGGCAATTGGGTCACCATTTGGGCCTCCTGGGAGAATCTGGGCGGGAACATCGGCACGGATTACGACATCTTCTGCTCCCTTTCCACCGACAACGCCGTTGCTTGGAGCTTTCCGGTGGTCGTTAACAATAGCGCGACTACGGACACCGGAACGGACCAGTTCCCCCAAATCGCTACTGACACCCGCGGCAACTGGGTGGCCGTCTGGGAAACCGACGATACGCTGGGCGGAACGCTGAGCGGGGATCGAAACCTTCTGGCGGCACGTTCCACAAATAACGGCACTACCTGGACCGCTCCGGTCGTGGTCAATTCCAATGCCATCACGATTACCGGCCCGGACTATTACCAATCGCTTGGTCTTGCCACGGACGGCGCCGGCGCGTGGATGGCCGCTTGGCAACATGCGGAATTGGCCGGAGCGAAACAAAGCGACTATGACATCGTCTTCTCAACTTCGCGGGATAACGGCCTCTCGTGGTCACCCATGGAACTCTTCAATACGAATGGGTCGGCGGATTTTGGCAACGACGTGTGGGCCCAAATTGACACGGACGGAAAAGGAAACTGGATTGGACTTTGGTTTTCCCAAGATACGTTAGACAACACCATTGGCAACGATGACGACCTCCTGTTTGCTACCAACTTCATCCCCGCGCAGGATGACGGATTCGATAGCCCCGCGCTCGATCCAAAATGGCGGTGGGTGCGCGAGAATCCAACCCACTGGAGTCTGACCGCGGTGCCCGGCACGTTACGAATCATCACTGAATCCAAAGACCTCTGGTTCTTCATTAACGACGCTCCGATACTGCTCCAGCCCGCCCCCAGCGGCAACTTCGAAATCAGCACGCGTATCACGACCAATCCGACGGAGAGTCACCAACAGGGCGGGCTCATCATGTATAATGATGACGATAATTACCTCCGGCTGACGTACGGGTTCATTGCCGGGGCGCTTCGCTTTGAATTCGGTCAGGAAGTAGCCGGCGTCTTCTCCAGCGTGCTGCTGGATGCACCCGGCCCCGGACCGTACTTCCTGAAAATCATCAAGTTCGAACAGGATTTTATCGCGTATTTCAGCCCGGATGGAACCGTCTGGACTCTGATTGGTCGCCACTCGGCGGTCCCGGTCGCCGTCAAGGAGATTGGTCTCAGCGCCTTCAACGGCACCCTTGCCGTGGTCGCCGAGATTCCCACAGACTTCGATTTTTTCCACGCCGAGAATGCCATCCCCGGAGCGATCCGAGGCAGCGTCAAGGGCGCAGCTACGGACTCACCGCTGGACTGCGCATCGGTGCGTGTTCAAGCTGATGACGGTAGCCTCGAACGTATTGTGATAGTGGACGCCAGCGGCAATTTCGAGATCAATAACCTGCCCGCGGGTGGCTTTGTCGTCGAGGCGTTCTCACCCGGCTACGATACCGGCGCCCAGGAAGTCGGAGTCTCTTCCGGAGCGATCACCATCGCGAATTTCTCGTTAGCCGCGGCCTATGCGCCACTTCAAATATTCGGCGTCGTTTCCGACGACCTCGGCCGAAAATTGGGCGGCATCCGCGTGGATGCGCTCATCGGCGGTGAAGTTTTCGACACGACGTATACGTGCATAGAAGGTGACTACGAATTCCGTGGCCTCGTCGCGAAGGCCACTACCGTGACAGTGCAATGTACCTCGCCTAACTATGAAACGGTATGGTACCAGGTTGAAGCGGAGCCGGATACGCCGAAAGAGCAGAACGGCACCATGATCGCCAAGTTCGCGCTGCCCGGCTCGATGGCGGGCGTGGTCACGCACGACGCGGCGAAAGCACCCGTGGCCAACGCCCAGATTGTCCTCACCGGCGCCGCCAATCTCTCCACCAAAACGGACGATTCGGGGGTGTACGCCTTGGCCGCGCTTCCCGAAGGCACGTACACCATTCACGCCAGCGCGGCCGGATACAAGTCGCAAGCCCAGGTGCGCGGCGTGTCCGCGCTTCAGACGGAAGCCGTCAACTTCGTGCTGGATACCGAAGCAACCGTCGGAGACCTCAACACGGATGGAACAATCAATGCCGTAGACGTGCAACTGGTGATCAACGCCGCCCTGGGCCTGCCCACCGGTGTCAATGCCGACGTCAACGGCGATCTCGCCATCAATGCCGTGGACGTGCAACTGGTGATCAATGCCGCCCTGGGCCTGGGCTGAAGTCAGACGCGGGACCAAGCCGCGGTGAGCACTTCGAGGGCTTGCTGGAGTTGATGCGGGGTAATAACCAATGGGGGGCTGACGCGCAAGACTTTTCCGGCGAGCGGTCCGAGAAAATGCACGCCGAGCTTGCCAGTACCGCGGTACGCTTCGAGGACGCAACGGTTAGCCGTTTCATCGTCGAGCATCTCTACGCCGTAGACCAATCCTTCCCCGCGCACACGTCGAATAAAGTCGAACTGGTCTCGAAGTGCGTTCAGCCCTTCGAGCATCCGGGGGGCCATGGCCCGGCAGTGCTCGACGATTCCTTCCCGCTCGAACACGTCCAGCGTAGCGCACACCGCCGCACAGGCCCGGGGATTTCCGCTGAACGTGTCCGACGCCTCGCCGTAATCGAGCGAGTCAATCAGGTCCGCGCGCCCTACTACGGCTGCCGCCGGTTCGCCATTGGCCATGCCCTTGCCCAGCACCACGAGGTCCGGCTCGACCTCGTAGGTTTGGAACGCGTACATGTTCCCCGTGCGACCATGACAGGACTGCACTTCATCGAAGATGAAGGCGATGTCGTGGCGTTCGCACCACGCTTGCAACAATGGGTGGTACCACTTCGGCGGATGGAATGATCCCTTCGCTCCAAGATACGGCTCCGTAATCAAGAGCGCAATCCGGTTCGGAAACGCTTTCGCCAACCCGTCGAGTTCGGCTTGGTAGTATGCGGGAGGGTGTTCCTCGTACATCGGGAATGAAACGAATCGCACGTTCGGATTCTTGCTGGCGTCGCCGGTCACGTCCCCTGCCAAACCCTTCTTACCGTGAAACCCGCCCCGCGTCGCTACCATGATCGGCCGCTCCGGATGCCGGTGCAGCGCCGCCCACATGGCTTTCTGGATGCCTTCCGCCCCGCTCGCGGCCCAGAGCATCTTCTGAGCTTTGGGATAGCCCAAGCTCTTAATCAGTCGTTCCGCGGCCTGCACTTGGAGCGGCGTTAGCATGTTATAGGCGTTGCGGGGAAGGCTCCGGGCATACTCCCGATAGAGCTTCTCGAACCGGAAATGCCCGTATCCGAGATTCGTCACGAGCACGCCGGACGTGAAGTCCAGCAGTTTGCGACCATCTACCGTCCACAGGTAGCAACCCTTGGCCCGCGTGATCACGACTTGGGTCGGCGTATAGGTGGCTTGGCCCCGCCCGACGGTCTCCGCAAGACGCCGGCGATAGCGATTGGCCCGGGTCTCACCCGCGTGTTGAATCGGCGCCGACATTCCTCTCCTTCCGAAGCCCCCGTAAAGTCAGTAGCACGCGGTACCAGCCCCTAGATATAGTACATGTTGGACTTCGAGGCCCGGTCAATGAGGGCCCGCAGCGTCAATTTGTCGAGCAACTGCCCGATCCCGAATGCGACCTCGCGCCACGCCGGCTCCAGGTCTTTTCCTTGATTGTCCTTTACCGGCAGCGGATGCAGCACCGGACCGTCAATCGCCTGGACGATGTCGTGCATGTTGATCTTTTCAGGCTGCCGCGCCAGCAGATAGCCGCCCTGCGAACCCCGCACGCTACGCACTAGCCCTGCGCGCTTTAGTTGCAGCAGAATGTGCACCAAGTACTTTTCGGGAATGTGGCGTCGGTCGGCGATATACTCGGCCGTGACCGGCAGCTCATTATTCTCATGCCGCCCCAATTCCACCATGGCGCGGCACGCATATTCACAACGAGACGAAATATTCATAAAGGTGAGAATCCTTACTCCGAAAGTATTATTTCTTCCACGTAAACCCCTTGTCAAAAAAGGGGCTAATCCCGCGTCACCCCGTCCCCTCAAGTTTTCCCCGTCCCCAAGATCAGGCACACTAGATTATTCTACGGTAAGTACGCCCCGGAGTCCAAGTCCGCAATAAGCTGCCGGCCCAGCGCGATTGCCTCCGGTGGGAACCGCCATTGGCGAACGCGCTCCTCGGAAAGAAGTTGCTTCAATTGTGGGAGCACCAGCATGTCGCAAGCTTGTTCGCTGGTCAGCGATCGCGCTAGAAAACTCTCCTCATCGAACGTGTCGAAGAAACTCTGCAAGCCGCGCGCGGAATCGCCTCCCACGGCCCCGAAGTCTTGCCCATAAATATGCAGCGAGGAACTATAGTCCGCGTAACTGCCCACGCGCGTTGGGCGCCCGGACTTCTCGGCAACTTCCCTCGCCAAGCGACTCTGAAGAAAAGTGATGCCGATGACGTTGTCCGGCCACGCCTTGTACAAGTCGCGCGAGCGCCACATGGTGTTCAGGTTCAAACATAAGTTCCCGTGTTCGTCCTCAGGACACCGCAGTTGAACTTCGCGCAAACACGGGACGTCTTCCTTCAAGTACGGGTCGAGGCTGGGCACGGACGTGGTCGCTACGGCCCGTCGGGTGTAAGGCGTACGCGCCACGCGCTCGACCGCCAGCGCCATCTGGTTGACGACGCGTCCGTCCAGGCCGGGATGGCTGAATAGCCGCTGATGATAGGTGTACGGCCACTCCTTGGCCGAGAGTTCGCCGTTCAACGATTCTTTAAGTTGCTCCATCGGGACCACGAGATGGTCTTTGATGCCCAGGATTTCGGCGATATACGCGCCGATCTCGCAAAAGGAAACCGGCGGATAGCGCGGTTCGGCACATGGGTCTTTGATTTCGATCAAGACGCGCGCATCCCGGCTCGGCGGGTCAATATACTTCCCCTGTTCGTCCTTGCGATCATATTCGGTTCGGATCGCCAAGCCGTTTTTCCACACGGCCGTCATCGCGCGAAAATACGCCTGCGGAATCGAATCCGCCACGACGTGCAAACTGGGAATTCGCCCCTCGTCCACTAGTGCCTCACTCCTGCCATCCCTCCCGCACTCGCCCGGGTCTCCGCTCAGTCGGCGGCCCCCGTCACCGCTTGGCCGAACAATAGCAGGTTTCATCCGCGAATTCATGTGACGCGAATTTGATTCGCGAGCCGAGGTTGTATAATTTGAGTAGCATCGTTGTAAATTGCGGCGAATCCGAGTACACAGGAGATCGTAGTCGTGGCCATCGTGGACGCTTTGGGGGATTTGTTTGATACGTTCGTCAATCAACTCATCGGTATCGAGCTAAACAATCCGCTGAGTTTTCTGTATGTGGTTCTCAACCTGATTCTGCAGTTCTTCGCGATCCTGCTTCGCGAAGAGAGTTGAGAGTTCGCATTTCACTTGCCGCCCCCGGGGGAAGCGATAGAATACCGCGCCTCGCCAACCAACTGCTTCGAGGCGATTGACCCGTGAACCGCCCGCTGGTGTGGGTCGGGGTCGGCTTCAGCGCCGGCACCTATTGCGCGAGTACGGGGGCGTGTCCCGGTCTACTCTTTCCGCTGCTACTCGGCCTGTTCGGCGCCTTGGTCCCGTTTGGACTCCGGCGGTCGGCGATAACCCAGCCGCTCGGCGTGGCGCTGCTGTTTATGGCTGCCGGGTCGCTGCTCTGGAACGTGCGCGTGGGCAATCAACCGGTAGACGCGCTCGGTGTTTACGCGCAAACGCATCCGGATGAATACCTCCGCCTGGAAGGCCGAGTCCGCTACGTCGAACTGTCTCAACCCGGTTCGCGATACGCCAGTTTCTGGCTGGCCGCCGAGCGGCTGATAGTGCGCGATCAGACCTTCCCCATTGCAGGCCGCGTCGAGGTGCGTTGGAATCAGCCCGGGGACGTGCCGTTCGTGGATGAACGCGTGCGGGTAAAAGGGCAACTCCAGTTCGAACTCGGCCGCGTCAACCCCGGAATCGCCAGTCGCGAAGACTACCTGCGTCGGCAAGGCATCCACAGCGCGTTGCGCGCGTTCGGCGCCGCGGCCGGGGAGAAGATGGCGCCCGCCCGTTGGTGGATGGCGACGCATTGGACCTCGCGGCTGCGCGTGCATATCGCGGAATCGCTCACAAAAGCGGTGCCCGAGTCGGTGCTGCCGTTCGTGCTCGCGGTCTGGCTGGGCGAGCGCAGCGGGGTGACCGAAGCGGAGTACGAGGCCTACCGAAACTCCGGCACCGCGCACATCCTGGCGGTCTCCGGCATAAACATGAGCCTCATTTATTTGACCATTTCTTTCTTGTTGCGACTCACGGCGCTGCGGCCGCGAATGCGCGCGACGCTGACCCTCGTGGTGATTCTCCTCTTTGCGTCGTTGGCGGGCGCCAGCGCGTCGTGCCTGCGGGCGGCGTTTATGGTGGTGGTGTATCTCGCCGCGGAATTCTTCGAGCGCGAACCCGACGCACCCACCGCTTTGAGCCTATCCGCGCTGACGCTGTTGTTGTTGAATCCGGGCACCCTATCCGATGGCGGCTTTCAACTTTCGTTCCTGGGTGTGGCCTCGATCCTGGCGTTTTATGAGCGCTTTTCGTCCATACTCTCGAAGCTCTGGCCGGTCTCGCGTTTGCCGGGGTTTGTGCGGGAAAGCGTGGCTGTGACGCTGGCCGCGCAAACACTGACGTTGCCGTTGGGCGTTCACCTCTTCCACGTGTTGCCCGTTGCGGGACCTCTGGCCAACTTCGTCGTGGTTCCGTTGGTGACGTTGGTGCTCTGGCTGGGATTCTTAACCAGCGCGGCGGCGCTAATTTCCTCCGACCTCGCGCTGCTTTTCGGATACGCCCTTCAGCCGCTGGTGGCGCTCATTCGTCTCAGCGCGCAAGGGGTGGCGGCCATTCCCTTCAGCTACTTCACACTCACCAGTCCCACGATGCCCGCTCTCGTGCTGTGTTACGCCGCGCTGATCTTCTATTATTGGGCGCGGCCGAACGTCAACTGGCGTCGCGCCGCGAACGTCGGTTTGGCCACGCTCGCAATTCTCGTTGCAGTCCTGTGGCGACCTTGGTTTCCCGAAGCCAAAGTTGTTTTCCTGGACGTAGGCGCGGGTGACGCGGCGTTCGCGCGCACGCCTGGCGGCGACACGTTGCTTATTGACGGCGGAGATCGCAGCGAACGATTCGACGCGGGCGCGCGTATCGTCGCGCCGTATTTGTGGTCCGAACACGCGTCGCACCTCGACTATGTGGTAGCTTCGCATCCCCACCGCGACCACGTGGGCGGCGTACTTCACATACTGAATCGCTTCCAAGTAAACACCGTTCTGCTGAGCGGGGCGGCTTCTTCCGCGCCGCTTGAAGCCGAACTACTAGCGCGTTGTTCGGCGCGCGGCATTGCAGTGCGACGGTTACGGCGCGGCGACCGATTGGCGTTGCGCGGCGCACAATTGGAGGTATTGCATCCGCCCGAAGACTGGCCGGAAAGCGCCTCGGACAACGACAAGTCGTTGGTGGTTCGACTGACGTGGCCCGGCGTGCAAGCATTGTTCACCGGCGATATCGAGTCGGCGGCGGAACAAGCGCTCAGTGAGGGGAACTGTAGATCGCAGATTCTAAAAGTGCCGCACCACGCATCCAAGACCTCAAGTTCCATCGGGTTCATCGAGGCCGTGAAGCCGCGGTATGCGGCCGTTTCCTCCGGCGGTCGTTCCGGGCCGGAAGTACTTGACGAGGCCGTGATAAATCGGTATCTTGCCCGCGGGATTGTGGTGTTCCGCACCGATCGGCTCGGCGGGATCACGATGGACGGCGGGTTGCCGTTGAGGGTGAGGGGCGCCCGTGTGGAGCGCGGCTACGTGGGGGTATCTGAGGATGAGATGAAGGTTGAGTGAGGTTTGGTATTTTGTTATCATGCGTCCTTTGCGAAGTTCTCATCCGGCTGTGGAACAACCTAATTGGAATGAGGAGGTGACACGTTTTGCGGACTTACGAAGCGCTTTACATCGTCCGGCCCGATTTGAAGGACGATGAAATCCAGACGATAGCGAAAGACGTGGAGACGCTGGTATCGAATAACGGTGGTTCTATCGTGCGCTCGGAGACCTGGGGTAAACGGCGGCTGGCTTATGAAGTGCAGCACTTTAATGAAGGCTGTTACGTGCTTCTCCGATTTACGGGACACGCCCCGTTTGTCGCCAAACTCGAGAACCACTTCCGCCTGACCGAATCAATCCTGCGTTACTTGGTGGTGCTCTTCGACGAGCGGACTCTGGCCCTCGAAGCCGAACAAAAACGACGTAATGAGGAGCAACTGCGCGCCTCGGCGGCACGGGCCGCAGCGCGGGCCACCGGAGATGACGACGAAGATGAAGTAGCCGTACCGGTGTATAGCAGCGAAGAGGAAGTGGAAGAATAGGGGAAAGGAGCTGGGGATGTCGGACTTACGGATGCCGGACCTGAACAAAGTCTTCCTGGCGGGACGCCTCACGCGGGACCCCGAATTGCGGTATCTGCCTTCCGGTAGCGCGGTCTGCAAGTTGGGATTGGCCTGTACGCGCGTGTACCGCACCAAAGAAGGCGAAAAGAAAGAAGAGACCCTCTTTATCAACGTAACCACCTGGACGAAAACTGCCGAGTATTGCGGTGAGCACCTCAAGAAAGGGCGCCCCATCCTCGTGGAAGGTCGCTTGCGCGCCAACGACTGGGAAGACAAGAACACCGGCCAAAAGCGTACGTCCATCGAGATCAATGCCGAACGTATTCAGCAGTTGGACTGGGACGGTCCGGCGGGAGCGGCGACGGCCGCCGCAGCGAAGCCCGAACCGCGACCCATTGAAGAGCCTATACCCGAAGATGATATTCCGTTTTGACGATTGAGTACTGGAGGAAAGAATGCCGAAGTTAGCCACGAGAGCGCGGGCGAAAAAGAAGAAAAGAAGGACTATATCGCGTAATAAGGTGTGCCGGTTGACGGTAGACCGGGTCGTGTATATTGACTACAAAGACGTGGCCATGTTGAAGCACTACGTCACGGAGCGGGGCAAGATTATCCCCCGGCGCATCACCGGAGCCACCGCAAAGCATCAACGCATGCTCACCCGGGCCATCAAGCTCGCCCGACAAATCGCTCTGCTGCCCTTCGTGGCCGATTGAGGAAGTCCTTGACTCGGGCCGGCACGCGCGCTCGCCGGCCGTCGGCGCAATCTGTACGCCACCGACACGGTACGCTGTCATTCTGAGCCCGCCGCGGCGGGACGAAGAATCTCTTCATCTCTCGAAGTCGCCATTGGAAGATATGCGTTGCTTCGGTCCAGGTGGCAACAAGGATCGGTTATGCTAAAGGCACTAAGTAGGAGGTCGTTGACGTGAAAGTGATCTTGAGTGAGAATGTGTCCAATCTGGGAAACATGGGTGCGACGGTGAACGTATCGGATGGATACGCGCGCAATTACCTGATTCCGCGCAAGCTCGCCGTTCAGGCCGACTCCGGAAGCGCCCGGCAAATCGAGCATGAACTCCGCCTCATCCGGCGGCGCGAAGAAAAGCAGCGCGCCGCGTTGATGGAAGTCGCGAAGCAGGTCGAGGCGCTTACCGTGGAGATCAAGGCGCGGGCGGGGGAAGACGACCGGATTTTCGGCTCCATCACCAACGCCAATGTCGCCGACCGGTTGAAGGAGTTGGGGGTGGACGTGGACCGCAAGAACGTGGCCCTCGACGACCCGATCAAGGCGTTGGGAATCTTCACGGTGCCGGTGCGGTTGGGAAGCGGGATCGAGGCGAACGTGAAGGTCTGGGTGACCAAGGAAGAAGCCGAATAAGGTGGCCACGCAGCGGAACCTCCAGCCGGCATTTGATCGAGTGCCGCCGCAGAATGTAGACGCGGAACGCTCGGTCCTGGGGGCGATGCTGCTCAATCCGGATGCCGTCGGCACCGCCATCGAGATTCTGCGGGAAAACGCTTACGACGTCTTCTATCTCGAAGCCCACCAACACATCTATGCGGCTATCCTCGGGCTGTTTCGCCGGAACTTTCCCATTGACGGCGTAACCCTGATGGAGCAACTGGCCCGCGACGGTCGCCTCGAAGACGTGGGCGGCGCCAGTTACCTCGCCGATCTCGGAGGCGCGGTCCCGACCTCCGCTAACGTCGAGTACTACGCGAGAATCGTCCTCGATGCCGCTATGCTGCGCAAGCTGATTACCACCTGTTCCCACGTGGCCGGTGAAGCCTACGGCCTGCCCGGCGACGTTCAGAATCTACTCGACCGCGCCGAGCAGCAGATTTTCTCGATTGCGGCGGCCCGTCAGCTCAATCCTATCAGCAAAGTGAGCGAGCTGCTGGAAGACAGCATTAACCGCATCGAGGAAATCATCAAGTCGCACAGCGGCATCACCGGCTTGGCCACGGGTTTCCCGAAACTCGACGAGTATCTTTCGGGTCTCCAATCCTCGGACATGATCGTGGTCGCCGCTCGACCTTCGGTGGGCAAGACCGCGTTCGCGCTGAACATCGCAAGTCACGTCGCCATTCACCTGCAAAAGTCGGCGTTGATATTCAGCCTCGAAATGTCAAAGGAACAGTTGGTCCAACGCCTGTTATGCATGGAAGGCCAGATTGATTCGCGCCGGCTCCGGACCGGGTTCCTGGCGCAGTCCGAGTTTCCCAAACTGACTCGGGCCGCGGACAAACTCAGTCGCGCCCCCATTTACATTGACGACACCCCGAACATCAGCATATTGGACCTTCGGTCCAAGGCGCGGCGCCATAAATCCACTCAGAATCTCGATCTAATCATCGTTGATTATCTGCAACTGATGAACGCCTCCGCGCGGGCCGAGAACCGCCAACAGGAAATTACCGAAATATCCCGTTCGATCAAAGGGATCGCCCGGGAACTCCGGCTCCCCGTTGTGGCGCTGTCCCAACTTAGTCGCGAAGCCGAGAAAGACGATACGGGCATCCCGAAACTGTCGCACCTGCGCGAATCGGGCGCGATCGAACAGGACGCCGATGTGGTGCTCATGTTATCCCGCCCGCCGGCGCATAAGCGGCGCAACGGCGGTAAGCCGGACGACGAGCCGCTGGACAGCGATAATTTGATCCAAGTACACATCGCGAAGCAACGCAACGGTCCGACGGGAAAGTTCGACCTGCTCTTTGATCGGCCCGTCCAACGCTTCAAGAGCCTCGCGGACGGGGTCAGCGAAACAACCTACGCGCCTTCTTCGCGGCACGGCGGTGCAGCGCCGGATGATATCCCCGAAGAAGAGGAAGCGCCCTTCTGATGGCGCGCTTCGTCGTGCTGGGCACAGGAGACAGATTCCGCGGCTATGTGGCGAACGGCAGTTCGGGGATTGTCGCAAGTGACGTGGGCGATTCGGCTTGACAGGACTGTGCGAGCCGCATAAACTATCCATCTTGGCGTTTGTCAACCTTTATCGCGTCACGAACGAACCGCGGAACATAAGTATGACGCTTCTGATAGTATGTCACGGTGGGAGCATTTGTGTCCTCCGCCACGGAGCGAAAGGTTTTGTGAAGTAACCCTATGTCACCGCGTCCCCGTAGTCTTGCGTGTCGGTGTGGGAACCTGATCAAGATTCCTATTTTCTTTCGTGGGCGCGCGCTGACGTGTACAAAATGTGGGGCAAAGGTGGACCCTGCGTCGCTGCCGGACGCCGTTGCGGCGGATGACAAGGAATCGCAACGTGGCTCCGCCTCCAAGGGCGTGGAATCTTCGGTCGGCCGCGACCGTCCAGCCTCCGGCGAGAAGAAACGTATCGGCGAGATGTTGATGGATGCCGGCATGCTGTCCGATGGTCAACTCAAAGACGGTCTTCGAACACAGTCCGAAAAAGGCGGGAAGCTGGTCGAAACCCTGATCTCGCTCGGTTATCTTGACCCGACAAGTTTCGTGCGCTTTCTGGCGCGGCAGCCCGGCATCGCGAGTCTCGATTTGTCCAACTACGAAGTGCCGGCGCCGTTGGTCAACTTGGTCTCCAAGGAAACGGCCCTGAAACACGAAGTGTTTCCGATCGACCGATTGGGCAAACTGTTGACCTTGGGTATGGTCTGTCCATTAGACTCGGCATCCATTCGGCAGATCGAAGAAAAGACCGGCCTGAAGGTTAAACCGCTGCTCTGTTCGGCCGAGGATATCCGCTCCGCCATTCGACGCTACTATCCGCCCGACGACGTACACGACCATGCCCCGCCCCCGAAGATCGTCGGCACCGTGCATGGTCTCGAAACGCCGCTGCGACTGACCAACGTCGCGCACCTCATTCGGAAGATTTCGTCGCTACCCGTGCTCCCGCACACCGTGCAAAGTGTGCGCGAAGCTATGCAAAACATTGACAGTTCCGTGGCGGAGGTCGCCCGGATCATCATGCGCGACCCGACACTCGCCGCCAAGGTACTGAGCGTCGCGAACTCCGCCGCTTTTGGTTTCCCGCAGCGCGTAGACAACATTACGCTGGCGGTGTCATTGCTCGGGCTTCGCGAAACCTATTCCATCGTGCTGTCCGCGGCGGTAATCAATCTGTTCGACAAAGGCCGGAGCTTCAATTTCGAAGCCTTCTGGCAGGAGGCTACCCTGTGCGCGGCGGCATCCGCGTTGATCGGCAAACGGTCCGGAGAAAAGCATCACCGGGCGCTTTTCACGGCCGGCCTGTTGCACGACATCGGGCGGATGACGCTCCTCGAAGTCATCCCCGAACGCTATTCGAAACTGGACCCCAACCTGAACGGACATGAACTCATCGAGGCGGAAGAGGAACTGGTCGGCTTAAGCCACACCGAGGCCGGCCACGAATTGGCCCATCATTGGCAGTTGCCCGAGGAAATCGCCGAGGTCATACGTTTTCATCATCATCCCGATCTCGCCACCAAGGTACCGCGCAACGTCGCTATCGTCTCGCTGGCAGACGCCATCGTTCACGCCGGACCTTCCAGCGGGGAGAATAACGAGGACCTGGTCGGCTCCTGTGCGCAAGCACTGGAAATACTCCAAATGGCAGAGAACGATGCCCTCGCTCTTAATGAGGAATTCATCGCCCGACGCGACGACCTCCTGAAAATGCCGATCAGTTGATTAGATAGGGACGCTCCCTGCGCTCGCTCCTCACCATGGCGATTTTGGTAGCTCTTTTTGACGGGATCAGATGCCATCAGGTTGATTCAATCCACTAGATGTTTTCCGCGCGCGTTTCATAGATACCAAGGGATTCTTGCCGGACTTCAGGGGAAGCTTCACTGTGCGCCCCGTCATGATGGACCTGTAAGCCGCCATCAGTGTTTCCGTGGCACGAACGCCCGTTCGGGCATCGCTGCTGGGCGGGATACCTTTCTCGATCGTCGCGATGAGTTGTTCTACGGAACCCACGGCTGACGCTCCCCGTGCAAACTGCGCGTAATCCTGCGGCACATGATTGACGGTAACGACCTCAGCGCTGGCATCAATGTACAAATCTTCATGCTCGAACGTGATGGTTACCGCGTTGCTGGTGCCGCGATGCTCACCCTGTAATTGCTGCTTGCCCACGTCCAAATACGCGAAGAAATCGCCGTAATCGAGCACGATCTGGCCGTAGTTCTCGACGTTTGCTTCTTGATAAACGTCCCACGTTTTCTGCCATTTGGCCGTCACCGCCTTGGGACGCCCGAACAGCGCGACCGCGTAGTCAATCGCGTAGCAGCCCATGTTGGTCATCTCGCCACCCCCGGAGATTTCCGGCGGGTCGAGGCGTTCCGGCCACGCCGATTTCAGGTCGAAATTCATGGGGAAATTCATGCCAAATTGGTGATGATAAGCCAGCACACGTCCGTGTTTCCCGGAATGAACTTCTTCCAATAGTCGCGCATACACGGGGATGAACCGCACCATCGGGATATCATGAACCAGGTAAACGCCATGTTTCTTCACGGCGGACGCGATGCGGCGGGCGTTATCGAGGTTGTCACAGAACGGCTTGTTCAGGAAGATGTGTTTCCCGGCCGCGGCCGCCTTTTCCACCAAGTTCGCCTTCTCACACGGATCGCTCGAGACCGCCACGATGGCCACGTCGGGATGGCCGATGACGTCCTCGTAGGACGCGGCGAGAGGCCCACCGAGAACCGCTTGCAGTTCCTGCGCCCGCCGTGGGTCTTCCTCATGCGCCGCCACCACGCGCGTGTCCGGCCGGCCCTTGAACATCCCGCACAACCCTGCCCCGTGCGTGCAGCAATTGCCGAGAATTCCCACGCCATAGGGTTTAACGGGTTCTTCCGCGCCAACCGACATCGCGAACACTCCCCAAATCAAGGCTGGAACCATCGCGCCGATCATCCTCCCGATACTACGGTTTCGCCCCAAACCCGTCAATCCCCCCGCGCGGTCGTCCAAACGCAATTCAACCGCCTCGCAATCGAGATTTATCCGCCTCGGGCGGACTCGTAATCGCGCCTCGTAATCCTTACTCGTAATCGAGGTTTATCCGCCTCCGGCGGACTCGTGCTCTTAATCGAAACTCGTCCACCTCAGGCGGATTCCGCAATCCGCAATCAAATGATTCCCAGCGCCGCGTTAATCACCAACTGCACGTCCACCGCGTCCACCGTACCTTTCCGGTCCAAGTCCGAGGTCGGTGCGCGTAAGTGCTTGGCGTGCAATGAGAGAAGCCGAGGCGAGAAGAGAATTCGGTGCGAAAAAGCGGTACAAAATCGGGACAAAAGCGGACTTTTTTTGTGAAAATCGGTACAAAGTCGGGCAAAAGCGGTCAAAATTGGTACAAAAGTGGGATACATTTTTGTAGGAAATGACGGGAGGCTGGAGACCGTAGGCGGTAGACGGTAGGCCGTAGGGTGGGTGGTGTTGGGCGTGATGGCCTCGTTGGTTGTGGGCCAAACGCTCTGGTTCCGCATTGAGCATTCCGCCGGAGGCGGACAGGCCCGCCTTTGGCGGATGGATTGAATAGAACGCGGATGACCCGGATATGACGGATTCTCACGGATTACGGGTCTCTTTCGATTGCGCATTGGGGAATAAAGCGAGTCGTCGGCCTGATTTCGACGGGTGCGGGGAGTGGACCGACTGCTGGGTGGGGGAACGGGGTTTCCGATCATTGTTGGTAATCCTTCATTACGTTTAATCTGGTCGCTCGGCTCTCTCG
>JACQVH010000209.1 GCA_016209895.1 Candidatus Hydrogenedentota bacterium | reverse complement strand
CTAATTGCCGCCATCGAGGCTCGGTCGGGCCGCTTGAAAAATCGCTCCGACTTCATCGAGCGGGCCGTCCGCGTGTATCTCGCCCAACTGTCGCGTGAGGAAGAGGAGGCGCGGGATCTCGCTATCTTGAATCGCCACGCCGACCGCTTGAACCAGGAAGCGGCCGACGTATTGGTGTATCAGGTACCGATGTGAAGCGCGGCGACTTGTACCGCAGATCACCACTTCTCGGCGGGCCATTTTGAGGTCCGGTCGGGCCGGGGGTGGCGTTTCACGTAGCGTTCCTTGATGCCGTCCCAGAAGATGGCTTTGTCCTGGCGCCAGGAATCGCACGCCATCTTGACGCCGGCCATGGCGCGGTACGCGGTCTCCGCGTCGCAGTGCACGGGGCCGCGGGTGCGCATGGCGTTCAGCCAATTGGTCATGTGGTCTTCACGCGGCTGAGCTTTCAATTCGATCTCTTCCGCGCCATAGCGCTTCTTGAACCATTCCTTGAACTCGTCCTCGGCGGTCACGGTCATGACGCCTTTGCCGGGTCGAATCGTGGCGCGATGGCCCCGGATCATCGTCGGATTGCCTTGGCGGTTGGCCATCGAGGACGTGAGCACGATCGAGTAGTCGTTGGGATAATCGAGCGCGACCAGGAACGTGTCGGGCACTTCGCGGTCATCGTGCTGCACGTAGATACCGCCGCCCGCCACGGCCTTTTCCGGGGCCTGCGCATCCAGCGCGACGGTCAACGGCGCGAGCGTGTGATACAACAAGTCCGTGGCGATTCCGCCGGAGTAGTCCCAGTATTTGCGGAATTGGAAGAAACGTGGTTTGGAGAAGGGCCGCTTCGGCGCCGGGCCGAGCCATTGTTCCCAGTCAATATACGCTTCGCCGGCCGCCGGATCGTCGGAGGCATCCGGGTCAATTCGGTAGTTCCATTCGCCGCCGCGATCATTGGGGCCGCCGGCCGAGTTCCGGCTGTAGTCGGCCTGGGCGTAAAGCACTTCCCCGATGCCGCCCTCTTTGATGAATCGCCGGGCCTGCCAGCAGAAGTCATCTGAGCAGTGCTGCGCTCCGCATTGGAGGACGCGACCGGTCTCATACACCTTATCGCGGACGCCAGTTGACTCTTCGACCGTCAATGTAATTGGCTTCTGACAGTAGACGTCCTTGCCGTGCTCCATCGCATGGATACTACACAACGCGTGCCAATGGTCGGGCGTGGCAATGACCACGCCGTCAATGTCGTCGCGTGCCAAAAGTTCCAGATAGTCGGTGTACGCTTCGATGTTCCGGCCGACTTTGTCTTGGGCCATTTTCTGGGCGCGGCGCTTCCGCCGCCCATATACGTCCGAGACGGCCCGCAACTGGATTTTGTCCCCGTTTTTCTCACGTTCGAGGAGTTCTTCGCAGTGGCCGCTGCCCATTCCACCCACGCCGATGATGCCCAGACCGATGACCTGATCCAGGCCGAGCAATTTTCCCGTGCTCGGCGCATGTGGGTCGCTACGGCGCGGCGCAGTCTTTGCCTCGGCCCTTTCCACCAGCATCATCCCGGCCCCGGCTAACGCCGTACCCTGTCCAGCGCGGCGCAGGAAATCCCGCCGATTCATCCCATCCGTTTGTCTCTTCATGTGTTCTTCTCCTCGTATGCCCCACCCCTGATGGTCCCTCGATCCGTTGGCGTCAGTATAGACCTCGAAGAATGCGAGTTCTACCCGACAGACCTCGGTCCCCCTCAGAAGGCCTGACGGCGTCACTACGAACGAGGTCTTCGCCGGGGACGCAGTTTTTTGTAGTGTGTCTGTCAGGGCATAGCTGGATACTCTTTTGCGGAAAGCGGGATATTGCCGCAATGCGGTGGTTGCCGTAACGGTTGGAAAACTGTCGAGATTCCAGTACAATAGGCGCGTTGGTTCGGCGGAAAGGGCGGTTTCTGCAATCTCATAAGTCTAACAATTCAAACGGAAGAAGATGGGTATGTCAGACGTAGACGAGATTATTGGCGAAGAGGGGCCAGGTAGTAACAACGTAAAACTGACGGTGACCCTTCCACGGTCCGTAGCCGCGTTCCTGCGTTGGAAGGCGGAAGTGGAAGGCATGAAGCGCGACGAACTTCTGCGGCGCATCGTCACGCATTACGCGAGAAAGCTCCGCGCACAGGATATGCGGACGCCGCCCATCGAAGATTGATGCGCGGCGATATCGTGGTTTCGTTTCTTTTGGCGAGCAAGCAACGCGAGGGGTGATTATGAAGACACGGTACCTGATTCTAATCCTGTGCGTTTTCGTCATCTTGACCGGGTGTACCGGTCTGCGGTCAACGCCGGGCGCGCTACAATTTCGCGTGGGGGCCGCTTCCGCTCCGGTCACGCCGCCCGTGGGAACGTTCCTGGCCGGCTACGATTCGAATCGCCGGTCCACCGGTGTGCACGACGATCTCTACGCCAAGGCGGTGGTCTTCGACGATGGAACGAGTCCGGTGGCGGTGGTCGTGGTAGATTGCGTCGGATTGCAGTATCCGACGGTCAACGCCATGCGGGCCCTGGCCGCGTCCAAGACCACCGAGGTCACGCTGCCGGCGGAACGCATCATCATCACGTCCACGCATACGCATTGCGGTCCCGATGTCATCGGCCTTTGGGGCCCCGATTCCGCGCAAAGCGGCTACGATACCGCGTATATGGACCAGTTGGTCCAGACGACGGCCGACCAAGTGGCGCGCGCGGCTGCGAACCTTCAGCCGGCCCGAATCGTGTGCGCCGAAACCCAATGTTCGGGCTGGGCCGTCAACGACAGCGAACCGGGCGAGGTAGACCACACCGTCTCGGTTCTGCAGTGCCTCGATCAGAACGGGAAGTCTATCGCCACGTTGACGAACTTCGCGTGTCACCCGACGGTCCTGGACGGCGACACCACCGTCGCCAGTTCTGATTGGGTGGGCGCATTCTACGGGGCCATGGCGGCGGCGTTGCCGGGGGAACATCTCTTTTTACAGGGCGCGATCGGCGGTTGGATTCAGCCGGTCACCCCGGAGCGAACGTTTGCTCTGGCTGAGAAGTACGGCAAGGATCTTGCGGACAAGACGCTTACCGCGCTGAAATCCGCCACAGCCGTGAAAGAGCCGAACGTCAAGTTTGCCAATCGGCCCTTCGTGATGCCCGTCGCGAATGAGGCGTTCAAGCAGATGAGCGCGCTCAAACTGATCCCGCGTCCAATGAGAGACGGCGCCGAGACGGAAGTGGCTTGGTTCTCGATTGGTCCCGCTCAATTCGCCACGCATCCGGGCGAATCCGCGCCGGTCTTCTCGAACCAGACCAAGGCGCTGATGGACACCGGGCCCAAGTTTGTGCTCGGCCTCGGCTTTGATGAGTTGGGCTACATCATCAAGCCGGCGTTCTTCCAAAACTCGACTATCCCGCATTCTGAATATCTCACGAGCATGTCGCCCGGCCCCGACGCCGGCCCCAAGATGATGGAGGCGCTCGAAGCCATCGTGCCGTGAAAAAAGGGCGATCGGGGTGTACAATAAAGTCGTGAATGCCCTGATTGAAAATAAACGCCCAGCGATATGTAGCCTCTGCCAACGCTATCGCGTGGAACGGCTTGAACTCTTCGGGTCGGGAACCCGCCCTGATTTTGATCCGCGCTCGAGTGACTTGGATTTTCTTGTCGAATTCAGTGTGCCACTCCTAGAGGAGGCTGCCGACCGCTATTTCGGACTGCTCGAAGGTTTGGAGGCGCTCTTCCAATGTCCGGTAGACTTGGTAACGCTTCGCTCCATTCGAAATCCATATTTTCTAAAAGCGATTCGACCGTCGCGGGTTCTCCTCTATGAAGCCGGAAAGCAGAAAGCTACTGTTTGACATTGAGCAGGCTTGCCAACGCCTGATTGATTTTTCTGCGGGTCGCACCCTGAAAGACTACCTATCCGATGTCTACTTCCAATCGGCGGTGGAACGTCAATTTCAAGTGGCGGGAGAAGCCCTCAAGCGCCTGTTGCAAGTGGACGAAAGCGCACCAAAATGTATTTCAGAACATCGGAATATCATCGGTTTTCGGAACATCCTTTCTCATGGATACGATATTATTGATCCGTATATTGTGTGGGATTCTCTCACGAACAAAGTGCCGACACTGCTTAATGAAGTTAAGGCGCTCTTGAAAGAAGATAAGGCGGAATAGCCGGTCGCAGGAGACAGCACACTACAGCCGACGCGACCGTCGCCAAATGATAGCTTGCCGAAGGGATTTGTGCGGCGGGGGCCGCGGGCATAGAATGCGGCGCAATCGAGCGTTCCGAAGCGGCGATGGGGCGAACTATTCATAGTGTCTTTTGTCTGCTGGCCGTCTGGACCAGTTTCGAGGTCCAGGCGCAGTTCCCGCCTTTATCCGTAGAGATTTCTCCGGACCACCCTCTATTCATTTTCCAGGTCTCGCCGGCGGAAGGGGCGGACCCGCCCACGTACGCCAATGGTGTCACCGAGGTGTGGCGCACGCTCCCCGACGAACTCAAACCGTATTCCACGTTGCAGATTGGTTGGGACGCACCGGACCTCGAGACGCGTCACCAGGGTCTGCGCGCGCTGCTCGAACCGCTGCAGGCCGCCGGCATCCCGGTGGTGCTGCAAATTGCCGACGCCGAGCTGCGACGCATCTATCCGCTGGACCGCGCCGAGGAACTGGTGCGCGACTTTACCTGCATCAAGGGCATTCAGGCCAGCGACCTGAGTTTCGAGGAATACTATGTGTTCGGCGCGGGCGATGAATTCGCGCTGCCGCCGAACGTGCGCTGGCTGATCGCCGCGACGGATCTCGCCGCGCGGTACGGTCGCTTTCTGTCCATCCAACTGGGAGAACTCCGCTGGCCGCGCGTGATGGCCAACGGCTGGTGCAAGTCTCTGAATGCCAAGATGCGCGAATGCCGGGGCTACGTCGTGCCGACCGCGACCTACCGCGGCCCGCACACCGTGACGCAGCTTTCTTGCCTCGTCGGGCTGTGGCTCGAAGAGGCCACCACGTTCTGGGGAGTCGAAGCGCAGTCGCACTGGTTCTCGGATGCGCATTTCGTGGAACCCGGAAGATTTGGCTCCTCGGACGGCCCGACCGAGATGCGGTCGGCGCTGTATCGGGCGATGGTGCTCAACGGCGCTATGACCGGCGCCACGGTGTTTTCGTTCGAACCGGGGTCGGACCTTTGGTTCGGCGCGAATCGCCGGCATTGGGATAAGGCGATCTATCTTACCTTGACGGAGATTGTGCGGAAGGGATTGATCCCAAGCCGGGAGAACGTGAAGGCCAAAGCGCGTGTGGCTTATCAACTCGCCCCGGCCTGGACCGCGCAGGAGTTTCACTTGAATCTGCGCGATATAGACGGCGTATTCGATCAGGGGTTCCTCATCCGCGGCGCGTACGGCATGGAACGTCCGGGGCAAATCCCGGAACTCGTCCTCAATTCCGGGCGGCATTATTGGGTGCCGATCCTCTCGCCCTATGCGCCGCAGGAAACGCTGAACTCGTTCGGCAAGGTCGTGGTCCCCGGCGCCATGACCTCCGCCGAGGCCTGGACGACCTTGCTCGATAGCCACTATCAACCGGATGGCGAAGGGACGGCGTTCATATGTCGCGTGGGCCGCGGCATTTTCATCATGCACACCCGGGAAAACGTGTACGAGGAGCAGAGTTTTCGCATTCCGGAAGTCCCCGCGCCGGTGCGCCAGTTCGAGGCGCAACGGACGGACGCCGGCGTCCAAGTCACGTGGCCCTTCCGCGAGGGCGACATCGCGGCGCGCGTCTACCGTCGAAGCGCCCCGGACGTCCCGTATATGTTGCTGGCCAGCGACCTGGACGGGCGCGAATACGTGGACGCGACGGCCGCGCCGGACGCCACTCTGTCGTATTCCGTCGCAGTGCTGACCAATGACGTGGAACCCTACGAGGGTACGGTCAATTACGGCGACTACCTGGCCCTGAGCACCGTCGAGAGCCGACTCGCGGAGGAAGTAGCGATCAGTCCCCTGCTGGGGTACGGCAAGAGCCGGCCGATCGCTGAAACTGCCGCCGACGTGCCGAAGACACAATCCTGGTGGCCCACACTCGAGGGTGTCACAGAACCGCAAGTGCCCATCGCGCAGGCCATCGTCGCGCGCATTGAAGCCTGGGACCAAGCCTTCGGCCAGGAGGATTTGAAAGGGACGCTGGACCTGTACTCTCCGGATTACGAAGACGCGCAGGGCTGGAAGCTGCAATATGTCCGCCGCGCCTACCAATGGTTCTTCGAGCGGTACGACGCCTGCCGAATGCACCGGCAAATCCGCAATTGGGACTTCGGCGCCTTTGAATCCAGCGGGCGCGTCAACGTGCTGTTGTATTGCCGATTCACGGGCGTGGCCATTTCCGACGCGACCGGGCGCGTGGCCGACGTCCCCGCCTATTTTCCGCGCAGCGAGAACGGGGAAATCTGGATCACGTTCGCCGAACAGGATGGGGCGTGGCGGATCGTTCACACCAACCCGGCCTTGCCCAACTTCAAAGATATCCTCAGTTTCTCTGCCGGGCCTTACGACCATTTCAGTTCCGGGCCAGACCAGTAAGAGCAACCGAAACTCAAACTCGCGACGCTAACACTCAAACAAGGGATGCTCCCCTATTTTCTTGACATGGCGAGGGCGTAGGGTGTGGGATCATATTTTCAGGCAAGCCAACCGGAATCGGTGTGGGGCCGGTATTTTAACAGGGGGATATAGGTTATGGCAGTGATCGGGACCACGGATACGAACGGGGGGCGGCTGTTTCTTGTGTACTGTTCGGAACCGCTGCAAAAACTGATATCGGCGGATTCTCCGTACGACCGGATTGTCTTGTTGGCCGCGGTGTCCGTGTGTCCGGGGGCGCAGACGATGGGGGCGAATTATACGCATGTGCCCATACCGGGCGATTTTGGCGAAGAGGAATATATTTTTGCCTCGGAAGACACGGCGGCAAATGCCCGAGCGCTTCTGGCGGCGGGCTTTGCTTGTCTGCCGGGAACGCTAGACGCTTTATCATCGCACGGGGTTTCTCCGGAAGCGATTGAAGAAACGCGCCGCGCGCTTCGCGCCTATATTCAAGAGGTGACCCGGCGCGAAGAAGGCGGGAAAGAAGATATCGTGCAGCGTCTTGAAAGAGCGGACCGCTCTATCTGGATGGGCGGCGGCGGAGCGCCCGTGCCGGACAGATTGAGCGAAAGCGTAAAAGCCGCCGTCCAGTGGATGCAAACGGAAGTGGGCAAAAGAAAGCGCCACGCAGCCATAGAACATTGGACGGGCATCCTTAACGATCCCAAAGAAAAAGAATCGGTCAAACAAGTTGTGGCCGAATGTCTGCTGGAGATTTCGGATTTGCCGCAAGATATCCAGGAGTGGGCAAGGACGTTCCTGCCGCGGTGGAGTAAGAGCGCTCAAGTAGCGCCGGTCGAGTGGAATAAGACCTCACGATGGGAAAGACTGCGTTGGGGCTTCCTATTCGGGTTGATGATCGGAGCGTTCTTTGCCGGCATGATGGCCTTTGTAGACCGGAAAGAAGGCCATGCACTGAGCGATTTTTTGTATGGGACCGTGATCCTCGGCGGAATACTGGGGATAATATCGGCCCTCATCTCGATTGTCGGGAAACCGGAAGAATGATAAGAACGCGGAGTCTCTGTAGCTGACGTCAAAACCGCCAACCTCACCTGAAGATATCTATGTCTTCCATCCGGAATGCGAGAGGAAAGTCCTCTCCTCAACCTTGCTCCAGGACACGTCCAAATCCATACCGGTCAGACTTTTCGGAGAGCCGCGCGAGATTGCGCACGCCAAAGAATATGGGAAGCGTTCCTAGCTTAATTCGAGTTGATAACAATCTAGAAGCCAACTACAATTCCTGGAGTAGCGTCTTCGGTGGTCGCAGGCGCAACCATTCAGGAAATGGCGGCGACTTAATCATCAGATGGGACGAGGGGAGCGCACACGATGGACCCCGTCAAACGTACAAATGGCCGGCGGCTCAGACGTTTTGCGCGGTTTGTGACTGTTTGGCTCATTGCCGCATCTTTCATGGGTGTGTTCCAAGCTTACAAACTGTACAGCGCGGGGCGGCGGGACGAAGCGGAGTATCGCCGGGCCCTCGCGCGTGTGGAAAGTGCTGTCGCTCATGGCGAGAACATCAACGGCTTAATTGAAGGCGGGTACACAAGACTTCATCTCGCCGTGTACGAATCATCACCCGAAGTGTGTCCCCTTCTGCAACTGGGCGCAAGTCCCAATGCTCGAGATCGTCTTGGGTCGACGCCACTGCACTGGGCCAGTCGTAAGTCAGACCCTGAACTAGCTAGGGCCCTCCTGGAAAGCGGTGCGGACCCTGGTGTGACGAACCAGCATGGTGAAACACCGCTGGACGTTGCCGAAAAATGCATTGAATTAATGAGAAAAGGGGCATCGGGAGGAGTGGATTGCACTCGCGTTGCTCAGCTCCTTCGCGAAAACATGAGGGCGTCAGCAATAAAACCAAGGGCTTCTAACAGGAGCCTTAATAAATAGATAAATG
>JACQVH010000205.1 GCA_016209895.1 Candidatus Hydrogenedentota bacterium | reverse complement strand
CTCATAAAGGCCGCGAAGGGCAAGGTCGTCGTAGTCAATTTCTGGGCTACATGGTGTCCACCGTGCGTCCATGAGATGCCGGATCTTCTCAAATTTTACGAAGCGAATAAGGAGAAGTCCGTCCAGTTCCTGAGCATCTCCGCGGACGGGCCGGGCGCCATTGACGACCGAGTCCGTCCGTTTATGACCGAGAAAAAACTCTCCTTCCCAGTTTATGCGTTAGACGTGGGCTCTCCCGACGAGATAGCCGAAGCGCTGAAGATTGACTTCGAGGGTACGCTGCCGGCGACTTTGGTCTATGATTCGGCCGGAAAGCTGGCGAAATTCTGGAACGAGGAGATTACCCTTGCACAACTTACCAATACGGTATACCCGCTCCGGCCCGCAGAATAGCGCAGGCGAGCCCACATTTTCACGTTGAGCCGGTACGCATACTCGCTCGCCACAGTCCGTGTCGCACTCTAAATCTTTATATACGAGTAAGTTACCACAATAAGTCCAGGTTGGTCGCCCGCTCCATTAGAACACCGGCCGCGTCGGCGCTCGCCTCTTGACACCGCGCTGTTGATATGCTATATTCTGGCTGTTAGCACTCGTTCCTATGGAGTGCTAATATCAAACCAAGCCTTTTGCTCACATTGAGTTCAAGCGGTCATCAAGTGCTTATGAAGGAGAGGGAACCATGGCCAAACAACTCGCTTTCGACCAGGAAGCAAGAAACGCTTTAATCCGGGGTGCGGACAAGCTCGCCAATGCCGTCAAAGTTACGCTTGGCCCGAAGGGGCGCAACGTGGTCCTCCAGAAGAGCTTCGGAGCCCCGAACATAACCAAAGATGGCGTGACGGTCGCGAAGGAAATCGATCTCCCCGACCCTTATGAAAACATGGGTGCTCGGATGGTGCGCGAAGCCGCCTCAAAAACCCAGGACGTAGCCGGTGACGGGACGACGACGGCCACCGTCCTTGCCCAGAGCATGATCCGAGAGGGAATGCGGCATGTGACGGCCGGCGCCAACCCGATGCATCTCAAGCGAGGCATGGATAAGGCCCTCGCGACGGTCGTGGAAGCAATCAAGGACGCGAGCAAGAAGGTGAAGACTAACGAAGAGATTCAGCAATTGGCGAAGGTTTCCGCCAACGGCGACGCCGAGATCGGCCATATGATTACCGAGGCCATCAAGGAAGTCGGCAACGACGGCGTGGTCACGATTGAAGAGGGCAAAGGGCTGAAGAGCGAACTGGAAATCGTCCAAGGGATGCAGTTCGACCGGGGTTACCTGTCCCCCTATTTCGTGACGGATGCCGAATCCATGGTCGCGAAGTTGGAAGATTGCTACGTCCTCTGCTACGAGAAAAAGATCAGTTCCGTCCAGGATATTCTCCCGCTGCTCCAAACCATCGCCCAAGCCGGAAAACCGTTGTTGATTATCGCGGAGGACGTTGAAGGCGAGGCCCTGGCCACCCTGGTCGTGAATCGGCTGCGCGGCGTCCTGAAAGTCGCCGCGGTCAAAGCCCCAGCCTTTGGTGATCGGCGCAAAGAAATTCTGCGCGACATCTCCGTTCTTACCGGCGGCACTTTCATTTCGGAGGACTTGGGCACCAAGCTGGAGAGCGTCAACCTCACGGACTTGGGACGGGCCAAACGCATCGAGATTGACAAAGACGATACGACCATCATCGAGGGTGGCGGCTCCAAGAAGGAAATCGTGGCCCGTTGCGAGATGATTCGACGCGCCATCGAAACCACGACTTCCGACTATGATCGCGAAAAGCTGCAGGAGCGCTTGGCCAAGTTGGCCGGCGGCGTCGCGGTCATTCGCGTCGGCGCGGCCACCGAGGTGGAACTCAAAGAGAAGAAAGCCCGCACCGATGACGCGCTGAATGCGACCCGAGCCGCCATTGAGGAAGGTTTCGTGGCGGGCGGCGGTGTCGCGCTCATGGCCGTTCGCAAAAAACTGGCCGACTTGAAATTGAGCGGCGACATGGCCACCGGCGTCCGGATCGTGTCCCAGGCCCTCACGGAACCCCTCGCACAGATTGCCGAGAATGCCGGACACGAAGGACGCGTTGTCGTCGAGCAAGTCTCCAAAGGCAAGGCGGGCTTTGGGCTGAACGCGGAGACTGGCGAATTCGAAGACCTTGTCAAGGCCGGGATTATAGATCCCGCGAAGGTGTTGCGTACCGCCTGCCAGAACTCTGTCAGCGTCGCCGGTGTGTTACTGACCACCGAATGTCTTATCACCGATCTTCCCGAGAAAAAGAAGAGAGCGGGCGGCGCCCCCGGCGGCATGCACGGTCCGGGCGGAATGCCCGGCGGAGACATGGGCGATTTCGATTAGTTCACTCACCGGTTACGAAAACCGACGCCAGTCCGTTACGGCGGACTGGCGCCTTTTTCTTAGCAGACCTCCGACCATGAGTTACGGACGTCGCGGCAATCAAAACCCGCACCTGCGTAGCATTCCGGCTGCTGACTTTCGTGTTCTGACCCTTCTGTTCAGTTTGACAGGTCTTCTTCGGGTGGGCTAGTGTCATTTGCATGAAGGAAGGAGGGTTTAGCATGAAGCGCGTGTCGGGCTGGGCCGTGGGGCTATGGGCGGTAGCCACGTTGGCGGGTTGTGCGACTCTCCACCGTCCACCGCAACTCGCTGACCTTCAGGTGGTCCCGGCGGAACTAAAGCCGGGCGATAGCGCCATGGTCACGGTCCGGGTTTCAGACCGGCATGAGATTATAGACCGCGTCGAAGGCGTCGTGAAGGAAGACCCTCGAATGAAGTTCAAACTGCGCGACGATGGCAAGCAACCCCACGATGCCGGCGCCGGGGATGGGGTCTGGTCGCTGAAGATAAGTGTACCGTTCCAAGCGCCGCCGGGACGATTTACCCTCGAATTCACTGCCTACAATTCGAAGGGAGAGCCCGTGCTGGTTCGCAGCCGTGAAGGCGGCGTCGTGCCGCTGACGGCCTCGACCACGGTCGAGATTCGCTACCCGCAACAGTAGGAATGGCCTGGTGCCGTTGACCGCCGTTTTGCTGGTCTTTCTGGGGGCCGTACCCAACGTTGTTCTAATCTCGGTAGACACGCTGCGGGCCGATCGTCTCGGCAGCTATGGTTATCCGCGTCCAACTTCGCCCAATCTGGACCGATTCGCCCAGGAGTCACTCGTCTTCGATAATTGTGTCTGCGAAGTGCCGTTGACCGGCCCGTCATTCGGCGCCATCTTCACGTCACTGTGTCCGCGCATGGTCGGTATGACGCGCAACGGGCTCGCGCTTCCCCGGGAGGTTCCCACCGTTACCGAACGCTTCCGCGATGCGGGCTACTACACGTTTTGCGTTCAAAGCAATTGGACGTTGAAAGCGAAGCTCTGTGGATTGGAGTGCGGATTCGACGTCTACGATGACGGGTTTCATCGGCGGCGTTGGGGTGTGCTCAAGTCGGAGCGTTACGCGGACGAAGTCAGCGATCGGGCGCTGGAATTACTGGCAACGCGCGATCCGCAACGCCCGTTTTTTGCCTGGATTCATTATTCGGACCCGCATGCGCCCTATCGTCAACACCGGGATTTTGATCCCTCCCATGACGCATTCAAAGGCGGCGACAAGATACGCCGTGTCAATCGGTCCTACGACTCGGAGGTGGCTTACACGGACTACCACGTAAATCGCGTGCTATCGGCGTTGCCGACCGAAGACACCTACGTCGTGTTTCTCAGCGACCATGGCGAGAGTCTGTACGAGCACAACTACTTGGGCCATGGTCGGCGGGTTTACCAGTATGAGGTGCGTATCCCGCTGATGATTCGAGGACCCGGAATCGAACCCGGACGCAGCGACATACCGGCGCGCGGCCTGGACCTTGCCCCTACGTTGTCGGGTCTCGCTGGACTGACTTCGCTGTCCGGTGGGCTCGGGCTTGATCTGTTGCACGGCGTCGTGGCCCGAGACCGGCCGCGTGTGATTGAGACGTATGGGGGAGCGGTCCCGAAAGTGCCCGGAATGAAGGCGCTGATGGCCGGACGGCGACCCATGCGCCAGGCCGTCTTGCTCGAAGGATGGAAGCTCATTGTCAACGGCAACGAAACCGAGCTTTACCGACTGACGGACGATCCGGAGGAGTTGCAAGATTTGGCACCCCGCGAACCGGATCTCGCGGAGAGATTACATCGCCTGATAACCGAATGGGACCAGCGCATTCCGCGCCGCCATGGCGAGGCCGCGGCGCTGTCGGAAGAGGATTTCCGGGCGCTAAAAAGCCTTGGCTATCTGGAGTGAGTCTTGTTTGAGCAGGGGCACGGGGTCTACAGCGCGTCCTTTTTGACGCACCTCAAAGTGCAGATGCGGGCCGGTGGTTCGGCCTGTAGCGCCGACCAGTCCCAAGGCCGTGGTGGGAGTGACGCGGTCACCTTTCTGGACCAAATTCTTGGTGTTGTGGCCGTAAAGCGTTTCCAGGCCGTCGTCATGTCGTATCACCACGACCTTGCCGTAGCCGGTTTTCCAGCCGCTGAAGACCACTTCGCCCGGCTTCCAGGGGAAAATGCGCGTGCCACGTTCGGCGGCCAAATCAATGCCATGGTGGTGGCTCGGGGCCCCGGTAAACGGGTCGCGGCGGGCGCCAAATTGAGACGTGAGCCGGGCCGCTTGTTCCAAAATGGGTTCCCACATCTTTTCGGCGGGTAAGGCGTCGGCAGGTTGGGTATCGGCGCTTCGCTCTGGCCGCTTCAGAACCCGATGGACCAAATCTTCCAGGGTCAGTTTCCTGCGACCCGGTACGGGTGCTTGTGGACTGGAACTGCCCTTCGCCGGCGATTCCTTGGCGTTACGCACCGGTGACAAGACCGCGTCCGTATATGCCCGAGCCAGCGCCACGACTTCGGGCTCAGACCACGCTTTGAGCATGACCGGAGAAGTGGCTTGGTCAGAAGATACCGCACCGGCGGGCTGGAGCACTGACAAGTCGAGTTTTCTCCCCGGCAGGATGAGGTTGGGATTACTGAGACCGTTCGCACGAGCGACACGCAGTGCGGCATCGTGAACCGCTTGGGGAGAAGGTTGGCTGCGGTCCTTTTCCAAACACGTTCGGCAAATCGAGGAAAGGGTGTCGCCTGGCTGAACGCTATAGCTCGATGAGGCACGACTGACGGCAGATTGTGTAGCGGCCACCGGTGCAATGGACCGAAGCACTTCCGAGAATGGCACGCCCGGAAGAGCGAAATCACGAGGGGAAAGAATCGAGAGCGGCGACGGATCGTCCCGGTCCTGGACCGCCTGTACCTGCATTCAGACACTCCCCAACGTCAAGTGATTGACGAAAGGGCGAGCAACCCGTGTGCCACACTCGCATTCAAGCGCAACCCATTTATTCTCAATGAGATACCGAATGCACCCGAATTCCGTCAACGTGTGGTGGGGGCAGAATTTTCCTTTTCCCGGGACAAAGGATACGTGTTCTGCTTCCGGCGAACGCAAAACGTCACACGTAGCTTTGATACGTTGGCTCGTACATTTGGGCGCGGATGAACGACTCCAAGTCCTCGGGCTCCGGTTCAGAAGCAAGATCTTGGGCGTAGGCCACTTTCGCGACGGCCTTCGCGATTTCCAGCGAGGTCCTACGCATCTCGGACAAAGGCGGGTAGACACGACCCGTCGCGAGGTCCTCTTCGCGGACACGATTCGCGAGAGCCTGGGCGGAGATGGCAAACATCTCATCGGTGACGCGCCTTCCGCCGCTGGCGATGACCCCGAGCCCAAGACCGGGAAATATGTAGGCATTGTTGCCTTGCCCGGGAACAAACCGTCGGCCCTCGAACTCGACCGGATCGAAGGGGCTGCCGCAGGCAAAAATGCACGCGCCCTTCGACCACGAATACGCTTGCAGCGCAGTGCACTCGGCCTTGGAGGTTGGATTCGATAGCGCGAAGATGATCGGCCGCGCGTTGATACGGGCCATCGTCTCGATCACGGGCTGCGTGAAGGTCTGCGGTTGGCCCGAGACGCCGATGAGCGCCGTGGGCTTCGTCGCCGTGACCGCGTTGAGCAAGTCCGGAGCGGGCGGGTGCTCGTGTGCGTAGCGTCGCTTATGGTCCTGTAAATCGGTGCGGCTCTTCACGACCAGTCCTTTTGAGTCCACGAAAAAGCACCGACGCCGGGCCTCCTCGAGCGATAAGCCGGCTTGAACCATGGCCAATACCAGGAGGTCGGCGATACCGATACCGGCCTCGCCCGCGCCCAGGAACAGGAAGCGCTGCTCGAGCAGCGTGCGGCCGGTAATGCGGAGCGCCGAGTAGATGCCCGCCAGGGCCACGGCGGCGGTTCCCTGAATGTCGTCATTGAAACAGCACATTTGGTCGCGGTATTGGCGGAGCAACCGAAATGCATTGCGATTGCCGAAATCCTCGAATTGTAGTACCGCGCGCGGAAACACCTCGTGCGCCGCCGCGACGAATTCGCCGAGCAGCGCGTCGTATTCCTCCCCGCGCACGCGCTTCTGTCGCAAACCAATATATAACGGGTCCTTGATCAATTCTTCGTTGTCGGTGCCGACGTCGAGGGTGATGGGTAAACACTGCGTGGGATGGATGCCGGCGCAGGCGGTGTACAACGAGAGCTTTCCAATCGGGATGCCCATGCCGTCCGCCCCGAGGTCGCCCAGGCCCAGGATGCGTTCACCGTCGGTAACGACAATCATGCGCACATCGGCCTCGGGCCAGTTCCGGAGGATTTGCGCCACGCGGCCACGGTCCCGTGACGAGATGAACATGCCGCGCGGCCGCCGCCAAATGTGCGCGAACTCCTTGCACGCCTCGCCCACCGTCGGGGTATACACAATCGGCATCATTTCCTCGATGTTGTCTATGAGGGCGCGGTAGAAGAGCGTCTCGTTGCGGTCCTCCAGCCCGATGAGGAAGATGTACTTGTCGAGGTTCGAGGTCTTGCGCCGGTAATTCGACATGACCCGCACGAGTTGCTCCTCTTCGGTAAACACGCGAGGGGGCAACAGCCCTCGAATGCCGAGGATGTCACGTTCGTCCTCGGTGAACGCGGTGCCCTTGTTCAAGGAGGGATCGTGCAGTATGGCTTCTCCGCGCGTGCGGACCCGCCGACGCGTTTGAGTGCCGCCGTTGGGGACGTTTGACACTATGGCTCCTCCGCCCATCTTACCGCTCCAGGATCGCCAGAAGCCGGCAAGCGCTCGAATCGAGGTTTTTGATTTTGAGCGGCAGGGCGAAGACAAAAAACTCGTCGCGGTCGAGATCCGGGCTGTTGTTTGGGAACTCGATGAATAAGACGTCCCGGCTCATCAGCAGATCGTGAAACTTACGACCGTCCTCCAGTCCTTGGCCGAACTCGATGGTGCTGTCGAAAATGAAGAGATTGAGGCCGAGTTCGGCGAAGTAGGGAATGCATTCCATATCGAAGCGCAGCGGTTTCTGGCCGCTGTCGTTGCGGACGTAGAGAATCTTGAATGTGCCCCGTCTCGACTCCAATTGTTGCTTCACGTCCGCCAGGCAAATGCGGTCCTGTCCGGCGCTCGGGTTGGACTTCAACAGAATCGTGCGCCCCATAAATTTTTCCAGCGGATAGTCGGTGCAAGTGTTTCCCTTGCCGTAGAAGTGCCAGGGTGATTCGATGTGCGTGCCCACGTGCGTGTGCGTATTGATGATGTCGAATTTGTGCGTGCCGTCGCCGAGTCGGCCGGGCCGCACTTCGAAGGGCCGGTACGGGTCGGTCTGGTTGGGGACCACTTCGAGAGATAGGTCCACCAAGCGATACTTGTTGAAATCTATATCGAACACCATATTTCGTACTCCTTCCCACCTCGGTAAAGCCGCCACACAGCACGCGGCGGTAAGTTGATTGTCCGGCAAGGTTCCCATAGTATCGAAACTGAGTGAAGCCATGTCAACGAAAGCGACGCCGATGCCTGCCCAGCACCCCATGCTCGACACGGGTCCATCCCGCGTTGAAGTGTGGCGTATGTTTGATCGTATCGCGCACCGATATGATCTTCTGAATCATCTGTTGTCCTTCCGCCGGGACGTCGCCTGGCGGCGGCACGTGGTGCGGCACCTGCCCACGAGTACGAACTTGCGAGTGCTCGACCTCGCCACAGGTACGGGCGACCTTTTGCTGGACTTGTGCCAAGTGAAGCGCGTTTCTAAGGGTATCGGCGTGGACATGGCGGGCAAGATGCTAGCGTTCGCCCGCCGAAAAATCGTGGGGACCGGTTTTGTGCGTAGCACGTCTTTGATACGTGGAGACGCATTGCGCCTTGGGTTCCTCGATAACAGCTTTGACGCGGTTACCATCGCGTTCGGCATTCGTAACGTTGCCCGGGTGGATGCCGCACTGGAGGAAATGTATCGCGTGTTGCGACCGGGGGGCCGGGCACTCATCCTGGAGTTCTCGCTGCCACCGTCGGGACTCTTCCAAAAGTTGTACCGTTTCTACCTCCGTCACCTCTTGCCGCGTATCGGTGCGATGATTTCCGGCGATGGCGCCGCCTACCGCTATCTGCATGAAACGATCGAGTGTTTCCCCTATGGAGAGGCATTTTGTGACTTGATGCGGCGTCAAGGATTCCAAAGGGTCCAAGCCCAACCGCTCACCCTGGGAATCGCGACGCTCTATTGCGGGGACAAATAGGCCCAACCTGACACTACCATGTCTAAGTTTGAACACTTGTCCTCATCGGACGATCTTGAATCCGCATTGGAGCCACAATTCAATGGCATTCCACGTGTGGCCGCAGACACCTGCCGGGGACGAATCGAGCGTATCGAATTCCCGGTGCCGGCCGTCGAGCCGGCGCTTATCTTCCCGCAAGAGTCGGTCTTTCCCCGCATTTATTGGCGAAATAAGGACGGGAGCGTCGAGATTACGGCTTTGGGAGCCGCTGACCGTATCCGATGTTTCAATTGGGCCGACTATGGATTCTTGACTGCTAGGTTGGGCGAAAGAATTACGTCTGGCGAAGGAAACCCGAGGTATTACGGCGGCATGCGTTTTGATGCGGGACGTAAGATCGCGGATGAATGGAGTGATCTTGGCCTATGCGACTTCGTGCTGCCTCGAGTTGAGGTGATCCGCCGCGGGGAAAGAACGCGGCTCGCGTATAACCGTTCTCTCGACGAGTCTCAGGCCTTCGATCGCACGGCCTTGCTGGTCGAGCTAGTAAGACGAGGGCTCGCTCCACTCACCCAAATTCTTGGCAGGGTTGGTTCACCTAGGTATTTCCCGGCACTCCATTCGCGCGATGACATTCCGGACCGGCAAGGGTGGAGCGAATCGGTGCGGCAAGCGCTCACGCTTTTCGAGTCCGGCACACTCGAGAAAATCGTGCTGGCCCGCCGGACACAGGTTACCTTCGAGGCGGCGCTCGACCCGATCCTGTTGCTGAAGAATGTGACTTCGAATATGCCGAATTCTTACTGCTTCCTCTTCCAGCCGACACCCGACGTGGCGTTTCTGGGCGCTTCACCGGAGTGCCTGTATCGTCGGACGGGTCGCACCTTGGAAACCGAGGCGATTGCGGGCACACGTCCGAACGGGGAGACCTATGCCCAGGAATTGCTGAATTCCGACAAAGATCGCCGTGAACACCGCATCGTTGTCGAGGCGCTGGGCGAGTCGTTGTCAACTCTTTGTGGCGACGTTGAGGCCGACGCCGAGCCGTCGTTGCTGACGTTGCCGGGTTGTCAGCATCTGTACACGGCCGTTCGGGGTGCCCTCCGAGAGCAGGTGAGCGACGTAGAAATTCTGCGCGCGTTGCATCCCACGCCGGCCGTAGGCGGCTCGCCCACCGAGGAGGCTTTGCGCCGGATTGCCGAACTCGAGCCTTTCGACCGGGGCTGGTACGCGGGGCCGATCGGTTGGATCGGTGCGGATGAGGCGGAGTTTGCAGTTGGCATCCGGTCCGGCCTGGTTCAGGGCAAGTCCCTATTCCTTTATGCTGGCGCGGGTCTAGTAGCCGGCTCGACTCCGGAAGGAGAATGGGAGGAAGTCGAAGGCAAGATGAACCTCTTCTGGAATGCGCTGACCGCCCATGATCGCTGACGCGCCGAATCTCAACGCGCTCTGGGCGGAATTGATCATCGAGGAACTCTTCCGAAATGCGGTGGACACGTTCTTTCTCGCGCCCGGATCGCGTTGCGCGCCCTTAACCGTGGCCGTGGCCCGACATCCAAAGGTTCGTTCAGTGGTCCATCATGACGAACGCGGCCTGGCGTATTGCGGCGTAGGCTATGCGCGCGCTGCCAACCGACCTGCGGCCATCATCTGCACTTCCGGTACGGCGGTGGCCAATTTGCTTCCCGGCGTGGTGGAAGCCTCCTACGCCGGGTTGCCGCTCATTCTCTTGACCGCCGACCGTCCGCCGGAATTGCAGGACGCCGGCGCGAATCAGACTATCCGGCAGCCCGGTGTTTTCGGAGAGTTCGTGCGCTGGGAACACACGTTTCCGTGTCCGGACCGCAGCGTGCCCGCGACCGCAGTCTTGACCACGATTGATCAAGCGGTATATCAAGCACACGCTGCTCCGGCCGGTCCGGTCCATCTCAATTGCATGTATCGCGAGCCACTCGCGCCGGTCCGATCCGGAGATGACTTCGCCGAGTATCTGGCCCCGCTAACGCGCTGGCAAAAGGGTACGGAGCCTTACACTCGCTATGAAGCGCCGGGGAAAGCGGCGCCAGAGAACCTAGAACCACTCGCGGAAATTCTCCTCAATACCGCGCGGGGTGTTCTAGTTACTGGTCAGCTCTCCAAACCTGCCGATTGTCTAGCAGTACGCGACTTGACGGCGGCGCTGAATTGGCCCACGCTGCCGGACGCGGCCTCGGGCCTGCGTCTGGGGCCGGACCTTGCACCGATCGTTCACTACTATGATCAGATGCTGCTCGCGCCCCGGGTCCGCTCATTACTGTCGAGCGAAACCGTCCTCCACCTCGGCGGCACGGTCACTTCGAAGCGTCTTTCCGGGCATTTGCAAGAATTTTCGCCACACAACTATGTGCTGGTGTCGGACCACCCATTCCGCCAGGACCCGAGTCACCGGGTCACACAGAGAATTGCGATGCCGATTGCGGAGTTTTGTGAAGCGTTGTCGCCACATTTGACGCCAGACCGCGCTGACTCCGAGACTCCGCCATTACACGAAGTTTCGCGTCACGTGGGCGACGCCATCGAGGCCTATCTTGATGCGCGAAAAGCTCTGTATGAACCCGCCGTGGCGCGGCTCGTATCTCGACTCATACCGGACGGTCACGGGCTTTTTGTCGGGAACAGCTTGCCCATCCGCGACCTGGACATGTACGCCGCGGTTACGCCGCGCCTCGTTCCGGTATTCGCCAATCGCGGCGCCAGCGGCATTGACGGCAACGCGGCCACAATAGCGGGCATCGCTATCGGCTCGGACCGGCCGGTCACCGGGATCATTGGCGACCTTGCCTTGATGCATGATCTGAGTTCCCTGGCGCTGCTCCGCAAGACGCCGGTTCCGGTCACGCTCGTGGTGCTGAACAACAATGGGGGCGGTATCTTTTCTTTTCTGCCCGTCGCCGACTACCCGGACGTGTTCGAGTGGTATTTCGCGACTCCGCACGGCTACACTTTCGAGCACGCCGCCGGGCTATTCGGATTGGAATACTTTCGCCCAAAGACGCCCGACGCGTTCATCTCGACTTATCAGCATTGTTCGAACGGTGGAGAGGCGTCAGTCATCGAAGTCGTGACGAACCGAGACGAGAACCTACGCGTGCATCGGGAACTGCAAGAGGCGGTCCGAACTGCGTTGGATTCGAATCCTATTCACTGATACCTGATGGGTACTCCGATCCAATTCAATTACATTGACGTGGGCAATCCGAAAGGCCGGCCCGTATTCTTCCTGCACGGATTCCTGGGCGACCGGCGCGACTGGGACGAAGTGGTCGCCGCTTTGTCGGCGGATTTTCGATGCATAGCGGTGGACTTGCCCGGTCACGGAAGGACCACGGTAGATGGGGGACTCGAACAGTACGAACTCGCAACGACCGCAGGGGCACTGGTAGGCCTTGCGGACCGGTTGGGATTTGGCCGACTCTCCGTCGTGGGCTATTCGATGGGCGCGCGCCTCGCTCTTCTACTGGCACGCCGTTTCCCGGAACGTGTGGACCGCATCGTATTGGAATCGGGCTCGCCGGGATTGCTGAGCGCGGTCGAGCGGGGGGAGCGGCTCGCCCAGGACGAAGAGTGGGCAAAAGATTTGGAAGCGGGGCCGCTGGCGGCCTTTGTGCAACGTTGGTATGAGCAAGAGCTGTTCGCTTCGTTGCGGCAACATCCGGAGCGCTTTGTGCAGTTAGTCCAGCGTCGGCTTGAACACCGACCGCACGAGTTGGCTAAGTCGCTGCGTGCGTCCGGGACCGGTCGGCAGCCCAACCTGTGGTCGGAACTGGGTCTTGTGGCTTGTCCGGTGTTGTTGATCGTGGGCGCACTGGACGCAAAATACGTCTACATCGGGGAGGAGATGCTCCCACACCTGGCCACCGCCGAACTCGAGCGTATACCGGGCTGCGGACACAACGTGCATTTCGAAAATGTGGACACGTATACTGGATTGGTTCGGAATTTTCTGCGGCGCAAGATTAGGGATACCACCAAATGAGCACCGTCAATTGGATTGAGGCCGGCCAGTACACGGACATCAAGTATCACAAGGCGGAAGGGATCGCGAAGATCACGATCAACCGGCCGGAAGTGCGGAATGCGTTCCGGCCACTGACCGTGGACGAAATGTCTCATGCTTTGGAAGATGCCCGCTTCGATCCGCAAGTCGGCGTAATCATCCTGACGGGCGAAGGGCGCGAGGCGTTCTGTTCCGGGGGCGACCAGAGAATTCGCGGCGAAGCCGGATACGTAGATGACCGTGGGGTGCCGCGTTTGAACGTGCTCGATTTCCAGCGCCAGATGCGTACGTGTCCCAAGCCGATTATCGCGATGGTGGCGGGCTACGCGATCGGCGGCGGGCATATCCTGCACTTGATGGCCGACCTTACCATCGCCGCCGAAAATGCGGTCTTCGGCCAGACCGGCCCCAAGGTCGGCTCCTTCGACGGCGGCTACGGCGCAAGTTACCTGGCGCGCGTGGTCGGCCAGAAGAAGGCGCGGGAAATCTGGTTCCTATGCCGGAAGTATGACGCCCAACAGGCGCTCGCCATGGGCCTGGTTAACACGGTCGTTCCGTATGAGAAGTTGGAAGACGAGACGGTGCAATGGTGCCGGGAAATCCTGGCGAATTCGCCGACGGCATTGCGATGCTTGAAAGCCGCGTTGAATGCAGACTGCGACGGCCAAGCCGGACTCCAGGAACTTGCGGGCAACGCGACCATGCTCTTCTACATGACCGCCGAGGGTCAGGAAGGCCGCAATGCCTTCAACGAGAAACGACCACCGGATTTTTCGAAGTTTCCGCGGTATCCCTGACAGCGGATCTACGGGGATGTTGGATCAGCCCTGATGAATGTGTGGTTGATGGCGGCGCGGCCGAAGACGTTGGCAGCGTCGGTGGCG
>JACQVH010000207.1 GCA_016209895.1 Candidatus Hydrogenedentota bacterium | reverse complement strand
GTCGAGGCGAAGCAGTTGACCCTCTTCACGGACACGAAGTACGCGTACCATGTCCTGGTGACCAACCTGCGGACCCACCCCTGGCGGGTCTGGCGGTTCTACGCTCAGCGGGCACGGATCGAGCAGCACATCCGCGAATTGCTCTACGACTCTCCCTTGGCCCACATCCCCACGGCGGAGGGGCTGCCCAACGTGGCCTTCTTCCAGCTTCTGCTCTTTGCCTTCGATCTCGTCCACTACTTCAAGCGGCTGTGCTTGCCACCTGCGTACCGCGTGAAGACGCTCAAGACCGTCCGCAGGGAACTCCTGGTGATTCCCGGACGGTTGGTCAAATCGAAGAACCGGTATCGCTTGAACCTGCCCCGCGGGTATCACTTCGAGTCAGCCTTTCGACACGCCCTGGGCAAGATCAGCAAGCTTCGGCCGGTGAAGATTCCGTGATTTTGTCATGGAGGCCACGATGACCTCCCTCGGAGCACGACTCAAATCGGACCCAATAACGCATTTTTGAGGATAAATGGAATCTGTTGATCCTGAGCTAGCCGCAACCCTCTGCGAACCGTCGGGAGAATGGACCGAAACTGGCGATATTGCCTCCGTATCTCCGTCGGCGACGGGATGTCGCCGCGACCGGAAGCAGCCACCAACCAGTCACGCACTTGCGTAATCATCTTGGCCGGATCACCACGGTGGCTGCGGACGTCCATTCCGGCGAGATCGGAGAGATTCCGCGCCAAGTCGTATGGATTCGCCGCCAGAACGAGAGAACGGCGCTGAGCGCCGCTTGACCCAAATCGTTGAAGACCGTGGAACACTCCGAGCTCAAAAGGAATATTGAGGCCCAGGCCTGCAGCTCTGCCGGCGTGCGTACCCGACAAATCGTGAATACCGTACTTGCAGCCGGCCATCACCGCGAAAACCCGCTGCAGTCGCAATCGGTCGCTGCCGACGGCTTCCAATACTGAGCGCGGCAGAAAGCCTGATTGGATCACAGTGAATACCAGAGCTTCCAAGAGGCGCGAATACGATTTATCGAATGGACAGTTCAGAAAGACTCTCGCTCGATCGCGATCAGAGCGCCTCTGCCGCTTTGGTCGCCGGGTAGGCCTTGGTGGAGCGGGATGTTCGGCCCACTCTATCTTCTCACCAATCTCGAGATTTGGTTTCGCGCCGAGTGCTGGCTTCTTGTGCTTCGGCGACTGGTAGATGTGCCGGACAAGCTGATCCAATGCACTGGATGCATCCGCCGACTCGCTGAAGTCGATGTAGTACTTCGTTGCAAGATACGGAGGCAAGGCATCGGCCGGCAGACCTGCGCGCAATATCGGAACGAATTTGCTTTCGGACGCTACGCCGTGAAACATTTCGCCCGTCACGATTGTGCCTTCCCATCCCACGCCTCCAGCACGAAGCTTCGACTTCTCCTTGAACCGGGGTGTGCAAATAAGCAGTACGTAGTGTGACTCGGCTATGCTTCGCTCCATGAACGCCAGCACGTCCTTGCCCGGATGTAAATCGTACTGGTCAAGGAGCGTGATGATGCCGTAGTGAGTCAGCCGATTGGCCAGTTCGCGCACCCATTCCTTGTGCGACTCACTATCCCACGAGTAGCTCAAGAAGCACGTTGGTCGGTCGTCTGCTGCTGCTGTCATACGCTAATCTCAGGCGTCTACGACGTTCGCCAACGGTCAGCGGCCGGAGGCGAGCATCGCGAGCGTCCGGTCCCCTGCACCGACGAGTTGGGCGGCACTATTCAGCAACACGGGCTCTCCGGCGTGGTTGGTCACAGTAGACCCAAAGATGGTCGAGGATGACACGCGAATGGTTCCCAACGAAGCCCCTGGGGTTCGCGATCCGGCGGGTGACTTCCCGAATGGCACGTAGCGCGAGATTCGGAGTGTCAAGATCATCCGACTCCCATGTACCGGTTTTGGTCCGTCGGAATCCACGATCGGTCAGTTCCGCGGCGATCGCGTTTCGCAGGGCGGAGTTCGTGTCGCGGTTTAGCGAAAAACGAAGGATCACGCGCCAAGCCATTGCCTGTGCACCTCCTCAATGCGACGGACGGCGGCGGCGGATACGCCAATGGTCGGGGGGGCGCAACCGGAGGGCCGGAACCGGAGTTAACCGCGCGCCCAGGTTTCGAGTTCCCGGAGGATCTCCGCTGCCTGCGCACGAGCCTCAGCGCCAGGGTGTCTGGCTAATTCGTCAAGCAACCCGTGCAGAACCGGGGTAATAAGGAAGTCGGGAACGACGTGCCACACTTGGTTCCCCGCTTGGTTCGGGAACCCCAAACCGCCGCCTTCCCCGTTCCATCGTTCACCAACGGCCGGATTACCCTCATAGGCCCCGGACACAACTGAGCACACGCCGTTGTCGAAGAGCACACGAAGGTTGGTCCACTTGCCGGGCCTGACTTCGGATGCGCGCGGCATATCGCCTCCTGTTCGTAGTAAGTCTGGCCGCCTAACGGGGCGGCGTTCACGCCGCCGCCCCGATGCGGCTGATCGCGAGCGAGCCGAAGG
>JACQVH010000234.1 GCA_016209895.1 Candidatus Hydrogenedentota bacterium | reverse complement strand
TCCAACATGGTGGCCAGCGTCGTGGTCTTGCCCGAACCGGTGGGGCCGGTTACCAGGATCAAACCCCGGGGCTGCTGAATTACCTGTTTGACGCTGGTCGGCAACCCGATCTCCTCGAAGGTCATAATCTTCTTGGGAATCAGTCGGAGCACCAGGCCTACACAGCCCTTCTGCTTGAAAATGGCCACGCGAAACCGCGCCACGTCTTCAAATGCGAATCCAAAGTCCGACCCGCCGACTTCCTGCAATTCCTGCTGGTTGTCCACCGACGCGATACTCTTCATGAGCCGCTCGGTATCTTCCGGAGTCATCGGGTTTTCCCCGAAGTACTGTAAGTGTCCGTGCACCCGTCCCACCGGCGGGTTTTCGACGGCCAAGTGCAAGTCCGACCCGTCCCGGTCAATGAGCATGCGGATCAAACTCACCATCTCATACGCCATTCGTGAATTCTCCTTATAATACCGGCGCCGGTTCGAGCGCGGCCGCCCGATGCAGCGGCTCGTCGTGCATGGTCATTCGGTTGACTTCCTCCACCGTGGTGATTCCGGCCACCACTTTGCGCCAGGCGTCTTCGCGCATCGTAACCATGCCGGCGAGGCGAGCCACCTTGCGCAACGCCCGCGCCGAGGCGCCTTGCATAATCATGTTACGGCTCTCGTCGTTGGTAAGAAACATCTCATACACGCCTAAACGTCCCTGATAGCCAGTGTGGTTGCAGTTCTCGCAGCCCTTACCGTGGAACAGCTCGACTTTGCTCAGGTCCACCGGCAAGCCGAGACGCTCCATCTCGGATTCTGCCGGAGTGTACGCCTCCTTGCAGGTCGTACAGATGGTGCGTACCAAGCGCTGCGCCAACACGGCGCGAACGCCCGAGGCGACCAGGAATGGTTTCAAGCCGATATCCACCAAGCGAATGAACGCGCTCGCGGTATCATTGGTATGTAACGTGGTGAATACCATGTGACCGGTCAATGCCGCCTTGATAGCGATCTCGGCCGTCTCGAAGTCGCGGATTTCGCCGACCATTACGATGTCCGGGTCTTGGCGGAAGATCGCCCGTAACGCGCGCGCGAAGTCCCACCCGATCTCGTGATTGATCTGAACCTGGTTGATGCCGTTCAACTGATACTCGACCGGGTCTTCCACCGTCACGAGCTTAATGTTCGGCTGGTTGAGTTTGTGGAGCGAAGCGTATAGCGTTGTCGTTTTGCCCGAACCCGTCGGGCCCGTCACCAGGATCACGCCCGTGCCCTGTTTCAGCAAGTCTTCCCAGCTCTTCTGGTCTTCCGCGCAGAAGCCCAACTGACCGAGGCCGAGCATCAGTCCGCTCTTGTCCAAGATACGCATGACCACGCTCTCGCCGTAAACCGAAGGCAGGGCGCTGACGCGCAAGTCCACGACCTTACCCATCAGGTTCAGCTTGATGCGGCCGTCCTGCGGCACGCGCCGTTCGGCGATGTCCATCCCCGCCATGAGTTTCAATCGTGAAATAATGGAAGGCTGTGCGCGCTTGGGCGGGCGCGGCATCAGGTGCAGCACGCCGTCTATGCGGTAACGCACCTTGAGATCAAACTTGGCCGGCTCGACGTGAATGTCGCTTGCCCGCAGCCGGAATGCATCCAGAATAAGGTTGTGTACGTAGCGCACCACCGGACTGTCGCTGTCGTCCTCTTCGACCGGCGTGCCGGCCGGCGAAGTCGTGTCCGCATCAAAGTCTACGCTGTCTACGCTGATACTGCTCATGCTCAGGTCGGTCGCGCTGGACATGCTGCTCAGGCTGCTCCGCGCCGACCCCATCGAACTCATCGAACTCAGGTTGGACATCGTGCTCAGCGTACTCAAGGTGCTGGCACTGCTCACGGTAGACAACATGGATTCCACCGTCGTGTCCGCCAAGCCATAGTACTTGCTCAACGCGATGCTAATCTGCTCCGGCGTCGCGAGATAGGCCTCTACCGGACGTTCCAGCAAACGCCCCAGGTTGTCCAAAAGGTTAATATTCGTCGGATCGGCGGTGGCTACGACCAGTTTGGCGCCTTCTTCGGCGATGGGAATGACGCGATACACCTGGGCGATGGTAGTATCTACTAAGTTGCGGATGCGTTCGGGGATTTCACGGTCGGACAGATTAACGATGGGAATCCCGAGCTGTTCTGCCAGCCCTTCCGTGATATGGCTCTTGCTGATGTAGCCGAGTCGGACCAGGATTTCACCGAGCCGCCGGTGACTCATGCTGGTCTGTTGTTTGTGAATGGCTTCGTCGAGTTGTTGCTGTGAGATGATCCCGCCCTCGACCAGCTTCTGGCCGAAAAGGCTATACGTTTGTTGTGCCACGGTCCCTACCCCTCATTTCAGCCGTATTAAATTTACCAGATAAGTAACCGATTGTCAATGTGAAAACTAAGAGATATCATTGAAATCTCTATAGTTAGAGAGCATTTTGTAAATAATTTACCGTAACCCGATAACCCACACTTCTCGTCCCAACGGCCCCTCCGCGTAAACTTCGGCCACGAAAAAATAACAGAAGTCCCGCCCTCCTGATTTCGTCCGTCTGGCGGTACCCTCCAGCCGGTCATTCTTGCCCAGAATTCAGAGAAAGTCAAGTACTTTCCCGTCGCCAAGTGCAGCGACTACCAGGTGGGACAACTCCAGGTCGTTACCGACCTAGCCGATTTTTGGCGAAATGAATGTGGCTTGACAGTCGAGACCCTTGTTGTCCTGCGCGGGTCTTAGATGGTCCATGCTGTCCAGCGCGATGAGATTATTGCTCGAGTAGATTCTGTGGAGAAGGTCCACCAACTCATTCATGTTGACCCCGTTGAGCGTGATACGAACTTTGGCCAGCTCTCGCGCCTCGCCGGCGGTCTTCAGGGTCTGAAATTTTGCTCGTTCCCCAAGTTTAAGATCGCGTACCGCCGTGTTCAGGAACGTGTATAAATCGAAGCCGGTGCCGCGGTCCCGGGCCCACTTTTGCAGTTGCTCGCGGCCGCTGCGGGCCTCAGTAGCTTCCATCTGCCACTGCTGTGCGTCGGCCAGATTGCTCCGGGCCTGCACTAGGTCCGTTTCGGACTTACGGTATTTGCGCAACGGCGTCTGCGCTCCCCAATACACAATCATCAAAAAAATCGCCACCGCCCCGATGATCAATGTCATTCGCTCGCGCGGCTGCAAATTCATTTTCGGCATGGTCACTCCTGATGCACTATCTACTGCTGTCACCCGCCGGTCTGCGGTAAGCGGTGATCGTAAACCGGTCACGGCCTCCCTCGCTGTTTCGGGTCAAATCCTCGTCACTCACCGTAAACAGTTCCGAAGTCTTGAGGTTCGCGAAAGCTTGTGTGAATTGGTCCGGGCTCTTGATTTCACCGCCAATCGTGATTTGCGCGCTCCGCCCACCCTTGATCCGGATGTCGGAAATCGTTACCACGTCACTGGACAGCCGGTCATTGATTTCGGTGAGCACGTCGAGCAGCGTGGGTTCGCTGAAGATTTCCAGTGACACAGTGTCGTCCGCCTCTCTGAGCTTGTTCCTTTCTTGGTCCATGGCGTCGTACGCCAATAGACCGCCGGTACTGGCGGCAGACCCCGGTTGCGCGGCCTCGGAATTGGGAAAAGTTTCTTTCAGGATTCTAACTATCTCCCCTCCGATACGCTCGGTTTCGGCGACGTTTCGCCGGTAGTCCACGTAGCAATAGCCGATATAACCCAAAAGCGCCAGTACGGCGAGCGACACGGAAAAGACCGCGTGCCGGATGACTCCGCGCCATTGACCGACGGGTTGCAGATCGTCTTTACGCAGATTGAACGCCATCCCGCCGCCCGCCGCGCCGAGCGCAACTCCAATCACGGCACCCCAACGTTCCTTGTCATCGTGGAGCGTGGAAGCGGAAGATTCGCCCTGGCTCGAAGCTGCCGCCTCCTCAAAGGGGATGGCGGCCTGAGCCATTTCCTCGGCCCCGGCACCCGCGGCCTGGGATGCGGACTCGTCCGTGAGACCGGATACCGGTTCGGCGGCGATGGCTTCGAGGCCCGGTCCTTTCAATTGGCCCACCAGCGCCACGGCCTTGACCGGAATCTGAAGCACTTCGTCGAACTGGCCCCGCTCCTCCTCCGTGAGGCCGACGCCGGTCACCGTCAAACCGGTCATCGTACTCTCGGCTTTCCAGGTAGCCTGGAAGGCCCGCAGCGAGTTCTGCACTTCGCGAATCACGCCGGGCACGTCTTGATGAAAGGAAACGTCAGTGACGCCGAGGGGACGGAAGAAGGCCAGCGTCTTCCCGGAAACCACCGCCAGAATCGAGCCGCCCTCACGTACGTGCAGGACTGCTTGGAGACCGGTGGCATCACGTTGTCCAGCTCGCCACAGCGTCGTGAGACCGGCCACATCCAAGTCTATCCCCTCCGGGTCGAGACCTGCTTCCTGCAAAAACGCCAGTTGTTCTTCCACAAGCGCCTTACGCATTCCCACGGCGAGTACTTCGGTGCTGCCGTTCACCTCGCGAATGACCGAGTAATCTACTGCCAGTTCCTCGATGGGGAAAGCCAGAAACGGCTCAAGTTGATAGCGCACCGCGGGGCCGACGCGGCGTCCCCGCAGTGGAATGCTGATTTGGCGTGCGAAACACCACTGTCCGGATACGCACAGCACGTACGCAGTGGCTTTGGCCTTGACCTCGCGGATGAGACTCTGGACGACTCCCGTCAACGCCGCAGGACGCTCGGCGACGCTGGGATACGTCGCGTGGCCGGTGTGTAATTCCAGGACCGTGGGCAGGCGACCAGAAGTCTTCACCACCGCCAGACGCACCTCATCACCGGCAATCTCCACGGCCCCGACCGTCGTGTTTATCTTCATCGAATCACTTTCCAATCCAGTATGCGGAAAGCTTCTTCCGCGTCGGCCGGATTCCGCCACGCGTAGGCTTCAATCCGCACATTCACTCTTCCGCAGACCCCGTCTCCGTAAATACGGAATACACGGCTCGACACGGTCAATAAACTCTTCGGAGTCGCTTGTTGCGCCACCGTTTGACCCTGGGGTGTCGGGTTTGGCTTCTGGCTCGCCTTCGGCTTGACGTTAGTACCACTGCTTGGCTGCTGCGTAATCACGCCGCGCGATTCCAGGTCCTGTTGCGTCGTGAACGGGTCCTTCTCTCGTTCCTCCAAAACCACGTTGGCGAACCCCGATTCATTCAACACCTCACCCAGCGCCTCGAGCACCTCGCGTTCGGCGGTATTGACGTTGATCTTGCCTTGCGGATGCCCACGCACCGTCAACAGTTCCGTAAGGGGAAGTTGCTCTTCATCGGGATTCCCAAAGAATAACTCCAGCGTAATCCCTTTGACCAGCAGCAGTTCCTCGACCGAGTCGAGCGACCCGTTCTTGCACCCGTAAGGTACGTCGAGTGCCGAATAATACTCCGATTCGGCCCCGCTCGCGCGCGGCTCGTCGTCCGTATCAATCCAGTCCAGGATCGCGTCCACCGGGTCCTCTTCGGCGCCGCGGGCATTGAACAGCGCCCGCAGCGCGTCGGCCAGAGCGGCATTCTCCTGTTGCGTATCTTCGCCCAACTGCTCGTCATCGCCGGACCCACGCGCTTGCGTGGCCTGGGTCGCCTGGGTCGTGGCCTTTGGTTTCGTCGCTTGGCTGCCCGTCGCGGTCTGGCCGGACTGGTTCTGCGTCCCAGTCTCATAGGACGGGCTGGAACCAACCTGTCCGGAGAGCAATGCGGCCAGATTGATCTTCCCATATTCGTCGTCAATCGCACACTGCATCGCCGCGTCATTGATGGGCTGATATGGCACTCCCATCGCCCAAGTGTCCATTAAACTGTCGTACTGCTCTTCCTCTTGCGCGCCCTGCTGGTTCGTCGAGGTACGGGCCGGACCGGACTGCGACGCGCGCGTGCTGGCCCCCGTCGCCCTACTCACCGCGCCGCGTACGGTGCTTTCGGCCTCCGATTCCATCAGGTCCACTTCCAGCAGGGAGAAACCGCTGGCCACTGCGGACTTGGCGGCCACGTACGCTTCCAAATCCTCGAGGTTCGCGCCGGCCAAGTCAGCTTCCACTTGGACCTCGTACGTGAAGTCTACGATAAGAATCGTGAGGAGAACGACAAAAAGCAGGGCCAACATTAGGGCCACGCCGGACTCATTCGAGCATTTCGGCGTCGTACGGTTCATTGATTCCTCGCGCCGGGACGGGCCCGCGAGCCGCTGGCCGGTGATTTAGAACCGGACGTAGCACTCGTGCCCGTGGTCGCGCCGGGACTCGTTGCTTGCGTCTGACTCGCCGCGCCGGTGGGTTGTTCCATGCCCTCGAGCGGGATCTGCCGGAGGTCCTCAATCACCCCCAAGCCGAGCGGTAGCGGTACGACCATCTCGAAATCGGGGTTCTCCTCAGGGTCTATACCATCTTCCTCTTCTTGTTCCAGTTGGGACTCGGTCTTAGCAAAGTTAATCTTAATATCCACGCACCAAGGCAGCCGACCCAGTTCTTTTGAATCCCATTCGTCCACCCATTCCTCGCCGTCGAAATACTGAATATCCAGCGAACGAATCGGCACTTCCCAACTGGGCGACTCGTAGCTGGAGTCGGGCACGAAGTTTCCCGTGTCACCTTCCAATTCCTGGACGTTACCGCCCATCAACGGCGTTTCCGTGGCCACCAAGGTTCGCGAAACCCTCTCGTCGGTATCTCCCTCCGATTCGGGAGCCGACAAACCGCCGCCCGCGATCTCGTACCGCACTTCCTTGATATCTCCCGGCAGGCCCATCCCCCCTAGAAGCGGCGCGGACGAGCAAAACCGGATCGCGTCGTTGGGTCCTTCCGTGTCTTCACCGTCCGAACCCACAAAGCTGAAGGTGTCGTCTTCGTAAGTAGACGAGCTGTGGGCGCTGGCAAAGTTTGTGGAAATATTGCGCGCGAGGAACTGGCGGAGTCGAAGCTCCTCGGTGGTTGCCTGCGTCCCTTCGATGGAACTGGTGACGGCCGTGAAACTTTCGAAGACGACCCAGCACACAATCGAAAGAAGCGCGATCGCAAACAGCAACTCGATAAGCGTGAACCCGCGGGTACTCATCGGCCGGACGAACTCCCACCGGTGGCGCTGCGCGAACTCGAGGAGCTCGAGGTTCGCGAGCCGGTCACACCGCCAGACCCGGTCTCCCGGCGCGTGTTAAAGACCAGGAACGACATTTCTTGTGGCTCCGCCGGCCCTTCGAGCACCACTACGACGCTATAGAGTCCGATCCCTTCTTCTTCGCCCATGGGCTGGGCATCATAGCGGTAACGGTAAGACTCGAACCGTTTGCCGAAATCTCCGTCGCCGGTAAGGTTCCCGGCGAGCACGTCCACCTCCGCCTGGCCCAGCGCGCGTTCCAACAAGTTCCGCTCGACCACCAAATCGCGGGTCTGGTCGGAGGCCCGCAGCGCGGCGTAGTGTGTGTTGAGTATCACGATCAGCGCGCCGCCGAGGATCGCGAGGGCCACCATGATTTCCATGAGCGTAAAACCACTGCGGGCGATGCCGGTGTTCACGGTGCGCCCTCCTTGCCGGTCGTCGCGTACGCGCCGCCGGTAATCGCGTCCCATTTGACGGTATAGTAATCGCCCGCGTCGCTGCTCAAAACGAACGAGACCGGTTCTTCGAGGCCGGTCGGCCATATCTCGATTTCCGCGATGCCTTTGACGTGGTCTTGTCCACTGATCTGGACCGATTCCAAGTGGACCCCTTCCGGCAACCGGGTGCGCTCGAGCAAAGCGTCTTTGACTTCTTCAAAATCCTTTTCCTCGTCTTCGAGGCGGAATTCCTTCTCGAACAAGGGATCAATCCCGTCCAGAATACTCTGGCCCTGAACGCGTTTGGCGCGCGACATCGTCGCCGCCCGAGCGAACCGCTCGACACGCTCCTGCATGAGTTCGGCCTGCTGGGCCATCAGTTCTTCCCCGGAACGGTTGTCGCTCGCGCCGAAAAGAGACATCGGCTCGTCGCCGCCCGCATCCTTCTCGCCGTCCTCGTCCTTGGAAAAACCCAAGTCGGTTTCGGCCGGCCAACGGACCGCCCAGTATTCGTCGTTGTCCAAATCCAACCGTATCGTGAACCGCTCCCGCATCAGGGTGCAATGCGCCATCGCCCCGCGTCCGAAGCCCGCCAAGTGCCGCGCGGATCCTTCGAGATCGCCGAAGGCGATCATGGGCACCAGATTCGGGACCACCACGGCCATGATCACCGCCGCAAGGCCGATCACGACCATAAGTTCGATCAGGGTGAAGCCGTGGCGCATACGTTTGATATTCGGCAATATCGGCTCCTCAAATACCGCAGGCAAATGACAGATAAAACCCGCAGGTCTAACTCTGGGAGGCTCCTTGTAGGTTCCAACTCACAATGTCGGCGTCGTACTCCGCTCCCCCTTGCGCGCCGTCCTTGCCTAAGGAAATGATTTCATAATCATTACCCTGCGCGCCCGGTGAGTGATAGACGTAGTCATTGCCCCAAGGGTCTTTGGGTACGGCGACCGCATCGAGCATCTTCGCGCTAATCAGCGCTTGCAATCCCTCGCTGGATGACGGGAATTTCTTGTATTTGAGTTTGTACTGCATAAGCGCGGTCTTGAAATTCGAAATCTGCGCTTTTGCGGCGGCCACGTTGCCCTCCTCTGAGGCGCCCATCAAGTTAATCGTGACGATCGCGGCCAACACGCCCAAGATCGCAATCACCACCATCAACTCGATCAGGGTAAAACCGCTCCTAGACTCGTTACGTTGTGCTCGTTCATTCATACCCTAGACCTCCCTTCTAATGGCCGATGCTCCGGGTCATCTGCATGATGGGGAGCAAAATCGAGACCACCAGGAAACCTACAAAACAGCCCATGACGACGATGATGATCGGCTCCAACAGGCCCACCACCGTGTCAATCGTCATCTGCACGTCGTCCTCGTACGTGTCCGCGACTTTCAACAGCATGTTCTCCAACTCTCCGCTCCGTTGGCCCAGCTCCACCATGTGGATCAACATCGGGGGAAACATCGCCGTTTCTTTCAGCGGCATGGCCAAGTCTTTTCCCCGGCGAACGCCCGCCTTGACGTCGTCCATCACGTCTTCCACGATACGGTTCTGAACCACCGACTTGACCACGTCCAACGCCGTCATCATGTTCAATCCACTTTGGAGCATGGTACCGAGCGTGCGCGACATCCGCGCACAGATAATCTTCATGTACAGCGGCCCAAGCTGCGGCAGCCGCAACTTGAACCGGTCCCACTGTCGGCGTCCTTCCGGTCGTCGCACCCACGCGCGCCATCCGATCATCAGCGCCGCCACGACAATGACTACGATCCACCAGTAGCCTTTGACAAAATTGGACATTCCGATCAGCGCTTCCGTCATGGCCGGAAGTTCTTGCTTTTGCTGTATGAACAAGTTCGTGATTTTCGGCACCACGAAGGTCATCAAGAAGATAATGATGCCGAACCCGAACGTGGCCATGACCATCGGATACAGCATTACGGATAGAATGCGCTGCTTGAGTTTGGCCTGCCGCTCCAAAATGTCGGCGAGCCGTAGCAGTACCTGTTCGAGTGCGCCGCTCGATTCGCCGGCGCGTACCATATTGACGTACAGTTCCGTAAATATTCGCGGGTGTCCGGCCATCGCGTCGCCCAAGCCGACGCCTTCATTCACCTTGCCTCGGATATCGTAGGCGGTCTTCTTGAGCCGGGTGTTGGACGTTTGCTCGATCACGGCGGTCAAGGCCTCGACCAGCGCCATGCCCGCCTGAAGCAGCACGGCGAGTTGCCGCGTGAAGAGCGCGACGTCCCGGGTGCCGACGCGGCCCACGCTCCGGTGATCGATCATGACGCGCTCTTTCGTGAACGTCGCCACCACGTTGGTAGGAAGGAGTTCCTGTTCGCGCAGGAGCCGCCGCGCCGCCACGGGCGAATCGGCGTCAATTACGCCGCGGACCGACTTGCCGGTCTTGGCGATTGCCTGATATTCATAGACCGCCATCGCTAAGTCCCGTGGTTTCTTCGACAAGTTCGTCGCGTGTGACGCGCAAGACTTCCTCGATCGTGGAAACGCCCTGCATTACTTTGTTCGCGCCGTCCTCCCGCAGGGTTCGCATGCCCTGCTTCCGTGCTTCCCGCTTGATGATGTTCGAATCCACGCCCTTGAGGGTCAGGTCCTGGATGTGCGGCGACATCACCAACAGTTCGAAGATGCCGGTCCGCCCGTGGTAGCCCCGATTCTGGCAATGCTCGCAGCCGCGGCCGCGATATACTTCCGTACCCAGCACTTCATCCTGATGTACACCCAGTTCGATCAGACTGTCCGGTTCCGGCACGTAGGCCTCTTTACAATGCTCGCAGATATTCCGGACCAGGCGCTGCGCCAGGATGGCAATGGTCGAAGAACTTACGAGGAAAGGCTCAATACCCATATTTACCAGCCGCGTGATTGCGCCCGCGCTGTCATTAGTATGGAGCGTGGAGAATACCAGGTGCCCCGTGAGCGACGCCTGGATGGCCATTTCGGCCGTCTCCTGGTCACGAATCTCGCCCACCAGCACAATGTCCGGGTCTTGGCGCAGGATGCTGCGCAAACCCATGGCAAAGGTCAAACCGATCTTCGGACGCACCTGAATTTGCCCAATCCCCGCCATCTGGTATTCAATCGGGTCCTCGACCGTTATGATGTTCTTTTCCGGCGAATTGACGCGCTGCAACGCCCCGTACAAAGTGGTGGACTTGCCGGACCCCGTGGGGCCGGTGACCAGGATAATCCCGTGCGAACTTTGGATCAGCTTGTCCACCAGCTCGAAATCTCGGCGGTCCATACCCAGTTGCTCAAGACTGAGCAGGAACGTTCCCTTTTCGAGAATACGCATCACCACCCGCTCGCCGTACGACGTGGGGATTACCGACACCCGGATGTCAATCTCTTTACCGCTCAAGCGGATTTTGATGCGCCCGTCTTGCGGCAGCCGATGCTCGGCGATGTTGAGACTGGCCATGATCTTGATGCGGGACGTGATCGCACCTTGCTGCGATTTGGGAATCGTAAACTTCTCGTACAGCACCCCGTCAATACGGTACCGGACGCGCACTTCCCGCTCGAAGGGCTCCACGTGAATGTCCGAAGCGCGCTCCTTCACCGCACCCGAAATCAGCAGGTTAATCAACTTAATGATCGGGGCCTCGTTGGCGAGGTCCAGCAGGTCCCGATGGGATTCCGCTATGTCGAGGTCTTGCACGCCGTTCTCGTCGTCCTCGGCCAGCACGATCCCCTCGATCATGTCCGCTGCGTTCTGCCCCTGCTGATCGAAATAGCTGTCAATCACCCGCTGAATGTCCGCCTTCCGGCATATGACGGGTATGACCGCGCCGCCGAGCAGCAGCCGAAGGTCGTCCAGCGGCAGCAGGTTCACCGGGTCGTTGATGGCCACGTAAAAGGCCGCGCCGTTCTGTCGAAACGGCACCATGTAGTATTCGCGAATGAAATTGATGGGGACCTTGGTCGTCAGCGCCGAGTCTACTTGGCTCCGGAGGTCGCGCTCGAAAGTCATCTGGAACTGTTCGGCAAGCGCCTCGAGAACGTGGTCTTCGTCGTTGTAGCCGAGGTCAATCAGCAGTTCGCCGATCCGTTTGGGATGGACTTTCTGCAGCTCCAGCGCCTCGTCAACTTGCTCGGCGTGGGCGTGGCCCTGGCTCACCAGAATCTCACCGAGCCGCGCCGTTAGTTTCCGGCTCATAACTCACCTCTTAAGATCACCGCGCCCGTAGCCTTGTCCCTCGAGGACCTGTTGCGCCTTCGCCGCGGTGGGATGGAAATCGTCGCGTCGCTCGTGCCGGCGCTTGATCTTCCGAATAAACCCCTTCTCGAAAAGCACGTCCAGATTCGCCTGCACGAACTCATCCACGCGGAACTGTGTCATGCGGTCCATGTCGCCGCTCTCTTTAACGACGTGCGGACTAATCAGGACGACCAGGTTGCGCTTGTTCCGTGTGTCGGATTTCCGGCGGAACAGCCAGCCCAGCATCGGAATGTCGCCGAAAATCGGCGGCTGGTGTATCGAGCGGTCCGTAGTCTCGCTCATGAGCCCGCCCATCACGCCCAAGCCGCCGTCCTTGATCACCATATTGTTGTTGATCTCGGACTTGGCAAAGGTCGGACCCAAAACGTTGGGATCAATTCCCGCCGGGCTTTGCGCCACTTGCGACACGTTTACTTTCAATTCCATGTTGACGTAATCCCCTTCGGTAATCTGGGGCTTTACGTCCATTTTAATACCCACGTCTTCACGGTCAATCCGGTTGTTGAAAATGCCGCCGATCACCGTTGATTGATCAATGGACCGGGACTGACCCACCGGAAACGGCACGTTCGAACCTTCCACGAAATTCGCCTCGGTGTTGTCCACCGTCGTCAAACTCGGCTGAGACAGCACCTCGAGGTCGGTCATGCTTTCCAACGCTTGGATCAACAACGGAACATTGGGAATTTCCTGTACGACGGGCGCGCCGCCGGCCGCCCCCGGCAGCGTGATCTGAGTGGTCCCGTCAAGTATACCCGCGGTGATACCGTTGCCCGCGGCCGCCAGGGGACCCGAGGCCAGAATGTTGGCCAAACCAACCACGTTGTTCAATGCGAACGCGTCGTTGGCGGTCAGACCCGTGGTCTCCACGCCCAACGAGAACGCATCGTTCAATACGACCTGCATGATGATTGCTTCCACGTGCACCTGGCGCAACGGCACGTCCAATTGCGCGATCAACTCCTTGAG
>JACQVH010000202.1 GCA_016209895.1 Candidatus Hydrogenedentota bacterium | reverse complement strand
GCTGGCCCGAGCGGTGCGCGAGTTTCCGGTGGTGGTGCTCACGGGTCCCCGGCAGTCGGGAAAGACCACTCTTCTCAAGCACCAATTGGGGAAGCGGTTCGACTACGTATCGCTGGAGACGCCGGATGTGCGCGCGGCGGCGGAAGAAGACCCGCGCGGATTTCTGGAATTGCATCGCCCGCCGGTGATCTTGGATGAAGCGCACTATGCCCCGAATTTGTTGCCTTATGTCAAAGAGCGAGTAGATGCCGACCGAACGCGGTCGGGGCAGTATGTCCTGAGCGGCTCGCAGAATCTCGTGCTGCCGCAAAACGTCACCGAAACGTTGGCCGGGCGCGCAGCCATCCTGAAGTTGCTGCCGCTCAGCTATCGGGAGTGTCTGGGGTATCCACGACAGCCGTTACCGTGGCAGGCCAAACGTCGTCCGGCGAGGCCGACGTTGAGCTATGAACAACTTTGGAATAGTTTTCTGCGCGGGGGATACCCGGAACTCGTGGCCCAGCCAGGCCGAGATGTGGCGCTCTGGCATGCCAGCTATATTCAGACCTATTTGGAGCGGGACATCCGCACCGTGCGAAACGTGGGCGACCTGTCGCAATTCCAGGCGTTCCTGCGGATGCTGGCGGCGCGCAGCGCGCAGTTGTTGAATTTGGCCGATTTGGCGCGGGACCTGGGCGTGGCGGTCAATACGGCCAAAGCCTGGCTATCCCTACTGGAAGCAACATACCAAGTCATGGTGTTGCGCCCCTATTTCGCGAATATCGGCAAGCGGCTGGTAAAATCTCCGAAAATCTACTTCTCCGACGTCGGCGCGCTCTGCTACCTGGTCGGCCTGCGGGACGTCGAGCATGCGCGGTCAGGGCCAATGAGCGGCGCTATCCTGGAAACTGCTGTCGTCGCGGAAGTGGTGCGCTCGCTGGTTCACCAAGGCGACCAGCCGGATGTGTATTTCTGGCGAACGGCCGCCGGAGCCGAGATTGACTTAGTGGTGGATTCGGGCGCGCGCCTGATTCCCATTGAAGTGAAGCTGTCTGCGACGCCTCACCCGCGGATGGCGGAGGGCATTCACGCGTTTCGCGGCGTCGTCAAGAGAGAGGCCGACCCCGGCTACGTGGTGCATCCCGGCGACGTGGAGCATCCTTTGGGCCAAGGTACGGTGGCCTTGCCCTTCGCCCGTTTATAGGCAGCGATTTCCCGTCACACGGGTCGAAGCGGTAGCATAGGCGTATGTTAAAAGACACGTATCCGTTTTATCTGGGGAATCGGCCGGGCGCGCCGAATTATGATTTGGCGGTGACGGACAAGTATTCGGGCGTGGTGGCGACGCGGGTGGCGTTGGCCGATGCGCCGGTGATTGATCGGGCGATTACCCTGGCGGTGGCGGCGGTAGAACCGATGCGCGCGTTGGCGGCCTACGAACGCCAAGCGGTGCTCAACCATTGTGTGCGGCGGTTCACCGAGCGGGCCGAAGAACTGGCCATGGCGCTGTGCATCGAGGCCGGGAAGCCGATCCGGGACAGCCGCGGCGAGGTGACTCGCTTGATTGACACGTTCCGAATCGCCGCCGAGGAATCGGTGCGCATAACCGGCGAAGTGCTACCCCTCGATATCAGCGCGCGCGCCCGCGACTACCGCGGCATGTGGAAGCGCGTGCCGATCGGCCCGTGCTCGTTCATTTCGCCATTCAACTTTCCGCTGAATCTCGCCGCGCATAAGATCGCTCCCGCCATTGCGGTCGGATGTCCGTTTGTTTTGAAACCGGCCAGTCGCACACCGGTCGGCGCGCTGCTGATCGGTGAGACGCTCGCGGAGACCGACCTGCCGGAAGGCGCATTTTCGATCCTGCCCTGCAGTCGTGACGGCGCGGACCTATTCACCACGGACGAGCGGCTCAAGCTCTTGAGTTTCACCGGTTCGCCGGAGGTGGGCTGGGCGCTGAAAGCCAAAGCCGGGAAAAAGAAAGTTATCTTGGAGTTGGGCGGAAACGCAGCGTGCATTGTGGATGCGGACAGCGACTTGGCCGACGCCGCGGCCCGCATCGTGTTCGGCGCGTTCTATCAGTCCGGACAGAGTTGTATCAGTGTGCAACGGATCATCGTACACGAATCCGTCTACGATGATTTCCGCGACCGGTTGGTAGCGACCACGCGAGAACTCAAGATGGGCGACCCGAAGAGCGACGACACCTTTATCGGTCCCATGATTGACGAATCGGAGGCGAAGCGCGTGGAGAAATGGATTCGGTCGGCGGTAGCTCACGGGGCACGCGTGTTGTGCGGCGGCAAGCGCAAGGGCGTGATGGTAGAAGCCACGCTGCTCGAGAACGTCCCGCGGAACGAAAAGCTATACTGCGACGAAGTCTTCGGTCCGGTGGCGCTTCTCGCCAAGTTCGAGCGGTTTGAAGACGCCTTGGCCGACGTGAACGACAGTGTGTACGGCTTGCAGGCGGGCGTCTTCACGCGGGACCTTTACAAAGCGCAGATGGCCTGGGACCGGCTCGAGGTGGGCGGCGTGATTGTCGGCGACGTACCATCCTGGCGCGTGGACCACATGCCCTACGGCGGCGTCAAGGACAGCGGCCTGGGCCGAGAGGGCATCCGTTTCGCGATGGAGGAAATGACGGAGATTCGGATGCTGGTGCTGCGCACGCCGCCGTCCGAACTGGGACGATAGCGCACTCACGTTCCGATTCTCTGAGTTCCCGTCAAAGTCCGCGCAAGTTCGTTCACATTCCGTTGTGTTGTTCCGTAGCATGTGGTAGGCTGATTCTTGGGTGGAAGGTAAATAGAATGACCCAAACGAGAAAGAAGGCACTCGCTCACGAAGAGCCGGCTGGATTTGGTAGCAAGACCCCCTTTCCAAGATATTTCAGCACCGAGCTCGGCTGCATGTACCTGGGAGACTCACTTTCGTTCCTGCGCAACCAGGTCGCCGACGCCACTGTAGACTTGATCGTAACGAGCCCACCGTTCGGGTTGGTCCGCAAGAAGGGCTACGGAAATGTGGACGCAGACCGATACGTGGAGTGGTTCCGGCCGTTCGGCGAGCAATTTCGGCGCGTCCTGAAGCCGAACGGCTCCCTGGTACTCGACATTGGCGGATCGTGGAACCCGGGGCAACCAACACGCAGTCTATATCACTTCGAACTCCTTCTCATGCTTTGTCGAGACGCCGGTTTCCACCTTGCCCAGGACTTCATCTGGTGGAACCCGGCCAAGTTGCCGACACCAGCGGAGTGGGTTACGGTTCGCCGAATTCGCATTAAAGACGCGGTTGACTATATCTGGTGGTTGTCGCCCTCACCATGGCCTCGCGCGGACAACCGCCGCGTCCTGGCGCCCTATAGCGAATCAATGCAAGTCCTGCTGAAGAATGGATACCGGGCCAAGCTAAGACCCAGCGGCCACGACATTAGCGAGAAGTTTGCCGTGGACAATGGGGCGGCGATTCCACCCAATCTTCTTGCTATTCCCAATACAGAAAGCAATTCCTATTATTTGCGATATTGTCGCGAACACGAACTGAAGCCGCATCCGGCCCGCTTTCCAGCAGAGTTGCCCGAATACTTTGTTCGATTGCTGACGGATCCGGGAGACTTCGTATTGGACCCCTTTGCGGGTAGTTGCGTGACCGGGGAGGTTGCTGAGCGCCTTGGACGCAGGTGGCTTTGTTCCGAGCTGGTAGAAGAATATCTCCAGGGCGCTCAAGCACGCTTCAGTCCGGAGGCCAGGAAACAGACCCAGACTGTTCTGTTTCCGGGCTCTGGATTGGCGAAAAATGAGCGTACTTCGTACCGTGTCTTCCATCCCGCGGCCCTGTGGAATAGTGTGGACCATGGTTGCTTGCCGCAGGATGGCGGTCGAAAACGACGTCACATTTCGGAACCCAAGAGCGACGCGAAGTGATACGACTTTGGGGACACGGGTACCGGTAGAAAGGACCACTTCAAGGTGCCTGCCTTACCGCCGCGCGATCTCGTGCAGTCCCTTTTCGATGCCATTCAAGAATCCGGTTATTCGGGGATTTTGTTGTCTCCGGTACGCCACCACCCGCGAGAATTTGCAGTGCGAGCACCGGATAGTGCCGACGACGTAAGAAATGGAATAGCGCTATCTCCGACCTACCACCGCGCCTACGATTTGGGCATAATTTACCTCGATGAAAACTATGCCATGAAGTTCAATTCTGAGAGAGAGCCTATCCTAAAACGAATGAATCTTGACGCAGGACTGCCTCAGTTTAAGGCTACCTTGGGGAAGATCCTCTTACCTCAAGACCGCATGCAGTGGCCCAACCTGGAATTCATACGCAAAGCGAACCGATTTCGAGAAGTAACTACTGCGTAGCCGGCTATTGATTCTCTAGCCCCGTTACCACAGCGCGTCGGCTACGGCACTGTAAATACTTTCGTCAAGGTGAAATCAAAGCAAAGAATTAGTCGCCGCTGACCAATTTTCTGATAAGTTTAGAGGGGGTCTCACCTCGAAGGGATTCGGCGAAGGTGTCGTCGTCGCGCATAAATTGGCGAATTTCGTCGGTATGGTCGAAATAATAGGCCAACGCGGCGTGAACATCGGCCAAGGTTATCCCGGGGTGTGCCGATACGATTTTGTCCGGTGACATTGCCATTTGTTCGTGCCAGACTGCGATATCCTGGACGACGAAACGGTACAAGGACGGCACACGTTTCCATCGCGCACTCGTGTTGATCGCCTTTTGCTGCGAGGTTCTATTTGCGTACAAGCTGGTTGAAAATAGCTGATAATTTCGCCATGCTTTCGCCGACCTTTCTTGGCAGGTTCCGAGTGGAGCATTCGAGCGATATCAGGTCATGGCGTTTCTGGTGGTAAGCAGCAGTCTCAATCCCAACAGTCGGAGTCGGTGTCTGGCGCGGGCGGCGTTTGCGCGTCTCGAGGCGTCGGGCATCGAGGCGGAATACGTGGATTTGCAAGAGTATTCACTGCCGCTGTGCGATGGGAGCGCCGCGTATGCTCATCCGGCAGTGGGGACGCTGGCCCAGCGCATCCGGGAGGCGGAAGGGATCGTCTACGGCGTCCCGGTATACAATTTCGGCGCGGGCGCGACGGCCAAGAATCTGATCGAGTTGACGGGGTCGTCCTGGTCCGAGAAAGTCGTCGGCTTCCTGTGCGCCGCCGGCGGCAACCGGAGTTACATGGCGGTGATGGGTTTGGCCAATAGCCTGATGCTCGATTTCCGCGCAATCATCGTACCGCGATTCGTTTACGCCAATGATTCGGCGTTTCGCGGCGACGAGGTGGCGGACGAGAAAATTCTGCGCCGTATCGAAGAACTGGTAACGACGGTGGTGCGGTTTGCGCGCGCGTTGAATCCGTTGCCGGAGCGGCCTCGTTGACGGCAAACCTCCTTCCGGAAAGCGGTAGTCCGCCACGGCGCGTACCGCAATCCAAGGATCAATCGGTCCTCGGCTTGCAGTATCGCCTTGGTTGAATACGCTGTCTCTGGGCGGCGGCGCGCAGTTTGCGCAATGACCGTCGGATGGCCCGACAGACGCTCGAAGGGTTGACTCCGAGCATTTGACCCGCGTGCTGGTACGACACGCCATGGAAGAAATGAAGCGCGACACAGAGGTACTCTCTCTTCGTAAGACGCCGGGCCATTGCACGGCGCACCCAGGACAAGAGGTCCTCTTTTCCGCTGTGCCACTCTAACCATTGCTCAATCTCCTCCGGCGTTTCATACCATAGACCCCGCTCCTCGCTGAACGTGACAAGTTTCCGAGGGTCGGTTATCAAGCCGAAACGGTGTTCTTCACTCACTTTTTGCATGACGTGTACTCCCATACTTGAGGCCCCACTTTTCGTGCAGGTGTGCACGCGTATCAGGCACCGTACGCCCGGCGATGAGAGAAAGACCTTCGCGCTCACGATGATTTCTTTTCGATTCTGTGATGGGGGTCGAAGCGATATCGCAAAACGATTGCAAAGGTCCGGCAAAGATGTTCCTTTGCAATTTCGGCCTTTGCCGACTACAGTAACACCGTCGCGAAAGGAGCAGCGTTATGACGATCAAAGAGCGCGTTCAGGCGGGGATCACGGACGCGATGAAGCAGAAGAACCATGCGCGCCTGGAGTGTCTGCGCTTGTTGAAAGCCGCGCTGTTGCTCAAGGAGAAGGAGTCGAGCAGCGATTTGACGGAGGAAGCGTCGGTGGCGGCGTTGCGCGCGGAATTGAAGAAGCGCCAGCAGAGCATCGAGGTATACCGCGGACTGGGTAAGACCGACGAGGTCGCGGCCTTGGAGAGCGATGTGAAAGTGATCGAGGAGTTCCTGCCGAAGCAGCTTTCCGAGGCGGAACTCGAAGCGCGGGTGCGCGCGTATGTGGCGGAGCATCCGGAAGTAAATCATCCGGGAAAGTTGACGGGCATACTGAAAAAGGAATTGGGCGATCTCGCCGACGGCAAGATGCTCAATGAGTTGTGCAAGAAAGTTCTGGGCGGATGAATGCTGGGCGGTCACAATCTCGGCAGCTTAGCGGGAGGGGTAGGTCGTATGGCACCGATCATGCGTCTCGCGTGGTATTCGTGATGACGAGTCTGCGAGCGGGCGCCGTTTGACAATCGTTCGTGGGAAATGTTAAGCATAGAAGGGAGAGAGGTTTGCCCGCCGTTTGCGTGCGCACACTGGTAGCCGGCGTACGAGCCGCGTTTTGGGGCTGAAGTTAGTTACAGGAGAGAAATACGATGTCTCACATTGTTGCCGAGCCATGCATCAAGTGCAAATATACGGACTGCGTCGCAGTCTGCCCGGTGGACTGTTTTCACGAAGGCGCCAATATGTTGGTGATAGACCCGGACGAGTGCATTGACTGCGGCGCGTGCGTAGACGAGTGCCCGGTACATGCCATTTATCCCGAGGAAGACCTGCCGGACAAGTGGAAAGACTTCATCGCGCTGAACAAGGAGTACGGGAAGGCATGGCCGGTAATTAACGCCAAGCAGGACCCGCTCCCGACGGCGGAAGAATTCAAGGACGTGGAGAATAAGCGCGATCAGCTTGACCCAAACCCGGGGCATTGAGATTACGGATTGCGAATTGATTTGAGTGGGTAGAGTCCGAACGTGAGTCTCGGGCCGCATGAAATCGACGGATCGGACAGTTGACTCCCCGCCGGTGCGTTTCCTATCCAGTTCCGGTGCTGCCGAAGCCGCCGTCGCCGCGCGAGGTTGCCTGGAGAGTTTCCACTAATTCCCATTGAATGCGGATAACCGGGGCGATCACCATTTGGGCGATGCGGTCACCGCGTTGGATGGTGAAGGGTTCTGTTCCCAGATTGATAAGAATGATCCGGATTTCGCCGCGGTAGTCGGCGTCAATGGTACCGGGAGAGTTTACCATCGCGATGCCGTGGCGGATGGCGAGCCCGCTCCGAGGACGTATCTGGGCCTCGTAGCCGGGCGGAAGGGCGATGCGGAGGCCAGTGGGCACCAAGGTACGTTGGCCGGGTGTCAGCGTGAGGGGTTCTTGGAGGGCGGCGCGCAGATCCATTCCGGCGGCGTGGTCGGTTTCGTAGGCGGGCAGGGGTAGGTCTTCGCAGCCCGGTTCGCGGGTGATCTGAACAACCACACCACCATCGGTCATAGTTGGACTTGAGTTACATCGCCATTAGTTTCGGGACCAAGAATGACTCCGGCACAGCGTTCCGGACAGAATAACTCCTGGGCCAGCGTCTGCAGATCATCGGCGGTAACCGCGTCAATCGCGGCGATGGTCTCTTCGATGGGCACGATGCGACCGTAATAGAGCATGGATTTGGCCATGCGCGACATGCGATTCGAGGTGCTTTCGAGGGCGATGAGCATGCCGCCTTTGATTTGTTCCCGATTCAGTTCCAATTCCTGGGAACTGAGGGGCTCGTCACGAAGTTTCCGCAGTTCTTCGTAAATCATATCCAGGGCCGTGCCCAAATTCTCCGGCGTAACGGCGGAATACAATCCGAGCAGCCCGGTCTTCGAGTAGCAGGAATGAAAGGAGTAGATCGAGTAGACCAGTCCGGCCTTTTCGCGGATGCGGTCAAATAGCCGTGACGTGGACCCGCCGCCGAGCGCGCTGCTCAACAAGTCGTAGGCGTAGCGGCGGGGATCATTGACATCGGGTCCGGGGAACGCGAGCCCGATATGGTTCTGTGCGATGTCGCGGAGGCAGCGTTCGACGCCCGCCCGAGGCTGAGGCCGGTCACTGGAGCGGAAACCGTCGCCGGGAACGAGCGATTCGAATTCGCTTGCAATCTGTTCGAATACGGCGCTCTCCTCGAAATTGCCGGCCACGGAAATGATCAAGTTCTGCGGTTGGTACCATTCCCGAAAGTAGGTTCGGATATCGTCGAGGGAAAGTCGAGACACGGTCTCGATGTCGCCCGTGATGGGCCGCCCGAACGCATGGTCCGGCCAGAGCCGCAACGTGAGCAGGTCGTGGACGAAATCTTCCGGAACGTCCTCGATGGAAGCGATCTCTTCGAGCACGACATTGCGCTCCTTTTCGAGGTCCGGGAACTGGGAGTTCTTGACGATGTCGGCGAGGATTTCCAGGCCGATGGCGAGATGCGTATCAAGCGTCCGCACGTAGAGGCACGTGTGGTCGCGCGAAGTGAACGCGTTCAGATGCCCGCCGCCGCCTTCCACCGCTTCCATAAGCTCCCGCGCACTGCGCGTCGTGGTGCCTTTGAAAAACAGGTGTTCAAGGAAATGGGAAATGCCGGCCTGTTCGGCAGACTCGTTGCCGGAACCCGTCTTGATCCACACGCCGGCCGAGGCGGAGTGCAGGTACGGCAGCGTTTCAAGAGTCACGGTAAGCCCGTTGCTGAGCGTCCGTACTTGGACGGCGTCGTCAGTATAGGCAGTAATCTGAGGCATATTGGTATCTCTGCATCGCATCGTTGGCGCGAATCTGACTTTCGGGAACAAACTCTCGAGCGCCCCCAAACGAGTTTGGGGGCGCCACAAGTTTTGCGGCGGCACACGTTAGAGAGCCGGCAAGGCGCCGGCCCTACACGTCATTCTTAGTAATTGTCGCGACGGGGCCCGCGACCACGACCCTGCCGCGCACCGTCTCGACTGGGGCCACGGCCTCGGCTCCGATCTCCGCGCCCGCGGTTGTTCCGATCGTGATCGCGGTCGCGGCTGCTCTTGGCGTCGTGACGTTGCATTTCCTCCTCGGTAAGCAGGCCCAGTTCGCGCTCGGCTTGCACCTTGGAGAGATTGATGCGGCCCATCTTGTCAATCTCGACCACTTTGACGTTGACTTCGTCGCCGACGTTAACCACGTCGGTGACTTCATTCACGCGGTCCGCCGCGAGTTCGGAAATGTGCACCAAGCCCTCTTTATTGCCGGGGATGCTCACGAACGCTCCGAAGGACATGATCCGGGTCACGGGGCCTTTGTACACCTGGCCCACTTCCACGTTCGCGGTGATCGCCTTAATCATGTTGATGGCTGCGTCGGCAGCTTCCTGGTCTACGGCGGCGACATTGACCGTACCGTCGTCCTCGATCTCGATTTCCGCGCCGGTCTGGGCCTGGATTTCACGCACCACTTTGCCTCCGGGGCCGATGACTTCGCGGATTTTATCCACGTCAATCTTGATCGTGAAGATGCGCGGCGCGTACTGCGAGATTTCCGCGCGCGGCGCGGCCAGGCACGATTCCATTTTATCGAGAATGAAAAGCCGACCCACGCGGGCCTGGTCCATGGCGCGTTTCATCAGATCGTGCGTGATGCCTTCGGTCTTGATGTCCATTTGGAAGGACGTGATACCCGTACGGGTGCCGCAGACTTTGAAGTCCATGTCGCCAAGATAGTCCTCGGCCCCGAGGATATCGCTGAGAATCAGGGCCTGGTCGCCTTCCTTTACGAGGCCCATGGCGATCCCTGCGACCGGCGCTTTAATGGGCACGCCCGCGTCCATCAGGCTCAACGTGCCGCCGCAAACGGTCGCCATCGAACTGGAACCGTTGCTCTCGGTAATGTCCGAGACGACGCGGATGGTATAGGGGAATTCGGAGTCTTCATCCACCGGCACTTGCTTTTCGAGCGCGCGCTCGGAGAGGCGGCCATGCCCGACTTCGCGGCGTCCGGGCCCACCGAGGCGGCGCACTTCGCCGACCGACCAAGGCGGGAAATTATAGTGGAGCATGAACCGCTTGAAATCCTCGCCGGTCAGTTCGTCGAGCCGCTGTTCGTCGCGGCTGGTCCCGAGCGTGGTCGTGACCAGCGCCTGCGTTTCTCCCCGCGTAAAGAGGCAGGAGCCGTGCACCCGCGGCAACACGCCAACCTCGATGGTGATAGGACGAATTTCATCAAAGGCTCGACCGTCAATACGCCGACCGGTCTTGAAAGCTTGCTCGCGCATGGTGCGGCCAAGGGCATCTTCAAACGCATGATCAATCAAGCGGCTGCGCTCCTCGTACCGCTCCTCGCCGTACTTCTGCTCGAGCTTATCGTGGATTTCTTTCTTCAGGGCATCCACGGCACTTTCCCGGGTTTGCTTGTGCGCGATGGTAAGCGCCTCGCGTAAACGTTCCAGTCCCAGGCTTCCCACGTCCGCGACCACCTCGGCATCCGGAACGTGCGGAGCGAAGGGCATCTTCTCGACGCCGACGCGGGCACGCAATTCTTCGATGCAATCGCAAATGGTCCGGATATGGCCGTGACCGAATTCGAGCGCCTGGACGACGAGATCTTCCGACACTTCTTTCGCGGCGCCCTCGACCATAACGATGGCGTCCTTCGTGCCGGCGATTACGATGTCCAAACGGCTCTCCACCATATCCGGCATCTTCGGATTGACGACGAGTTCACCATCGAACAGTCCGACGCGTACCGCGCCAACCGGCTTCAGCAAGGGAATCTTGGAAATGTGGAGCGCGGCCGACGCGCCGTTGAGGGACATTACGTCCGGATTGTTGACGTTGTCGGCAGAATAGACCGTCGAGAAAACTTGGACTTCATTGGTGAAGCCGTCCGGAAACAAGGGCCGGATGGGCCGGTCCGTCAGGCGGCAGACCAGGACTTCCCGTTCCGTCGGCCGACCCTCGCGCCGGAAGAAGTTTCCGGGGATGCGCCCGGCCGAGGAACTCTTTTCACGATACTCGACGGTCAGGGGGAAGAAGTCCTGGCCGACCGTGGCCTCGGGGGCGGCGCAGGCCGTAGATAGGACCATGGTCTCGCCGGCGGTAACTAGAATGGCGCCGTGCGCCTGTTTGGCGATGCGACCGGTTTCGAAGATCAGGTCGGTATCGCCGACTCTCACAGAGAGACGTTCAATCATGTTGCATTTCTCCATTCGTGACGGAACGTCTCCCACTACGTTCCAATCATGTCTTTTCTTTTTTTCTTTGCGCTTATTGTCGCCCACGGAGGGCGGTAAATTCAAGTTGGCGAATTTTCAGATTGGTTTAGGGTGATAGCCGTATTACTATGTATCGGGATGCCCTTGGGGCTCCGGCATGGGGGAGGAGACGGGTGGCCCGCATTTCCACGTAGGCCCGGCCAAATATTCGGCGGCTTCCCGAGGTGGAAATCGGGGTTACTTGTGGCCAAACTATAAGCGATAAAAGTGATATATATGTTAATACAGCGACAAGCCCTACTTACGTAGGCCAAGGGTCTGCACAACTGCCCGATAGCGGTCCATGTTGCCGTTCCGCAGAAAGTTCAGAAGATTGCGCCGCCGTCCCACCAGTTTCAGCAGGCCGCGCCGGCCGGCATGATCCTTGGGATGGGCCTTGAAGTGCTCCGAGAGGTCATTGATCCGCTCGGTGAGCAGCGCGATCTGAACCTCCGGAGACCCGGTGTCGCCTTCGCGTTTTCCGAAGTTCTTGATGACTTCCGTCTTGCGGTCTTTCGTGATTGACATGGCACTACACCTTTCTGTCCATCATTCACCCACCTCCCAGCGCGCCGCCGGTGCAGCAAACGCCCGAGAAAAGGGTAGTTGCTCATTGCTCATTGCTCATTGCTCATTGCTCATTGCTTCATTTATCCGTTAACGCCGCTAGGCCGGGGAGTTCCTTTCCTTCGAGCATCTCGAGGGAGGCGCCGCCGCCGGTCGAAACATGGGACATCTTATCAGCGAGGCCATACTTATTTACAGCCGCCGCCGTGTCGCCGCCGCCAATGACGCTCACGATATCCTGCCGCGACGCCAAGAGTTCGGCGATGGCCCGCGTGCCTTTGCTGAATTGCTCCATCTCGAACACACCCACCGGACCGTTCCAAACGACGGTCTTGGCGGTCTTAATCGCCGTGCAGAACTTCTCGATGGTCTTCGGGCCGATATCCAAGCCCATCCAGCCCGGCTCGATGCCGCCCTTCGCGACAATTTTGGTTTTGGCCGTCTCCGCAAACGCATCCGCAACCACGGTGTCGTCCTCGAGGAGGAGGTCCACGCCTTTCTCTTTGGCTTTGGCGAGGACGGTCTTGGCCACATCCACTTTGTCGGCTTCGAGGAGCGACTTACCGGTCTCGAAACCCTGCGCTTTCAGAAACGTGTAAGCCATGCCGCCGCCGATAATCAACGCGTTGACCAGGTTGAGCAGGTTCTCGATCAGCATGATCTTGTCGGAGACCTTCGCCCCGCCCAGGATGGCCACCAGTGGCCGCGCCGGGTTATTCAACACGCGACCGAAGTATTCCATTTCTTTGGCGACCAGAAAGCCCGCGGCGCTCTGCGGCACGAATTGTGTCACGCCGGCCGTCGAGGCGTGGGCGCGATGGACACTTCCGAAGGCGTCGCTCACGTAGACATCGCCCAACTTGGCCAATTGTTTGGACAATTCGGGGTCGTTTTTGGTCTCGCCTTTGTGAAAGCGCGTGTTTTCCAGGACCACGATATCGCCCGGCTGCATCGCGCCCACCGCGGCTTCAACCTCCGCTCCGACGAGTGTGTCCACCTTGCGGACGTTGCCGCCAACCAATTGTCGGAGCCGGTCGGCAATCGGGTCCATCTTCAGTTTCGCGTTGGCCGCGACGACTTTTTTCTTCTCGTCTTCGTTCTCGACCTTGGCCGGGTCTTTGGGCCGGCCGAGGTGCGACATCAAAATGAGTTTGCCGCCCTTCTCGCGGACGTAATTGATGCTTCTTAACGCCGCGCGAATGCGCGTATCGTCGCGCACGGTGCCATCCTCATGCTGCGGGACGTTGAAATCCACGCGCATCAGGACGCGTCTTCCACGCAGATCCAGATCTTCAATCGTCAGCTTATTCATAAGACTTTGGTCCCATTCGTTCGACACGGCTCGCCGGCCTGAGCCTGACGGGCCAATCCCCCACTAGCTTGCCATCTTCTTGAACAAGTCTACGCAGCGGTTCGAGTAACCCCACTCGTTGTCGTACCAAGCGATCACTTTGACAAAATTGCCGTCCATGATCATGGTCAATTGCGAGTCGAAAATACTCGACGCCGAATTGCCGATGACGTCTACCGAAACAATCGGGTCTTCGCAGTATTGAAGGATGCCCTTCAGGGGGCCTTGGGCGGCCGCCTTCATCGCGGCGTTTATCGCATCCTTCGACGTCGGCTTCTCGAGTTCCACCACCAAATCCACCACCGAACCGTCAATAACCGGCACACGCATGGCCATACCGTCCAGTTTGCCGCTGAGCGCCGGCAAGACCTTGCCGACGGCCCGCGCCGCGCCGGTAGTGGTCGGGATAATGGCGGCCGCCGCCGCGCGCGCCCGGCGCAGGTCTTTATGCGGCATGTCGAGCACGCGCTGGTCGTTGGTGTAAGCGTGGATGGTCGTCATCCAGCCGCGTTTAATTCCGAAGTTCTCGTGGAGCACCTTCGCCATCGGCGCAAGGCAGTTCGTGGTGCAACTCGCGTTCGAGATAATCTGATGTTCGGGCTTCAAGGCATCATCATTCACTCCGACCACGATGATGGCATCCACCGCGTCTTTCGGCGGCACGCTGAGCAAGACCCTTTTCGCGCCGGCGGTTACGTGTTTCAAACAGTCGGCCTTGGTCGTGAACTTTCCGGTGGATTCCAGCACCAACTCGACGCCCAGTTGCTTCCACGGCAATTCAGCGGGGTCCTTGCTGCTCAGCACCTTGATTTCTTTGCCGTCTACCACGATCGCGCCGTCCTTCGCCTGGACCGAGCGGTTATACGGCCCGGTGACGCTGTCGTACTTCAACAAATGCGCCAGGGTCGGGGCGTCGGTAATGTCATTGATCGCCACCACCTCGAACGCCGGGTTATCAATGAGCAGCTTGAACACGTCGCGGCCGATTCGGCCAAATCCATTTATCCCAATCTTTGTAGCCATAGCACCTTCCCTTTCATAATGGACACGGCCTTGCCGCTTCTACCCGCCGCGTACCCCCTAATCATTTCCGGACGCGACCACGACTCTAGGCCAGACCTGTTAAGACCTTGCATAAGACGAGATTAAGAGAGTGTTTTCCACGCCGTCCCAAACGAAGTGGACACAGCCCCTCCCTCGGGCTTCCCTACCCACATGTGCAATCGGCATCACTATGCCACAGGCTTTGATAAGAAGTCAAAAGCGCAAGGACATCTGCATTTGAAGCGCCTCTTATCGAGTGCGGCGGCGGAGACGCCGCTTTCGCTTCCCCCGATTCCAATTCACACCGAAGCCGAATCATTGCGTTTCCCGCCGCGGCCAGTCACCCCCTACTTCTACATCCCATCAGTCCCATGGGTCCGATTGGTCTTTGCGGCCCGTGTCCGTCCGTGCCAGTCCGTGTCCGTCCGTGTTCGTCCTCCCCCGCATGCAGGAGGACCGAGCAGGAGCGCGAAATGAGATGCCAACCACATTTGCCCTCCCCCCGCATGCGGGGGGACCGAGGGGGGCAATAGGTTTGGAGCCGACTATTCCTTGAAGTAGAATGTCAATCCCAAGGAATCAGAGGAGCGCGACCCATGGTTGATGCGGAGTTGTTGAAGATTCTCGTTTGTCCCGAGAACAAAACGCCAGTGGTCCTCGCGGACGATGCCCTGATCGCGAAGGCCAACGCGGCCATCGAAGCCAAAACCCTTAAAAACCGCGGTGGGCAGGCCGTCGAGGAGCGCATTGACGGCGGCCTCGTCCGCGAGGACCAGGTCTACATGTATCCGATTCGAGACGACATCCCGATCATGCTCATTGACGAAGCGATTCCTTTAGACCAACTAATTTAACACCAACAAGGAATCTCTCATGGCTCGAATCGTAGTCATGGTGGCGTTATCGCTCCTCCTCGGGGCATCCCCGCCGCCGTTGATGCATTTCACCTGCACTCCGGCCGCCGGCCCCATCGAGATAGACGGCAAAGCCGACGACGCCGCATGGAAGGCCGTCACCCCCATCACCGAGTTCCGGCTATGGCGCAGTTTTCAAAAGCCCACCGAAGCGACCAGCGTGCGTCTCTGTTACGATGACGATTTTTTGTACGCACTCTTCGAATGCGCCGACCCCGACATCTTTGTCCTGCATTCACAACGCGACGACCGCCTCTGGGAGTCCGACGTGGTCGAACTCTTCTTCCAGCCCGACGAGAAGAATCCCATCTACTACGAATTCGAGATCGCGCCCAATAACGCCGTCTTCGACGCCCGCATGGTGAACACCGGCAGCGGCGGATTCCTCCGCTGGGCCGCCTGGGACTGCGGCATCCGCACCGCCACCGACGTGCGCGGGACCCCGAACCACTGGCAGGACCGCGACCAAGGCTACACCATCGAGATCGCCATTCCACTCGGTGCGTTCCACGAAGTCATCGGCGACCAGCCGCTGAAAGGTCAGACCTGGAAATTCGCCGCCGTCCGCGCCGATCTCTCCGTCACCCTCAAAGCCGAAGAACGCTCCGCCACCGCAAACGTCGCCGACTACGATATCCACAATAAATCCGGCTACTCGAAGTTGACATTCAAGTAAACTCGCAGAATCAACACCCGCGGCCAACCCCCCCCTCCGTGCCGTCCATGTGCTCCTTCTCATTCTTGCTCTCCCTGCAGTCCCCGCTCTCCCCGCCGTCCTTGCGGTCCGTGCCGTCCTTACTGTCCTTGCTGTCCTTGGCGTCCTTACTGTCCTTGCTGTCCTTGCTGTCCTTGGCGTCCTT
>JACQVH010000197.1 GCA_016209895.1 Candidatus Hydrogenedentota bacterium | reverse complement strand
TCGGCCGCATCGTCCGGGGCATCCCCAAAGTCCGCTTCTTCGGGCAGGACGGGAGTAACCGCCACGGTCCCCCTCATACTGAAGCCGTGGATAACGCAATAATAAATGAACGTTCCAAGCTCATTAAATGTATGCGAGAAGGTCGCGTGGGTCGAGTCAATCTGGCCATTAAAGATGCCGTCGGGCACGCCGGCCCCGCTCGTTACGGTGTGCGGATTGAAGCCCGCCCGCACCCACTGGACTGTATCGCCCACGTGAATGCCAACGGTGTCCACCGGTGTCGCGGGGTTATTGTCGGCGTCAAAGAAGTTGTCCTTCACTTGGACTTGAACGGTGGCCGCCGGGCTGACGGGCGCAATGCCCAGCCAAGCCGCAAGAAAGACAGACACAAGAACGGATGAAGCGCGGACGGTAGGCATCGCAGTTCCTCCTTCAGACCATGATCTTAACACTAAATCCAAAGAAACTTATGCCCGCTCCCCGTCAGCAGACGTTTCTTAAGGAAGCACGGACACTGACCACTGATCAATGACCACTACTATGCGCCGCCTCATACGCCGCGATCTTAGCTTCGTGTCGCAACGTGAGTCCAATCTGGTCCCAACCATTCAGCAGACATTCCCTCTTAAACGGGTCCACTTCGAAGGAAAGGTTCGTGCCATCCGGCTTCACAATAGTTTGACTCGGCAAGTCAACGGTGAGCTGGTAGCCATCATGAGTGCGCACTTCCTTGAACAGGTGCTCGACAGTCTCGCCGGGTAGCGCGATGGGCAGCATCCCATTGTTATAACAGTTGTTAAAGAAGATGTCCGCAAACGACGGGGCCAGGATGACGCGAAATCCGTAGTCGTACAATGCCCACGGCGCGTGCTCCCGTGAAGACCCGCACCCGAAGTTGTCCTTGGTCAGCAGGATGCTCGCTCCTCGATACCGCGGCCCATTCATCTCGAAGTCCGGGTTCAGCGTCCCATCCGCGCGAAACCGCCAGTCGAAAAACAAACAATCCTCATATCCCGACCGCGTAATCCGTTTTAAGAACTGTTTCGGGATTATCTGGTCCGTATCCACGTTCAATGCTTCTAACGGGGCCACAATCCCCGTCAACTTGGTAAACGGTTGCATCCTATCACTCCCTGCTCAATTTCGAATGCCCATAATCGTAATCGAGAATCGTGTTCGTAATCGAGTTTTCCTAATCGAGCCTCGGACTCCTAATCGGGTTCACTTCGCGCTTCCTCCTCCGTAATCAACACCCGTGTCCCTTCCGCGATCAACTCGTACGCCCGAATCACGTCATCATTGGTCAGCCGCACACAACCTTGTGATACCGGCCGCCCGATCCGCGCCTCGTCATTCGTCCCGTGGATGTAAATATGCCGCGCGAACGAATCCACCTTGCCGCCCTTGTTCTTGCCCGGCTCTTCGCCCGTCAGAAAAAGTATCCGCGTCAGCACGAGGTCGGCCCGCGTCGTATTTCCCGGCTTCCAAATCTTTGAAGTCGGCTTCCCGCCGCGAAACACCTGACCCTTCGGCGCGTCCGCTCCCGTCTTGGCAACCACCGAATGCCATCCCAGCGGAGTCTTGAAGCTGTTCATTCTCGATCCCGTCCCTTTCTTCGCCGTCGAACAGCGTGTCTGCCAGACTATGTCTTTACCGTGGACGATGCGCATCACCTGTTCATCCACGGACACCCACACCCCGACACGGTCACCCACCCAGCGTCCCCAATCATGCCGCCCCAGAAACCGCTCCTGCTCCTCAGACAATCTCGTCATGTTCCGCTCTCCGGCCGCATCGGCCGTTTCAAGGACAACCTGTGACGACGGACTGGCCATTGCCGTTGAACCGCTGACTGTCCCGCACCAAAGCAGATACCACATTCCCAACGAAACGTAAACAAGCCACGTTGACGCGATGACCTCGTCGTGTTTATGCAAGACGCGCCCGCAGGACAGGACGTGGACGTCGCGTCTACGTAACTGCCAAATGAGACACATTGGAATCTGGCGATCTCCTCGTGTGTTCGTTCGGGAACACTTATAGTGCTTGATCCGACAGCACAAACCTGCTCCAAAATGCCGAGACTCTGACAAATCCACGCAGCCCGACTCAAATCCGCCAATGGCCAGTATTCTTGAAGGTTCTTCCTCATTACTTCGTTCCGTGTGTACATTCGGCACGAAAGGCAACGAAATATGAACCACGGAGGTTTGTGCGAAATGGAGTACTTTGATATTCTGAAGACAACAAGCGGGTGATCTCTACCCAAAGGAGGGGGCCGCTATGTCTATCAACGGAAGTCTCGCCGCGACGATTGGGTATCTATGTGTGATCTTGTTATTGGAAACGAGTTGTACCACAAATATGGCCTTTCGCGCCCAGAGAGGGATCATTGCGTCCATAGATAGAGAATCGCAGAAGGTATCGGCGTGGGACGCGGGCGATATCGTTGGATTAGACGAAGACAGGCGTTGTCTCTTCACGCTGTTGTTTGATCCCCCCGGCGTTGACTGGGAAAAGTATAGCGTTGACGAAGCCCAGAAAGTCTTCAGGCAACTCGTAGCCTCGGGTGCAGAATTTCAACTGTGTGCCAAAGATTACGAAGGCAATATCGTACAAAAGTGGAGCATTCCATCGAAATTCTGCCGAGACGTGGTTTGGGCAAACACAGAGTATCTGGTTTCGTTGGTATTCGAGCGGTCGGGCACCAGGAGTCTATGGGTCCGGAAGCTGGATACTGGACAGGATATATTGCTCGAGGATAACTGGGTATGGGGGCCATTGCGGATTGGCTGGGTCCCCCGGTGGCTGGCTAAGGACCGGCTGCTCATATTTACGGGCGATCCGATCAAACAGCCCAATGAACCTTTGAGGATGATTGAGGTGATGGTTCCCAGTGGGCACGTTCAAATCTTGTACGAAAGAAAACCCGATCCGGCAGAATTTTACTACTCGCCCCACATGGGGTACGCACTATCTCCTGACAAACAATTCGTAGCTTTTTGGGCTCCCGCACCGAACGGCGAGTATGGAATAGTGAGTGTTCATCTTCCGACGCGTGAAGTATCGCTGTTGGCTCCATTTGGGTCCGCAAGGGCGAACACGTTAGCTTGGACCCCCAGCGGTAAGCGGCTCTATTACAGCCGAGCGAACGCAGTCTACGCCTATGACCTTGGTACCAGGCAATCCGAGCGGATCACAGATTTCGGGAAAAATCAACTTTTGCTTAACCTCGGAGCCTTAGATGTCCATCTTCTCCTCTGTCACACCGAAGGAAGCGAGTTCTCCCCAGATCAGGTGTTTCTCTACGACACGTTGACGCAGAAGCAAGGTCCGATCTTGATACGCGGACGCGGAGGAAGTTTCTTCGAAGTTGTTGAAGGTGGTAAGACGGCCCTCGTCGATCTGGTCGTAAGCATTGCCGAATTCCGGCGAATCCAAAAGCAGCATAAGGTGCCTTGACTTAGCACGAATTAGATACTGGCCTTCACAACGGACAATACGTTGCGGCCTGGAAAGTCTTGGAAGAGAGTCTACTCGAGAGTTTTGATGGACACGGTTCGCATTGGCATCATCGGCTCGCAGTTTGTGGCAGGCATTCACGCGGAGGCGCTGCGGCAGGTAGTCGGCGCGAATCTCGTCGCCGTCGCGTCGCCAACACGCGAGCACGTGCAAGCATTCGCCGAAAAGCATGGCGTCCCGAGCGGGTTCACGGATTACCAGCAATTGCTGGACCTGGAGGAAGTGGACGTTGTCCTCTTATGCCTTCCGAATGACCTGCATTGCCAGGCCACCCTCGACGCCGCGCAAGCCGGTAAACACGTCATCTGTGAGAAGCCCTTCTGCATGAACTTAGCCGAGGCCGACCGTATGATCGCCGCATGTCAACGCGCTGGCGTGAAACTGATGTACGCCGAAGAGTTGTGTTTCACGCCCAAGTACGTCCGCGTCAAGCAACTCGTGAACGAAGGCGCGGTCGGCAATGTCTACCTCGTGAAACAGAGCGAGAAGCATTTCGGGCCGCATTCACCGTGGTTCTGGGACGTCGCGCGCAGCGGCGGCGGCGTCATCATGGACATGGGCTGCCACGGCGTCGAATTCGCCCGCTGGATGTACGGACGCCCCCGCGCCACCAGCGTGTACGCCCACTGCGGCACGTACGTCCACGGCGACAAGACCAAAGGCGAAGACACGGCCTTCATCGTGATCGAATTTGAGGACAACCGCGTCGCGCTTATCGAAGAAAGTTGGGCGCGGCAGGGCGGCATGGATGACCGCGCCGAGGTGTACGGCGATCGCGGCGTCATCTACGCGGACGTGCTCCACGGCAGCGGCCTCGAAGTCTACAGCGAGCCCGGCTACGGCTACGCCGTCGAAAAAGCGGCCACTACGAAAGGTTGGACCTTCCCCGCCTACGAGGAAATCTGGAACTACGGCTTCCCCCAAGAACTCCAGCACTTCGTGGACTGCATCCGAAACGATACGCCGCCCGCCGTGACCGGCGCGGACGGCCGCGCCGTCCTCGAGATCATCTTTGCCGCCTACGCCTCCGCCGGCGCCGGCACAAAAGTTTCGCTACCCTTCACCACCGAAGCCAAGAAGCCAATGGACCTGTGGCGCAGCACTTCCTCGGATTCGAGCACCCCTCATCGGGTCTCGTAATCGAGGTTCGTGCTCGTGCTCGCAGACTCGTAATCGGAACTCTCGGGCTCCGAGCGGGAGTATCCCCCTTCGAAGGGGGTGGCCCGTAGGGCCGGGGGGATGTTCGCCCTTGGTAGTGTGTGACCCCACTCACGTGCAGCTACTCGTCCCCAAACATCTCTGGCCGCAGACCAATATTCACGATACTGCACGCGTTGACCACGATCAGACCCAGTCTCTCGGCCTCGGCCATCACCACGGGGTCCTCTGAACCGGGGTTGAAGAAAACTTCGCCCGGCTTCTTTGCGGCAATGTCTTCTAACATGGTCTTGCCGACCGCTGCCGACACGTACATCGAAACTCGGTCAATCGGCCCGGGCACCTCCGCAATCGAGTGATAACACTTCAATCCTTCGACCTCGTCTGCTTTCGGATTAACCGGATACACGGTCCAGCCCCCTTGCTTAAACGCCCGAACGGCCTTGTTGCCGTACTTATTACGTTTAATCGAAGCGCCGATAATGGCTATGGTCTTGCCCACGATGCATTCTCCTCAATTCAAGTGCTCTCATTACTTAACAAGCCGCTCCTTCGTCTAAATTTCAACTCAAACTCGGCGATTGTTGCCGTGTAGTCTGGGCACTCTGTCCAAGTCTGAAGTTTCTGCATTTGGTCGCACGTTACATACTCCGTCTGAAGTCTTAGCCCGCTTCAGCGGGCTCCTCTTTGCACCTCGCTTTAGCGAGGGTGAGGTCAATGTGAAGCCTCCGAACTAGCGCGCTTCAGCACGCTTTATTCTGCTTCGTGAAAAGCGTCCCGCAGGGACGACAGAAGCTGCGGAAAAACCTCACATTACGGCCCAAGCTTAGCCCCAGTAATGAATACCGGACTGTTCGGCCGCAGTTCCAACTGCAGCGTGCCGTCCTTCAAATCAACCTCCAGTTCCTCGCTCATGAGATTGACCACACGGACATTCCCGCTTTCCACCTTGCATGTCACCCTGATCGCACGTGGCGACCACAACGCCAGCGCCTCACCCATCCGCAAACCGTACACACTCTCCCCGAACCCGCTGACCCGTTGCGGCTCGCCTTGATCGAGCGTGCGGCATACCGTAGCCAAGGCGCGATAAGCCGGTTTGGGAATGTAGTCTCGCCGCAGCACGCCAAAGTTGTATTCGTTATAGAACCGGTCTGTCCCGTCATTACGAAGGTCGTACCAAGAGAAACTTCGGCACACTTCGGAGGCCGCCGAGATCAGATAACATCGCGCCAATATCTGTGCCTGCGTGCGTTCGTCATTGCCGCCGTATTGCGTACTCCAACCCAGTTCCGTGATCCAAACCGGGCGTCCGCCCGCGATACCGGCCGCGGCCTTCAAATCGGCGATGAACACGTCTTCCACCAATTCGCGCCGATACGGATGAACCGTCAAAATGTCGAACGGGGCGACCGACGCGCAACGGCCAATGAACTCCCGGTCAACCCCGGCGCACGACACTCCCAGCACCTGCGCCTCAGGGTCCGTCTCTTTGATCGCGGCGTACGCCCTCTGCAATAGCACGGGGTACAACTCCTTGGGACCGCTCCAGAAAAAGATATTCGGTTCGTTGTAGACTTCCCAGTGTTTGACCCGGTCTTTGAAATGCCCCACCACCGCCCGCGTCCAGTGACAAAAATCGTCAATACCCGCTTCGGTGTACGCCTGGGTCCAGTCGGTCCAGTATGCCAACAAACCATAAACGCTGATGCCGTGCCGCCGCGCGGTGTCCACGACCACGTCATAGAATCCAAAATCGTATTCCCCTCGACGTGGCTCGATCCGCTGCCAGCTAAACTCCTCACGCGTCCACTTGACTCCTGCCGCTTGGGCTAATGTCGCCGCTCGATCCATTAATGCATGGCCTTCGGAGGTATCCGGATAGCGGTAGCAATACAGTCCCATGCCCCACGGCGACTCCGGGCGCAACGCGGGGTCGCCGGGATTATCGAGCGATCGAGTGTACGATGTCTTGGCCACGAACGGCCCATACTCTCCAGAGGTGAACGTGAATTCCAATTCCGCAAAATTCAATGCCGACGGCACGGTAGCGGTATACGACGCGTGACAGGGGACATCTTGCGCCGGGAGCGTCCACGGCCGCGATTCCTGGTGCACAATGTGCTCCTCCCAATCACGGATGGTGATCCCCAAGGTGCCCGCCAAATCCTTGTTCAGGAAATTCCACGCGGTATACGTGGTCTCCAGCGTTCTCCCGCTCGGCTCTTCCGCAGTGGACCGTGTCTCTGCCAATAGCGCGACAACCTGCTCCGGGCGAAATTCGCTGACGCACCGCAATGACCTGAGCTCGACCTCGACCCGTCCCGGAGGCGCGTCACCGCGATGCAGCATAATCTTCAGCACTCGCAGCGGCAGCATCACCTTGCCGTCATTTTCACCGTCCCAGTAACCCCAGCCTTCCGGCGGCGCCGGTACGCGCAGCACCTGCTCCTTGCCGTTCAGCCGCCCCAGCGTTCTTCCGAACACCTGGAAATGCGAGCCCAGGTGGAGTCTCAGGACCGGACCCGCCACATTGCTGCGCACGCTAAGGACCAGTTCTTGCGGCGTGCCCAAGAGCGACAACGAATGGTTGAGCGCCGTAACCTCCGTCGTAGTCAAGTCCGCCGACCAGGCCCGGTCAGCGAGCTGACCGCCGGCGTCTGGAGCGAAGCCCGAATCCACGTCGAATTCCGACACCAAATACTCGTCAACATAGCGTTCTTCAGATTGACTCGTTCCCGTCAACATGATCGCTACCGCCCAGAGCAAAGAAAACTTCGCCCAATTGGAAAAACACATCGTGCATCTTGACATCGCCTTTGAGCCCCTTCTTGTCTCCGCGCCGCCACTCGCAGCACACACATTCATCCTTTGTCCCTGGTCCTGCCCTCTGTTGGTATTGTTAGCCATTTTCGCCGTTTTTACCGCATCAGTGCAACGCCGGGGGCTATATATATAGAGGGATATTTGCAACCCGCACGGGTCGGCACCCAGCGGACCGCTGCCCTACAAACGACTAACCCGAATGTAAAGGTTACGAAATGCTAAACTCAACGAACTCCGCTATCCGCGCCACCGCCGGCCATTCCCAATTTCAGGCTCCACACTCGACCGCCCCGTCCATATTGCCGATAATGTCCCTCTTGTCCACTCGGTCCACAGTGTCCGCCCCCAAGCCTCCGCACCCGGCCTTACCCGGCTCTGCTCCTGGCCTTCCAAGTGGTCTAATCCGGACTACTCGCGAATCCGGCCGTCCTCATCGAGGTGCCCCCCAAGAAAACATGCACACTTCTTACACACTTTTTACACGCTTTGTGCGCAAAAATGCACAAAAAGTGCAAAAATATGCACACTTTATGTACGTTTTATACACAATTTTTCGCACGAAATCGCCGGCTTCCGATCACTCAAATCTCCGTACCACAACCACTTACGCGCTGCCCCCGTTCCCGCCGGCCCACTGTGGGACGATTAGTTCTCCAATTCCGCCCTTCATCGTCTATCCTTCACACTTCATACATACATATATCCTCATCGCCGTTCCCCATTCGCCGTTCATAATTTCTCGGGTGCGTTTCCGAAACTGGAAATTGGTTTCAACTTCGTGTTAGAACGTGCCACTTTGTAGAGGAGGGAGTTGCGCCCCCATGGAGTTCCCGGATTACGTCAAGAGTCAAAAGGTTCGTGCCTGGATCGGCGAGATGGTGGCCTTGTGCAAACCGGACCAGATTCATTGGTGCGATGGATCGCAGCACGAGTACGATGCTCTGTGCGAGCTGTTGGTAAAATCCGGCACCTTTCAAGAACTGAACGCGAAAAAGCGCCCGAATAGCTATCTGGCTTGGTCGGACCCCAACGACGTGGCCCGCGTCGAGGACCGCACGTTCATTTGCAGTCGCCGGAAGGCGGACGCGGGACCGATGAACAATTGGATGGCCCCGGAGGAAATGAAGGCGACATTGAACCGGCTGTTCGACGGTTGCATGCGCGGCCGCACGATGTATGTTATCCCGTTCAGCATGGGGCCGCTGGGCTCGCCGATCGCGCACGTCGGGATTGAACTGTCCGATTCGGCCTACGTGGCGGTCAACATGCGGATCATGACCCGGATGGGCCGCGCGGTATGGGACGCGCTCGGCGATGGCGACTTTGTTCCCTGCATGCATTCCGTGGGTGTGCCGCTGAGCCCCGGGCAAAAAGACGTGCCGTGGCCATGTGACAAGGAGAATAAGTACATTGTCCACTATCCGGAGGAACATGCTATCTGGTCATTCGGCAGCGGCTACGGCGGCAACGCGCTGCTCGGCAAGAAATGTTTCGCCTTGCGCATTGCTTCCTGTCTGGCCCGCGAAGAGGGTTGGCTGGCTGAACACATGCTGATCCTCGGCGTGGAATCGCCGGCCGGCGAGAAAACGTACGTTGCGGCCGCTTTCCCTAGCGCGTGCGGTAAGACCAATTTCGCGATGCTGATTCCACCGAACGCATTCAAAGGATGGAAAATTACCACGGTCGGCGACGATATCGCCTGGATTAAGCCGGGCGCGGACGGTCAATTGTATGCCATTAACCCGGAATGCGGATTCTTTGGGGTCGCGCCAGGCACGTCCGACAAATCCAATCCGAATGCGATGGCTTCGTTGGCGCGGAACAGCATTTTCACCAACGTGGCGCGAACGCCGGACGGCGACATCTGGTGGGAAGGGATGACAGATACGCCTCCGGCCGAACTCCTGGACTGGCAGGGCAAGCCGTGGAAGCCGGACTGTGGCCGAAAAGCGGCGCATCCCAACGCCCGATTTACCGCGCCGGCAAGCCAGTGCCCTGCAATTGATCCTGCTTGGGAGGACCCGCGGGGTGTCCCCATCAGCGCGTTCATCTTTGGCGGTCGTCGTAGCGACATGGTGCCGCTCGTCGTCGAGGCGTTTAACTGGGACTTCGGCGTATATCTGGCGGCGACCATGGGTTCGGAACTGACCGCCGCGGCCGCGGGCAAAGTCGGCGATGTGCGCCGGGACCCCATGGCCATGCTGCCCTTCCTCGGATATCACATGGGCGATTACTTCGACCACTGGCTATACATGGGCCGAGCGCTGACTCATCCGCCGCGCATCTTCAGCGTAAATTGGTTTCGGACCGGCCAGGATGGCAAATTCCTGTGGCCGGGCTACGGCGAGAATATGCGGGTTCTGAAGTGGATCATAGACCGGGTGCATGGCCGGGCAAAGGCCGTAGAGAGTCCTCTGGGCTGGATGCCCCAGTATGAAGACCTCGAGTGGCGCGGCCTGGAAACTGTCACCCGGGACCAGTTTACCGAAATGATGAGTGTGAACCGGGAATTGTGGCAGCGCGAATTAGTATCCCACGAGGAACTGTTCGTGAAGTTGTATGACCGGCTGCCGAAGGATTTTATGTTCAAGCGCGAATTATTCCTGGCGCGCCTCTGGCGGTCACCAG
>JACQVH010000204.1 GCA_016209895.1 Candidatus Hydrogenedentota bacterium | reverse complement strand
GTGCAGCTACGTCTTCTGGGCGATGGTCTGGCGTATGGAAGCAATTCCGTCCGGCACTTTTACCTTTGTCCAGAAATTCTGGCCCACCTACGCCCTGATGAAGTCATTGTGGATTGATTCCACCGTGTCGGGCGGACAGGCCTGGATTCGCGACGCCCTCGACCCGCGCGTAATCTCCGTCAGTTGCCTGGCCGGATTCGGACTTTTCGGCCTCGTGAAATTGCTCGGAATCCCGGCGTCGTTCTTCTATGCGGCCGTTGGTGGCGTCTCCCTCTTCCCCCATATGGCGCTGCCGATGCTCCTCGGCGCCGTCGTCAAACGCTACTGGCTGGAACGGCGCTTCGGGGTCGAGCGCTGGGGCCAAATGGCCCCCCTCCTGCTCGCGGGCTACGGCTGCGGCATGGGCCTCGTCGCCATGGTCTCCATCGCCTTCAGCCTCATCGCCAAGGCCATCGTGCAACTGCCGTATTGAAACGGCACTCAAGATGCGGCGACGGGAGGTTCGGTGTCCCCGCCGACTCGTAGCGGCCGGTAGATGTCCATTGCTTGCACTATGCAAGCAATTAGATTATATTATCTGCATGGCAACCCTATATGTCCGTCAAGTTCCGGACCGGCTATACCGGAAAACCTGCGATATAGCCATGCGTCAAGGCCGCTCGCTCCGCGCCTACATCGTGACGGTTCTCGAAGGCGCCGTAGAGGCCGAAAAACTGCGTCACGTTCGCGGTAAAGCGCTCGCTCGAATACGGCGGCGCCGGCGCCGGTTACCGGCCACGGCGCCGGATACTGTGACCATCCTCCGTCGTATCCGCGGCCGACATGCTTGAGCCGCCGCTGGTTTACGTTATTGACGCCAATGTGGCACTCAAACTATTTTTCGAACAACCTGGGTCTGCCCATGCGGACATGCTCTTCGGTCGCTTGGCCATAGAACCCCGATCCCGTTTCTACGTGCCTGATTTCTTTTATGCCGAGTGCGCCAGCGCGTTCGCCAATTACGAGCGAGTTACTCCATACACCCCAAAGCAAGCGCGCGATGATATGGCCGATCTTCTTGCTCTTGCGTTACACGTCATACCCACTGCTGAGTTAGCCGCAGAAGCGCTTGCGATTGCGTTGAAGCACCAAATTAGCGGTTACGACGCCTTTTATGTGGCTTTGTCCCGCCGCCTTAATGTTCCCCTCGTCACGGCTGATGAGAAACTTGTCCGTGCCCTCGCCGGCAGGCCCTATCGCATAAAGTCTCTGTTCGAGCTTTCTCTGGAGGCGTAACCGCTGTATTGGCGTGCCTCCGCACCGGCTTTGCATTCGGCAATTTACCGATTCGGAGATCGAGGTTACGTTGACTGAGCGTTCTGAACGGTCGCTGCGTGATGATGTGGTCACCCGGTTCGTGTGAGGAGCGAGAGAAAAATGAACAAAAGGTTTGGCGTTGTCCGGATAAGTTTAGCTATCATTATGATGATAGCGTTCAGTGCCAACAGTGCGGCGCCGGCCGAGAATCCGAAAAAGGAATCTCCCGCTACAGAATTGCAACAGACTGTTCAGACGCACCTGAAAAAGGGCATCGAACTGGGCGAGCAGGGCAAGTTTAAGAAGGCCGTCGAGGAGTTCCAAGAAGTACTGAAACTTCAGCAGAGCCTATCTGAACCGCGCGTTTGCTTACGAGTTCCTGGGACAGTACGACAATGCGATTGCCGATTATACGAAACTGATGGAACTGGAACGGTCTGATGTCAAACTCGCCATCGAGTGCCGAGCAGAGTTGTACTTCAAGAAGAGTGATTACGAAAAAGCGTGGGAAGACGTGAGAAAAGCGGAAAGCCTGGGCGTTGCTCGCGATCCAGAATTCTTGAGTAAATTGAAGAAGGCTTCCGGTCAGAAGTAAGTCCCACCGAACTGATGGCAGCAGGATTGGAACATGGCTCGTGCGCTTATTTGTAGACACCGAATCCTTGTAGACGATCTTATACGCCAAGCGACCGCCTCAGGTCTTTCCAGGAAACGATGGGGTCGGACTTGTCATGGAGACGGTCGAGCGCAATTTGAAGGTCTGCATATTGTTCCAGATACGCCTCGAGCGCCTTTTGGATAACGAACGAGCGTGATCGTTCGGTTTCCCTGGCCACGCCATCCAGTTGGCGAGCCAGTTCCTTCGGGAGTCGGACAGACATCGCGGTAGTCATATAAGATCTTTCGTATTGGATGTGATATTTTGAAACGTTTTGTAAGACTCTGTATACAAAAAGGTGTTGGTCGAAAGTCAATAATTTGTGGTTCTGTCGCGTTGGCTGTACAACTTCACAATTAGCTATCATGACCCGCAATCCGACAAGTATTGGAGGTTCCGTTGCGCCGGTTCCACAGAATCGTGCTATCTTTTTTTGTCGTTCTGATCCTTGGGGTCACGGGCTTCGTTCTCTGGTTTTTTGTTTTTTCCCGAGAGGTCCCGCAAGACCTTTCGCCTTTGGCGGAGTTTGCCCAGAAGGAGAACTATTCAGCGCTTATCCGGCGCGTCCAGGAACGCCCGCTTGGGTCGGAAGGATTCAAGTTTGTAGTGATGGGCGATTCGCGAAGTAATTTGGCGGTGGCTCGGGAGGTGTTCAAGCAGGCCGTGTCGGAAGGCCCCGCCTTCATTCTTAGCACTGGGGATATCGTCCGCCGAGGCCGCGTTGAGGAATACGTTTCGTATCATATTCCGCTGGTGGAATCCGTAGCGCCGATCCCTGTAATTGTGGCCGCGGGCAACCATGAAGAAGGGCCGAACAAAGACTTTGCCGCATTCGAGGCTATCTACGGCGGGGACCGGTTCAGTTTCGACTACGGCGGCGGCCGGTTCGTCGGCGTGAATAACGGTGATTGGGGCGGCATGAGTGGCGATGATTTGAGCTATCTGGAACGGGAACTATCCAAGCCCGGCGCCACTCACAAGTTCGTAGTTTTCCATGTGCCTCCGCGATTCATCCCCGTGCACGGCGATGACGGTCGTGGCTTCCGCTGGAATGCCGGGCGATTCCACGCGCTCATGAAGCGGCAAAATGTCGAGCAAGTTTTCATGGGACATGTCCACGGTTTTCATACTATGCTGCGAGACGGCATCCGCTATACGATCACGGCCGGCGGCGGCGCTCCCCTCGACCAGCGGCTGGGACCGGAAGGAGCGGTCCACAACCTTGTTGTAGTGCAAGTTACGCCGTCAGGGATCAGAAACGAAGTGGTGCGCCTGGAGAACAGCGCGTGGAAGCGACAAGTGATCAATGCCGAAGTTGGAATGCCAAATGCCAAATGAAGGAATTTTCGATTTGCGATTGCTGATTTATCTTGGAGCGAGATACGATACGCTCGACGATGGCATGATCAATGTGGTCCCTGTTTCGCCCCGTGAGGGTTGATGTGGAAACGATGCCTAATACGTGCGGTTTCTCGGAGCATTACGGACAATTGCGGACGCTTCGGGCCGCGGTCACGGAAGGCCCCTCACCCATCCCGGAGGAAGTCGTCCAAGGAATCTGGTACAACCGCCTATTTCGTGACCATAGTCTATGTCTGGATGACGGGCGACCGCTTCGGGTGGTGTCGCCGGGTTGGTGGAATCGTAGCGAAGGGCCGGACTTCCTGGGGGCGCAATTGGAGATTGGCGGCAAACTCCGCACCGGCGACGTCGAGGTGCATCTTGACCACGGGGCCTGGAAACAGCACGGACATTATCTCGACGCACGCTACAACGAGGTGGCGCTGGTCGTGGTCCTTGAACCTCAGCGGCCGAACGATCCGCCCTGCACGTCGCTCGGGAATCGGATTCCGTCCTTGTTGTTGAGCCACTACCTGAATGAAGATATCCGGGTGCTCGCCGATCGGGTGGAATTCGAGCGCCATCTCGATGGCCCGGTTTCGGGCCACGGGCGCTGCGCCGCCCTGATTCAAAGTTACGGCGGCGACCGTATGGACAAACTCCTGCACCTGGCCGGCGAGTGGCGCATGGTAAACAAGGCTCAAATCCTGGCTGAACGTATGAACCGCAGCGGGCCCGATCAGGCGATTTACGAGACGTTTCTCTCCGCGTGCGGCTACAGCCGATTCAAGCAGCATTTTGAATTGATGGCACGCCAACTTCCCTACGACCGCGTCCGCCAGCTCGCCCGCCGTGACCCGCTCCTGGCAGAGGCCGCCTTGTTTCAAATCGGCGGGCTCCTCCCGGAGAATCTGGAACCCGGCGTCGAGGGTCTTCCCTATTTCGCGCGGTTACACGCGCTCCGGCGCGAGCATCTCAGCGGATTGCGTAGTCTGCGTCTGACTTGGAAATGCGTGGGCGTGCGCCCAACGAATTATCCCGAGCGGCGTCTGGCGGGTGCCGCAAGGTTTTTCACTCGCACCGCGGACGAAGGTCTCGCAGGCGCCTTGATACGGATTTGGCAAGAAGATCTGACCGAAAAGAAGCGACTCCAAGCCTTCCGGTCTCTCTTCCCCAATGCCATGGGCTTCTGGGCTGAGCACTGCACTTGGACGGGGCACCGGATGGAACGTCCATCCGCGCCGCTGGGTGCGGGGCGCGTCCTCTCCATCGTCGGGAACGTGTTCGTCCCCATCGGCTTGGCGTTGGCCCGGCAACGTAAAGACCGACTGGCCGAAGACCGTGTGCTAGAATTCTTTGCAGCCTTGCCCAAAGAGCCAGACAATCAAATATTGAAAGTCATGCTCCCGCGAATCTTTGGCTCTAACCCCAAGCCCCGCCTTGATTTCCGCCTACAACAAGGACTCTTGCAAATGTTCCACGACTGGTGTGAGCCGAACCCGTCCTGCCGGAACTGTCGTGTCGTGCCGTACTTTGAGGTCGGGGGAGACGGCACTCCATCGTCCGATTCGGATACTCCGTGACGATTGAAATCCGTAAACCGCTAAAATTGAATAGCGGTCCTAGTAGTTCGTCTATCTCCACTGAAAAGGGAGATCATCGCGATGAGTCTTGCCCTGGACGAGCCGGTGCGGTGTGAGATGGAATCGGTGTCGGCCCACGAGGAGAAAAAGTCTGCCGATTTGCGCACGGAAGCCGATGTCGCGTTGGTGTCTTTGGCGCAAACGGGTGACTTTCGCGCCTTCGAAGAGTTGGTGCGACGCTATCGCAACAAGGTATTCGCGGTCGCCTATCACTTTACCCGCGACCGCGAGGAAGCGTGGGATACTTCTCAAGAGGTTTTTGTAAAGGCCCATCGCGGGCTTCGGCGGTTTCGCGGCGAGGCCAGCTTCAAGACGTGGCTAATGCGTATCACGGTGAACCAATGCAAGGACTACGTAAAGAAACGAAGGCTGTACACGGTGGCGGAGGAACCGGAGCAATTAGAGCGCGCGCCGAGTCCGCAAGTGGGACCCCGGCAGGCCGTCGAAGCCGAAGAGATCGGTCAGGTTATTCTCGAGGGATTGGACGCGCTGCCTTCGAAGCACCGGGCGGCATTTGTCCTGCGCGAGTTTGAAGGGTTGAGCTATGAAGAGATGGCCCAGGCGATGGGTTGTCGCCTGGGGACGGTGATGAGCCGGCTGCACCACGCGCGCCGGAAACTGCAGCAGTTTCTGGTGCGGCAGGGGATTGTGGAGGTAACGAGTCATGGTTAAGTGTCATTACGAAGAACAAATCGAGCGTTGGCTGGATGGCGAGCGCGTGGATGCCGCCTTCTGCGAACGGCACGTCACGACCTGTCCGACGTGTGCGGCCCGGGCTGCGCAACTAAAGCTGGTGCGCGCGGGAGTGGGAGCAGTGGCTACCCACGAGGAAATCCGTGACGCGCAGTTTCCGGCTTTTCTGAATGGCATCCGGGAGCGCCTCGAAACGCCGGCTCGGCATCATTACGGTCTTTGGGCCCTGAGCTCGGTCTCGCTGGCCGCACTCATCGCCGCTTTTTCCGCGTTTCTCTTAATGACGGGCGGACCACGACCCGCCTCGGCCGTGGAATCGGCCACGACCGAGCTCGAAGATACCGAGGTGACGGTCTATGAATCTGAAAACGGAACGCCGACCGTCTGGATTCATAAGGCCGAGGAAGATTTGTGGTAACGTTCTCCCTTAGCTTGGTGGTGGTTCTGGCGGTAGGCGCCGGAAAGGCGGTTACAGCCCCTCCACCTCCGGTACACATCACCATGGTCGCGGCGGTAGCGACAAATGAATCGCGGCCGGAGCGTGGGAAAGTCTTTTACGGTTCCGGATGCGACGCCATCCGCAACGCCGTTGCGGAACTCCCCTACAACACCTACCGGCACCTCGTCTCCTGGTTCCACGATCTTCCGTACAACGTCGAGACACCGGTAAAAGTCAACGCCCAGTACACGGCCTATCTCACGGTCCTCTCCAAGCAGGCCGATGGTCGCTTCCGTATCAAGACCCGCATCGGCGAACGTGTACCGGGCGGACGCGAAGTCAACGCCGTAGTCGCCACCCACGTAGTTGTCCCCGGAGATCAGTTCAAGTTTTGCGTAAAGACCAACGCGGGTGCGCTGATAATCGTTTTTACCGCCCGCGAAGCGAAGTAAGGCCCGCTCTCGAATACCTTGCACCCCATCGTGACTCGTGATTCTTCACTTTGAGTCACCAGTGTTTCCACTCCTTGTGCTATAATCAATTCTCGAAATAAGGGAGACAAAGCATGCTGGCAATCAGAGGCGTCTATGACGGGCAGGTTGTTCGCCCGCTGGAACCCGTAAATGCGCCACCGAACGCCAACGTCGTAGTCGTGTTCGTGGAAGAACAAATAGCCGAAAAGACACGCGACGTTGCGGACTTGTTCGGGTGTCTCAAACATTCCAACGCCTTTGCCGGTGATGGCGTGGAAATCCAGCGGGAGATGCGGGGTGAATGGGACGATTAAGTCGGTCTGGGACACCAACGCAGTCATTGACTGGCTTCAAGGGAATTCAACCTTTCAGAGCGTTATCAAGGAACACGATCTGAATTCGGATATCGCTGTAAGTCAAATCACACGTATGGAGATTTTGGCACGTCGGGGAATTAACGAACAAGACCTTTCTTCCGTTCACACGTTCTTGCGGCGGTCCTTCGTAGTATTCATTACTCCAGAGGTGGAGGAAGAGGCGATCCGACTCCGGCACGACTGCCGGATAAAGCTTCCCGACGCCATCGTTGCGGCCACGGCTCGCGTCTGTGCATGCCCTCTAGTTACACGTGACTTGGAACTGATTCACAAGTTAGGTGACAGGCTCGTGGTTTTTGACGCCAATTCAACTGCCCGATAACCTAGCCTTTTCGTCGTACTAGTCGAGATAAATCTCTAATGGTAACGACGTAAACGTCATTAAAGGCTTGTTCTTGGTGGGTAAAGGTCTCGGAGTACGCGGTCTCGGCCCGGTAGTTGAACCCGCTTGACCACATGATCAGTCCCAGATCAGTGCGCGGGTCCTCGCGCCACCGGCTGTTGGGTGAGACCGGCCTTAGAGCGAGCAGTAAGCAGTTCACGAATCATTGCGTACTCGTCTTCCAAGTCCTCAAACGCTCTCCCAAATCCTCTCCGTTTGTTCGCTTTCTTGTGGTTCGCTTTCTTGAGGAATGCCCCGTGATTGTGGCGTACCGGTTGATACTTCAATTCGGTCATGTTGTACTGCTCTTATCGGTCGCGGGATTTAGGCTGACAACTTCTTCTTTCGCGCATAGGAAACGACTTTATGTCTGGATTTGCGTTGGCGTTTCCTGGCCGCGGCGAGAATCGCCTTGATATCGAAATTGTGCTTTGCGGCCTATTCCCGGCGGATACGCCGGACCTCTTCCACAATGTGATCTCGTGTCATGCTTTTGGGCCTTCCATCAGTTCTTCTGGCGTGCAGATAACGGGACATTCAAAGCCCTGTTGTCGGCATATGCTTGCGACCGCCTTGGCCGTCACGGCGTTGGCAATATGCACGCAGTTCCCAGTCATTAAGTATTCCATTCCGTGAACGGCAGCAATTGCAATGTGGGCGGCGTCAGTCGCGGACTTGGCCACGATGTCAAGTAGCTCGGAATAGTGGTCTCAATATACAACTTAGGCTTCACTTGGTCGCCGCGCGTTCCTAATTTACCGGACTATCAAGCAATACGAGAAGATCCCAATCCGAATCGCATTCCGCGTCTTGGCGTGAGAATGATTTTATCATAACTTCGAAGTATTCTTGACACCCGTTTTTCCTGTATGCTAGGATTTCGTTCGCACTGGGCGGGAGTAACTCAGTGGTAGAGTGCAACCTTGCCAAGGTTGACGTCGCGGGTTC
>JACQVH010000203.1 GCA_016209895.1 Candidatus Hydrogenedentota bacterium | reverse complement strand
TCCGCCCGTCTCGTATCGTGCACTGGCTCACAAAATGCTCCTTCCCCCTCAGAGGCCCAAATTTTTCCCCACGGGTCGTTGTGTCGTTGTCCGCCGGCCATCGCATGCGGCCCGATATGGTCAACGTTGACGCGTGACTCACTCGAACTGAAATATAGGGGAATTGAAATGAAACAGTCAAGTATAGGCTGAGGCAAATGCACCGAAAAGTCGGGTACAAAGAACGCGTTCGATGGTTCATACCAGTATGGCCCACCGCTGCTCCACGCAATCGGGGAAGAAGCAAGGACCGTCCTCGGTATTGATTTGTCCGATGAATGTCTTCTCCCCGGCACACCGGGGGCAAACGGAGCGAAGTTGTGTCAGGACGCGTACTTACACGCAATCGCCGGGCATGAGAAACCAGGGCAATCGCATCTAAATGTTTGCGTTCGCGACCCATTACCCCCCTCAATCCCCCCGCACGCGGGGGGAAGGCAAATCGAGCACGGGGAAATCGCGAATCGCCGCCTCAATCCCCCCGCACGCGGGGGGAAGGCGTCTTTCCGCACCGCCGCCCGTGCCAACAACCCTCAATCCCCGCGCACGCGAGGGGAAGGCGCCGGCGTGAACCGCTCCGACGGAAACGGTTCATCAATCCCCGCGCACGCGAGGGGAAGGTTGGCGCTGGCGGGACGACCGGCGGGGCGAGCGCTCAATCCCCGCGCACGCGAGGGGAAGGTTCCACGTAGATCGTCTGATTGGCCGCGATTTTTTCAATCCCCGCGCACGCGAGGGGAAGGCCTAACGGAGGAAGTCTGGGAAGGGAGGTTAACGTGCTCCCTCACCGCTTGCGGGGAGGGTTGGGGTGGGGTCAATGTGGTTTGGATCACAAGCCCGGCCGGGTTTGTAAGGTAATTTGATGCGATTGCCCTGCACGAGAAACCTCTTGACTGCGTGGGGTGATTTTGCTAGATTATACCTGTCACCGATGACGCAGCGGAACCGACTTGGGTAATTGGGAATCGGCGGTGGTTGCTGCGTTTCACCGTTAGGCTATAAGTCACGCGTGGCGCGTGACTTGAGCGGATAGCGGGCTACTCCGTGTGTGGTCCGAGTGTTTTTATCTATACTTTAAGAGAAGGGAAAGGAAAGGAGCAGTAGTCATGAGGAAGAAAGGGTTTACACTGATTGAACTGCTGGTAGTAATCGCCATCATTGGTATCCTGGCGGCGATCCTCCTACCGGCACTGTCACGAGCCCGGGAAGCTGCGCGGCGCGCCTCGTGTCAGAACAACCTGAAGCAGCTTGGGATTGTAGCCAAGATGTACGCCGGGGAATCGGCGGGCGGATTGTATCCGCGGATGGAGTTCGATTTCTATCCGCCAGGGAGTATTGACATTGCGGTCGCGATGCAGGTCCCGTCGGTTTACCCGGAGTACATGTCGGACCCGCTGATTCTGTTGTGCCCGTCGGACCCGAACAACGACGAGTTCGACTTCATCGAGAAGAGCACGGGCAAGATTAGGATTGCGGACCAGGGTTGGCGCGATAATGCGGACGCCAGCTACGGCTATTTCGGCTGGGTGCTTAATAAGACTCGGGACACCGATCCTAGCGAGGTGATCGGGCCATTTCTGGCGGCCCTATTTACCGCTGACGCAACGGCGATTGGCCCCTCCCAGATGATTCGAGCCTTGAACACCGTGTTTTCACCGCTCGCAAGCGGATTGACCCCGACCAATCTTGTAAAAGTCATGCAAAATACGGATGCGGACATCAATATGGGTACGGGCGGCATTCCCCACGGCAATACGGACGACCGGTGGATACGGCGCCTTCGCGAAGGTGTTGAGCAATTCATGATCACGGATATCAACAACACCGGTAGCGCGAACGTAGCTCAGAGCTTCGTGTGGACCATGTTCGACGCGCTTTCGACCGAGTTGGACAACTACAACCATATCCCGGGCGGTTCAAATGTGCTTTTCATGGACGGCCACGTGGAGTTCCAGAAGTATCCGAGCCCCACGCAGCCGGTCACGAGGAACATGGCAACCCTGATCGGCGGATTGTTCAGCTAGTCTCTCGGCCTCCTATTCTAAGTCAGCGTGTATCACACGCTACGTACTCCCCGGACACCGTGAAGGGTCCGGGGAGACGTTTTTGGGCAATGCGGAATGTCCCGCCTTCGCTCTTGTGGGGGCTACGGCGCGACAAGGAATGTGGAATAAATAGAAAGTGGATGGCTCTGACCGAACGGATCTTCACCGACTACTGATCTCTCTGGCGGCCAAACGCGTAAACTTTGGACTTCAGACTTTAGACCCGAGACCCGAACAGTGAAACGCACCCTAAAACTCACCGGACTCTCCCTGCTGCTGGCTATCGCGGCCACCGCTGTGGTGGGCGCCGTCCGCAAACCGCACTGGGATGCCCATTACTTCGATGGATACGACAGCCAACTCGCCTTGAACGTAGAAGTTCAGCAAGAAGAGGACCGAGGCGATTTCTTGCGCACGAAGCTTTCCTTCGAGGGCATCGCCGGGGAGCGCGTGCCGACGCTGTTGGTACGGCCTAAAGGAAACGGGCCGTTCCCTTGTGTGATCTTCCTCCACGGTATCGGACAGAAGAAGGAGTTCCTGGACGACATCTGTGAACCCTTCCTCAACGCCGGTTACGCTATGGTCACGTTTGATCAGTATACGCGCGGCGAGCGACGCTTGAAGGAATCGAACTGGCTCAATGGCGCGATGGCGTTGCGGCGACGCGGCGCGCTGACCGTAATCGAGACCCGGCGCCTGGTGGATTACTTGGTGAACCGACCGGACATCGCGGCCGACCGCCTCTATCTCGTGGGCGCCAGCTACGGAGCGATTACCGGGAGCACGGCCGCCGCGTTCGAACCGCGCATCCGCGCGGTCGTGCTCACGTACGGGGGCGGAGACCTACGTCGTCTGTTCGCCAGTAAGGAAGCCACCAAGGAGTTGGGCCGCTGGACGGGATTGGTGGCGTGCCTCAGCGCCTATGTGATGGCCCCCGGGGATCCGATCCAATATATCAAGGGAATTTCGCCACGTCCCGTCCTTTTCCAGAACGGCACGCACGACAGTCTCATCCCGACCGAAAGCGCCAAAGCCCTGTATGAAGCCGCCGCCGAACCGAAAGAAATCGTCTGGTACGACTCCGACCACATCGGCCTCGACTGGAAGCACGCGGTGAGGGTGCTGAACGAGACCATCGCGTGGCTTAACGACCACTGACACACTTTGGGAGTGCGGCCGCTTGCTGCCGCTTTGGCTGAGCCAGCTTGCCGGCGACCTGAGGGGAAGGCAACTCCATATAGGCGCAGTCGTGGGTTTGGCGACGGGGAGCAAGCTCCCCTCAGGAAAGCGGCAGCGAGCTACGGCAGTCCAAAGCGGGCTTGAATCTTCTCCGCACACGGGGTAGCATTTTACAAAAGGCGACTCGGGCAGGTTCCTGCAATCAGGTAAACTATGGCTGAACTAAAAAACAAAGTCTTCACCAGCGGCGAGGTGGCCGCCATCTGCGGCGTGTCCGCCGATACGGTCTCGCGCTGGTTCGACCTGGGCCAACTCGAGGGCTATCGGTTGGGCCCCAGCGGCGACCGACGCATTCCTTACGACTCGCTGCGCAAGTTCATGCTGGGGCACGGCATCCCACTCGACCGCCTGGAGAACGGCGAACGACGCATCCTGGTTGTGGACGACGATCCCTACTACCTGGACGTGATACCCGAAGCCTTGGCCCGGCACGGCGTGTACCAAATCTTCACGGCTTCGACCGGATTTGACGCGGGAGCACTGGTGGTCGAGCACAATCCGCACTTGGTTATCTTGGACATCCACCTTTCCGACGTAGACGGACGCATGATCTGCGCACGCGTGAAGGCCCGTCCCGAAACTAGAGACACGCGCGTCCTGGCTATTTCCGGGTTCATCAGCGAGGATGAAGGCCGAGACTTAAAGGAATTCGGCTTCGACGACTACCTGAGAAAACCTTTTCAACTCTCGGAATTATTCGGACGTGTGGATACCCTCTTTGCGCGCTCGCCGGTCAAACTCTCGCGACCGCGGTGGCGATCCACCGTTAACGACATGCCGGGATGAGGCCGAAGGCTGTAGGCCATGGGCCGAAGGTACGGACTGGGAATTTCGATAAAGAATGACCTTCTCGGACCGCATCGTTGAAGCGTTTGCATTCACCCATGGACTTCATCAACAGCAGCGTCGCAAAGGATCGGAGGTGCCGTACCTGACCCACCTGATGGCCGTGGCCGCGCTGGTGGGAGAGTATGGCGGCAATGAATCCCAGGTCATCGGCGCGCTGTTGCATGACGCCGTGGAGGACCAGGGCGGACAGGAAACTCTGGAACGCATCCGCGCGAAATTCGGCGACGAGGTGGCCGGGTACGTAGCGGGTTGCAGCGACGCCGACGGCGAGCCCAAGCCTCCGTGGGAAGAACGTAAGCGGCGCTTTCTCAAATCCGTGACCCACGCGCCGAGCAGCGTCAAGCTAATCGTGGCTGCGGACAAGCTGCACAACGCACGCTCGATCTTGAAGGACTTCAGAGAACTCGGTGATGCGGTCTGGCAGCGCTTCCGCGGCGGACGGGAAGGAAGTCTGTGGTACTATTCGGAGATGGTGCGCGCCCTCGCCACCGGCTGGTCGCATCCCATCCTACTGGAACTATCGGAGGCGGTTGACGCCTTGCAGTGCGCGGCGAATGCCGCCTCGAATAGATGAGAAACGCGCAACAGGGCGCTATCGGCCCACGGCTTTTTCGCCCAGTTGAATGATGGCGTGTAGAACGTTCTCGACGCGCTGCAATAGTTCCCCGTCAGCGGGCAGCGCCGTGCTGGGTACGGCGGTCAGCGGCTCTTCTCGCTGAGGTCCCAGCGCTTCCGTTGCCGACGTGGCCGCCGCCTCGACCGGTTTCACGGAAAGTCTAAGATGACCAAGCGCACACTGTACCACCGCCGGGCAATCCGCCAGAGTGCGCCGGAGCGTTACCGAACCGGCTGCGGCTCCGAGTGCATAGATGCCGTCCGCAGTCGTCGCGACGCAGGAACCACGCCGCTCGATGGTCTGAATATATCCTTCCCCCGTCAGCGAAAACCGCAGGGCCTCGGCGAGCGTGGGCATTTCCTCGAGAGGAAGCAAATCGTGTTCAAGAACGACGAGATCAAACTCCTGCTTGAACGCTTCGCGGTTCTCGGACTGTTTGAACTGAACCGTCAGAGCATTTTGTGCGCCCGCCCCCACCTTCTCGACATCCCCGCGCATAAACGTCACACCTCTCTCGGTCGCCGAGCGTAAGAATGGGTTGCCCGCCTTACCGTTGCTGTATTCGTCGGCATACAAAACAGTCACGTGAGCAATATCCTGCTCCACGAGTTGAAGTGCGTGGCGCGCCGAGGACTCCCAGGCATAATCGGTGGCCCGTTTCGACGTAGCAAACTCCGCGTGTTCCGGATTCAACACCAGCAACGCATTCTCGGGCGTCTCTTCATTCGAGGGACGCTCGACGTAGCCGCCGACCGGGCCGTTCGGCGCGAGCAGCCGCTCGAGTTCGAATCCCGTTACCACGTCCGGGTGTTGGCCGTAGCCGTATCTCGCCAGCCGGGTGACGTTCGTGCGTCTTCCGCCGACCGCAATCACGACGCTTCCAACCTCTCGCTCGAAGGTCTTTTGCAAGGGGACATCGAAACTGATCGCTTTCGGTTCGCACACCGACACGCAACGCTGGCACGGCATGTAATTAGGCGGCGTGTTGAGGCAATGCGCGAGGTCAATGGCGAAAGTGGCGGGAAATGAACCCAGCGCCGGCGTAAATATCGCCTTCCGATACGTGAGGTCGGCATCATATTCATTCGGTAGTACTACCGGGCACACGCCTCGACAGTTGTTGCACTGCGTACATGCGTCGCTCACGAACCGGGCCTGTTGGCGAATCGTAGCCTTAAAGCGGCCCGGTTCGCCGGCGAGTCCCGTCACCTCCGACAAGGTCAATACTTCAATGTTCGGTTGCCGCTTTACCTCGTCGAAGCTGGGTAAGGAAATGCCGTCCGGGAAATCGAATGAGGCGCCTTTCTCGGCGAGTAGGCCCGACAAGCTCCCACCCAGCGTCGGCTCGCGTTCCACCAGCACGACCGAGGCCCCGGCCTTCGCGGCCTCGAGCGCGACCCGCAGTCCGGCTACGCCGGCTCCCACCACGAGCACCGCGTCACTCATTTCACGCACACCTCGCTCTGCGCCCGCTCGAACCCGGTCTCGAACGCCCGCAGATTTAAGTCAATAAACTTGGACTTTACACTGGTCCGGATGGCTTCCTCGGCGGCCTTTCGGCTGACGACGCCGGTCAGCCCTACGACATAGCCAAGGACCACTACGTTGGTGACGATACGATTACCCAATCCCTCGGCGAGACGGGTGGCGGGCAAACTGTGCAGTGGCCCTTCGCCGTCAATCGGATGCACCAAATCCGCCTCGATGATGAGCGTGCCGCCCGGTCGAAGGCCGCTCCGGAATTGCATGTAGGCTTCCTGAAACAACACGACCAGAACGTCCGGCTCGGCTAGGAACGGGTAGTCAATCGCCCGCTCCGCGATAATGACATCCGCGCTGGAGGCGCCCCCGCGGGCTTCCGGACCATGGGACTGCGTGAAGACGGCCTCTTTCTTGTCGTACAAGGTCGCAGCCTTGCCCAGCAGCATCCCCGTAAGTACGATTCCCTGGCCCCCATACCCGCCGAACCGGATTTGCATCATCCCGTTATTCGTTTCAGGTGTGGACACCGTTTTGCTCCTCGGGAATCGTAGTCCGGCGAACTCCGGCCCATCCCGCATCGCTGCGCGGCGGCTTGACGGGCCCGCTCACAATGGGCGCGAATGGTTCCCGCTCCACGTCCACGAAGTTGCCTACGATGATGGGCCGATTCTTGTCTCGAAGATCAATATCAATGTCGCCCAACTCGGCCTCGTGGTCCACCTTGCACAGTTGCCGATAGCGCTCCATCTCCTGGAGTCCATCGCCCACGTTGTTCGGCCGCCCGAAACCCGTCGGACATGGCGACAAAACCTCGATGAACGTGAACCCGCGCTTGCGAATCCCATGGAGGATGGCATCCTTGAGTTGGCGCACATGAAGCACGGTCCACCGCGCGACGAAGGACGCGCCAACTGCTTTAGCCAAATGTGGAAGATTGAAGGGCCGCTCCCAGCAACCGAAGGGCGTCGTGCTCGTCCGGGCGCCCAAGGGCGTAGTCGGCCCCGCCTGGCCGCCGGTCATCCCGTAATTGAAATTGTTGATGCAGACGATGTTCAGGTCCACGTTGCGTCGTGCCGCGTGAATCAGGTGGTTGCCGCCAATCGAGGACAAATCGCCGTCGCCGCTTATTACTGTCACGCGCAGTGCCGGATTGTATACTGCCACTCCCAGGGCGAACGGAATCGCGCGACCATGTGTGGTGTGGTACGAATCAATGTTGACGTATCCGGCCGCGCGACCGCTGCATCCGATCCCGGACACGCACACGTGGTTCCGGAGTTCAATACCGGACTCGACCATGGCATGGGAATAACAATGCATTACGATCCCGATGCCGCAGCCCGGACACAAGATGTGTGGCAGCCGGTCCGACCGCAGTAACGGGTCTACCGGGTGGGCCTGCATCGGGCAGGCAACTTCTTGAACTACTGACATTGATGAACGGCCTCCAATATCCGCTGCGGCGTAATCATCGCCCCTGGGTGGTTCACGCGCTCGACGGGCAGTTGTGTAAGCCGCTCGACTTCGCGCCGGATTTGACCCAAATTGATCTCCGGCACCACAAACCGGCGCACCTTCCCTTCCGCAATAATCTCGCGGATGCGGGTCTCCGGGAACGGCCAGATGGTGATAAGGCGCAGCAACCCTACTTTCAATCCCTCGGACCGAGCCAGGGCCACGGCACGCCGCGCGGAACGTGCCGTACACCCAAACGACACCACGACGGTCTCGGCATCCTCGAGCCAGTGTTCCTCGTGCATTTTGATCTTTCCGGCGTTCAGGCGGACTTTGTCCACCAGCCGGTTGACCAGCCTATCGTGGGCCTTCTCGTTCAACGCAGGATAGCCGCGCTCGTCGTG
>JACQVH010000201.1 GCA_016209895.1 Candidatus Hydrogenedentota bacterium | reverse complement strand
CCTTCATTGCGTTTCTCGCCTATACGTTTGCTCAGGTGGTAGCCTTGTTCATTTTCTTGATAGTGGTGGCGGTCTTCGGCGTGATTTCAAAGGCGGAGATGGACGACTATCTCGACCAGTTTGTCGCACCGGCAATCATTCTATCTATTGTTACCGGGGCGATCGCGTTGGTGACGCTTTTTGGGTGGTGGACAAGATCCCACTCGGCGAGGGATATACTGGCGGAAATCGGTTGGGGCTTGGGCACACGCGTACAAGGAATCACCGGCGTGCTGTTTGGATTACTCCTGGCTGGTATTTCTCTAGCAATTTCCCACTGGCTGGTGCCAATTACCGACGATGCAATTCCCGACTACCTTGGGCGGCTCATGAGCCAACCGGGATTCGACGTGGCAGTTGCGGTCGTGGCCATTCTTATTGCACCGTTCCTCGAAGAATATCTCTTTCGAGGGGTGCTTCTTTCGGCACTGAAGTCGGCGTGGGGCGTTTCACCCGCAGTAGCGACCACTACGGTTCTCTTTATGCTTGTCCATCTGCCGCAGACTTGGTTTTACTGGCCCGCCACGGCAAGCATCATAAGTCTGGCTCTGCTCGCTTCCGCTGTGCGGATCAAGACCGGCCGTCTCGGTCCGGCAATTGCCTTGCACTTATCGTATAACTTGCCGATTGTGGTCGTCTATCTGGTTCTTGGGGTGTAAGTTGCATTAGCGAAGCGGAAAGGAGAGGGAGATGATGAAGAGATTTGTTTTGGCTTTGATCGCGATTTTCGTTGCTTGGTCGGTATTGGACTTCCTGATCCATGGGGTGATTCTCATGCGGACCTACGAAGCGACCGCCGAGTTATGGCGGCCTATGGAGCAAATGAAAATGGGGATCATGCGCATGGTTACCCTCGTGGTCGCGGCGGCGTTTACGGGATTGTACGCCACACTGGTATCGCCTAAGAACCTCGTAGCGGGACTGAAGTTCGGCTTGCTCTTTGGCGTCGCCACGGGTCTATCTATGGGGTTCGGAACGTATAGCGTCATGCCCATTCCTGCGCGTCTTGCCGTCGTATGGTTCGTGGGTACGCTTGCAGAAACGACCGTCGCGGGAGCCCTCGTTGGCGCTATCATCCGATCACCCGTGCTAAATGGCGACACGAGACCATAAACCCCGATTTTCAACTTGTTCCTTAAGACGCGGTGTGTTTGAGATCGCGATTTGCGATGTCAACACCGGGACGTGGCACGTGGACGTGGCAGGCGACCCAATGGCCTGGGTTGACCGCGGTAAGGTATTGCTCGCGCGCGCTGCAGTCGGGGGTGGTGTCGGGGCAGCGGGGATGAAAATGGCAGCCGCTCGGGGGCCGGATGGGACTGGGCACGTCGCCTTTTAGTACGGTTCGCTGGCGCGTGAGCGTGGGGTCGGCCACGGGAACGGCTGCCAGCAACGCCTTTGTATACGGATGTATCGGGTTGGAGAAAATCTCCCGGCTGGGGCCCATTTCCACAATACGTCCAAGATACATCACCGCGAGCGAATCCGAGACGTGTTGCACGACGTTCAGGTCGTGGCCGATGAAGAGGTACGTCAGCCCCAGTTTTTGCTGAAGGTCCGAGAGCAGATTGAGAATCTGGGCTTGCACGGACACGTCCAAGGCGGAGACCGGCTCATCGGCCACGATCAGGTCCGGTTCCGCCGCGAGTGCGCGCGCGATGCCGATGCGCTGGCGCTGGCCGCCGCTAAACTCGTGAGGATACCGGTCCGCGCTCTCCGGCGGCAGTCCTACCAAATCCAGTAATTCGTGTACGCGGTCACGCCGCTTCGACCGCGACACGACGGCGTGGGCCGACAACACCTCGCCGAGCATCGAATACACCGTCATCCGCGGGTTCAACGAGCCGTACGGATCCTGAAATATGAGTTGCATCCGTTTCCGGAGCGTTCGCAAATCTCGCGGACGCAGTGTCGCCACGTCGGTCCCGTCAAACTGGATGCTACCCGCGGTGGGTTCAATCAGCCGCAACACCAGCCGGCCGGTCGTCGTCTTACCGCTGCCGCTCTCGCCGACGAGGCCCAGGGTCCTTCCTTTCTCGATGGAGAAGCTGACCCCGTCCACCGCCCGCACCGCGCCGGTCACTCGCGAAAACACGCCCTTGCGCACCGGGAAATGTTTTACGAGATTCTCGACCCTCAAGAGCTCGGTTTCAGCCTTCATGCTTCACACTTCAGCCTTCATACTTCCCACTTCTTCATGCCGCCAGCAGGCCGCCCAATGCCCTTCGGCAACTTCTTCAAACACCGGTTCCTCGCGCCGGCAAACGTCAATTACATAGGGACAACGTGGGTGGAACCGGCAGGCCGGCGGAAAGTTCGTTGCCGCGGGAACTTGGCCGGAAATCGCAAGCAGACGTTGGCGCATATCCCCCACGCGCGGGCGTGATTCGAAGAGTCCGAGCGTGTAAGGATGCCGAGGATTGGTGAAAAGCTCGTGCACCGAGGCGTGTTCGACGATCTTTCCCGCATACATAATCGCGACTTCGTGGGCATTCTCGGCTACGATTCCCAGGTCGTGCGTAATCAACAGGATGGCCATGCCACGCTGCGCTTGGAGCTTCCGCAACAAATCTAGAATCTGCGCCTGGATGGTCACATCGAGGGCCGTGGTCGGTTCGTCCGCGATCAGCAAGTCCGGATTGCAAGCCAAGGCCATGGCGATCATCACGCGCTGGCGCATGCCGCCGGACATCTGGTGCGGATAATCGTCCACACGGTCTTCGGGCGAAGGTATGCCAACCTCGGCCAGAAGACGGACGGTCTCGGCGCGTGCGTCCTTGCGCGAAAGGTCTCGGTGCAACCGCACCGCCGCGGCGATCTGGTTGCCGACGCGAAATACCGGGTTTAGGGAAGTCATCGGTTCTTGGAAGACCATCGAGACCGCGCTGCCCCGAATCTCGCGCATCTTGGTCTCCGGCAGCCCGACGAGGTCCGTGCCCTTGTAAAAAATCTCACCGCTAACAATACGCCCCGGCGGGTCCGGAACCAGACGGAGGATGGACAGCGCGGTCACGCTCTTGCCACAGCCGCTCTCGCCGACCAACGCCAGGGTCTTTCCGGCGGGAATGTCCAGCGACACGCCGTCCACGGCCCGCGCCTCACCCGCGTCCATTTTGAAATAAGTCCGCAGATCGCGGATCGAGAGTACGGGCGCGTCAGTCATTGGCGCAACCTCGGGTCCATCGCGTCGCGTAACCCTTCTCCGACGAGATTAAAGGCCGTAACGGTGACGAAGATGGCCAGTCCGGGGAACGTCACCAGCCACCAGGCGAAGTCTACGTAACGCTTTGACTGCGAGAGAATCTCACCCCAGCTCGGGGTCGGCGGTGGAACGCCGAAGCCAAGAAAACTCAGCGCAGATTCGATCAGAATCGCTCCTGCCACGCCGAACGTGGCACTGACCCAAACTGGGGCCAGCGCGTTAGGCAATAGATGGCGAAACATGATGCGGGTGTCGCGCAGGCCGATCGCTCGCGCCGCGGTGGCGAAATCGCTTTCGCGCAGCTTGAGAAATTCGCCGCGTACCAATCTGGCTACGTCGGTCCAGCCGGTGATGCCGATGACGATCATGATGTTATAGATGCTCGGTGGCAGAAAAGCGATCAGCGAGAGAATCAGGATAAACGTGGGGAAGCACATCATGATCTCGATGATCCGCTGGACGACGATGTCCACGCGGCCGCCGTAGAAACCGGCTACCGACCCCACGATGACGCCGATTATCAACGCGATCCCGACCGCGACAAATCCCACTGACATCGAAATACGGGTTCCATGTATGAGCCGGCTCAGCACGTCGCGCCCTCGGTCGTCGGTGCCCAGGAGATGGTCTCGGCTCGGCCCTTTCAGGCGATTACGCAGGTCGGATCGCTCCGGCGAGTAGGGTACCAGCGGTCGCAGGGCGTATTCGCCCTCCTGCGGCGTCCATCGCGCGAAATCGAATCGCAATAGGTCCGGATATCTTATGAGATTCGGGAACCAATACGTGCGCCCCTGTTTGATCAAGTAGATCGGGATATCGCCCGCGAGAAAAGATCCTAGAAGCGCCACCCCGAGAAATAGCACCAAGACACCACATGCCACAACCGCAATCCTATTCTTGCGAAATTGCCGACCGACCAGCCGCCAATAACTATGTTTTCGTGAACGCTTCACCAGTTTCCCTCGGTTCACTCGAATCGAATGCGTGGATCAACGGTTGCATACAACATGTCGCTGATGATTAGCCCGACCAAGGTCAATATTGCATCTATCGAAAGAATTCCCATGATTAATGGATAGTCCCGGGACAGGATGGCCTCGAAACTGAGTCGTCCCATGCCGGGAATCGAGAAGATGCTCTCGATGATGACGCTGCCGCCGATGAGGGCGGGCAGCAACGTTCCGAGGAGCGTAATGATCGGGATGAGTGAGTTCCGCATCGCGTACTTGAAAACAACAACGCGCTCCGAGAATCCATACGCGCGCGCAGTGCGCACATAATCCTGTCGGATGTTCTCGATCAAACCGGCCCTGGTAAATCGTGAGAGTCCGGCGAATCCGGCATAGGTGAGGCAGGTGACCGGCAACACCAGATGCCAGATGCGGTCCAACAACCATCTTCCCCACGGCCACGTCTGAGCTTCGATCGAACTGATGCCATAAACCGGGAACCAATTGAAGAATTGTCCTCCGCCGAAGAAAAACATCAGCAACATCGCGACCCAAAAACTGGGCAGGCTATACAGGATGAACAACGCGATCGTAATTAAGTTGTCACTCCAAGACCTGGGGTGGGTCGCGGAGTACACGCCAATCGGGACCGAGAGAAGATACACCAGGAAGATTGCGAGGAGATTCAGTTGCAGCGTTATCGGAATGGTTTCGGCAATCTTGGCAATTACCGGCCGCTGGTCTTTGTAGGAGGTTCCAAAATCAAATGTGACTAGTTTCTTCAGCCAGATCACGTATCGCACCGGCAACGGCTTATCGAGTCCGTAGAGCTTCTTCATCTGCTCGATATACTCCGCGGGCACGCTGGCCATACCGGTTCCCCCGCTTTCACTTGCACGGCGCAGTTTCAGCAACAACGGATTCCCTGGAGCAAGTTGGACGACCAGAAACGTGATGAGGCTGATACCGAGAAAAGTCGGAATGATCAGCAAGAAGCGTCGTATCAAATAGGCGCGCACGGTCTGTCAGTACCCAGCCTGAAGTCTCACTGCATGGCCTTTACTTGTATCTCTGAAGAGCGGCGGGCACGTACCATTCCCGCGCATCGAGACCAAGCGGATACACCTTTACGTTGTGAAATCGTTTGTCCACCACTTGCAGCGCAGCAGGACAGAAAAGGAACGTGTATGGTTGTTCTTCATGCAAAATATGATTCAGTCGGTGATACATTTCGATCCGCTTGTTCCGGTCGAACTCGCGGCGGGCCTCGTCAATAATGCGGTCCGCATCCGCGTTGATAAATCCGACATAATTCGACCCTTTTTCGGCCTGGCTCGAATGCCACAATTGATACGGGTCCGACTCGGGGTCCAACCCCCAAGCCAGCATACAGGCGTCAAAGCGATGCTCCTGGGTACTCTCGAGAAAGGTGGCCCACTCCAGCTTTCGGATCGTGAAGTCAATCCCAGCCTTATCGAGTTCCTCTTTATACACCGTGGCCAATTGCTCAGCTTCGTCCGAACCGGTGACGATCATAAACTCAATGCGCAAGGGTGTACCGTCCTTGTCGCGAAAACCATCCCCGTTGGAATCTATCCACCCCGCTTCGTCGAGAAGACGCTGGGCCCCCGCAGGGTCGAACGGCCACGGTTCAATGTCTTTGCTGTATTCAGCCGTCTCGATGAAAAAGTTTCCGGTAACGACTTTTCCAAGGCCGTGATATATGGTGTCGAGGATGGTCTGTCGATCCAGCAGCATGGTCAGCGCCCGACGCACGCCTTTATCGGAGAGCTGCGGTCGGCGCAAGTTCCAGCCAATGTAACTGTGTGAAGGTGTATAGTATTGAAACTTGTTGAATTTCGCCTCGAATTCCGGTTTTTGTGCATGTGTCGCCCATTGGTCCGGGCCTAAAGCCATCACGTCCAGGTCCTGGCGATTAAGAACTTGTAAGGCCGCATTGTCGTCGGTGATGATCTTGTATACGCGCTTGAGCAAATGCGGCTTAGTACCCCAGTACCGTTCATTGCGTGTCAGGACCAATTGCTGATTCGTTTCCCATCGCTCGAACACGTAGCGGCCTGAACCGATGGGATGGCGGTTGTTAGGGTGCTTATTGAAGTCGCCTTGGCCGTAAATGTGCTTCGGGATGATCTTGAGGTCTTCGCCGAGAGCGATATGTGTCTTAAAGTACGGTTCCTTGCAAGTGAACTTCGCGGTTAGTTCATCCGCGACATCGCAAGTCGCGACATTCACGAAGTAGTTCCGGAGATGTAGCGCATCCACAGTGGGGTCCATGAGTGTATCGAAGCTGAACTTTACGTCCTGCGCCGTGAGCGGCGTGCCGTCCGAAAACACGACCCCCGGACGCAGCTTAAAGGTGTATACGAGATGATCGTCGGAAACCGTGTACGACTCCGCGAGTCCGGGTCCCAATTCCAACGTCTGATTGTCGCGCTCCAGCAAGGACTCCATAACAAGGAGCAGTATTCGTTGTGAATAGACATCAGTCGAGGTGAAGGGATTTAGAGTAGGCATCTCGTCGGGCATCCGCGCTACGAGCCAATCCCCGTCTACGGGGGTCTCGTTCACATCAGGGCTCGCCGGCGAGGTCTTGGCAGGAGGCGTCGTCGGCCCCGTACATCCAATACCTACCAGCAAACCATTGATTACCACCAACAAACCAAGACAACGTTGTCGAATCGCGTTCATAAAGGACTCCGTGACCCTTGTCTGCCAAACTTCACGTCGCCACGGACGGAAGGACCCCATGCTACCATAGAAACCCGTTCGAACCGCAAGAGTTAGAGTTAACATGATCTTCCCGCGAAGGATTCCTCAGGCGTTACTCGGTTGCCGCTTTGGTCGCGACATCGGATATTGGTATTCTTTCCCACGGCAGCGTGTCGGCTAAACGGGACGCATAACACATGACCTTGGGATCATTGACACTTCTTATGGTGGCTTCCATGTCTCAATCGAATGCAGTGGAAGTGATTGCGCAGGTGGGGCGGTTCGACCGATCGCCCAACGAGTTCGCGTTGGCGCCGGATGGAGCGAATCAATTCAAGGAACGCTTCGCAAACGGTGTGCGCTTTGTCGTCGGAAAGGATGACGCTTCGTCATTCCCGTTCATCCATCCGAGCGCGGCCGATACGGCTTGGGGCAGCGCGGCCGAGCACCCGTTCCGGATCGTTTTTGCCCATCCCGCGACTCCGACCGGCAATTACGCGCTCGTGCTGGCGTTGTTCGACCAACACGAACTACTTGCCTCCGAACTTCGTGTCGAAGTGAACGGACACGAAATCGCCACGCGCAAGATGCCTTTGGGTTCGGGCCGCGCGTTCTTCGGACCATGCGCCGGTGCACCGAAAACGCTGTTGGTACCGATACCTTCAGACGCGATGATCGCCGGCGAGAATGAAATGACCCTTACGCTACTGCGTGGATCGTGGATTGCCTACGACGCGCTGGCCGTAGTCCGGTATGCGTTCGCGGACCTCGAAGCGGGGCGGCGCGAACTTATGCCCGATGAGGCCGAAGCCCGCGCTACGGATTTCGTCGGCGAGAACGCGCTTTTGGACACATTTCCGGGAGGGTTTCGGTGTCTGGGAAGCGTGGACGGCGCCGTTCGACTCGCGCTGCCTGATCGCGTGTCCCCTTCGAAACTGGAATTCGATTTGCTACTCGCTCAAGGGGATGTGCGCACGGTGTTGGAGATTCCCGATGATCGCGCGCGGGGCGACTATGTCGGACTGGCCTTCGGCTTGGACCGCCTTCCGGAACTCGAGTCGTCGCCCTTGAGCAAGACCGTATTGCCGGTTGACGAACAGGCCGCAGAGAGACCCAAACCCGGCACACAGTACCACGTTCGTCTGGAGTACGGCCGGGATAGCGCCGCGGTCAGTGTGACGGACCTCCAAGGACGGGCCGTATTGGAAGCGGCGCTCGTCCATGTCGCAGGACCGACGCCGCGCATGGCATTCCAGTGCTGCAGCGAGCCGTTTACCGCGTTCAGCATTGCGAACTTTCGCTCGAGTCCAGCCTCGTCGCAGAAGGCGCCCCGCCCCGCCGTGCTTCCGCGCGCGAGTGTGAAGCAGCCGCTCCGCGTTTCAAACGGCACCTTGGAACTTACGCTCGATGTCGGGACGCCGACCATGGGCCCTCTGCTGCTACGCAACGCGATCAACGACACGGATTACGCTGACCTCCCATATCTCTACCGCGTCAACGAAGACGACTCGCCACCGCAGTTGGAGCGATATGAGCACCAGGTTGTGGATGGCGCTCCGACGTTGATCCTTCACGGTCGCAAAGGCGATTGGGGCATCGAACACCGGTTCACGTTCTCTTCTGATTGGTTGGAAGAGAATTTGCAAATCATCAATCACGGCAATGCACCGGTTGACACGAGCAAGCTGGCCTTCGGGTTCGTGAAGCAATTGGGCGCGCCGGGCGCACCTTGGGCGTTGAAAGATTCGCGACTGGTACCCATTCCCTACCGCCGCGACACGTGCAGTCCCGCGGGCGCCTACGAAGACATCCCGTTCTCGGAACTGACCTGGCGGCGGGGATACTTTCGCGAGCTGTGGAACAATGCAGCACCTTCGCCGATTTTTGGCTCGGAAGGCTGGTCGTGGTTGACCAGAGATGCCGGGTTAACGTGGATCAAATACAATCCGGACGCGATGGAGTTTTCCCTGGTCGAACCCTTCTGGATGGGAGACCAATATGTGTTTCGCTTTGGGGGCTGCGGACTGTGGAAACTCGGCGACCCGGAACCGGCACGGCAGTTAGCGCCCGGTGCTTCGTTCACGTTTGGCACCACCTATTACACCACGCGCGCTAACCGGCGGAGAGGCGCGTACGCCGCTTTTCGCGACTTTATGGACGCGAAAGGGCATCGTTTCCCCAACAATTACAACCCACCCGTACACTGGAACGAGCTCTATGACAACCCGCTCTGGTGGGGACCGGATACGCCCGAACGCCGCGCGCAACATTACCGTCTTGAAGACATCGTGCTGGAAGCGGAGAAGGCGGCGGAACTCGGCTGCGAGTCGCTGTATCTCGATCCGGGTTGGGACACTTCGTTCGCGTCTACGCTGTGGTCCGACGGGCGCCTCGCGAAAAATCAACGTGAGTTCGTGAACTTGCTCAAGAACAGATATCACATGGTACTGGCACTGCACTGCCCTCTAGCGGCGTGGTCAGACGTGAACGCGTACCCCGTCGAGGCCCGTCGCATGGATGAACAGGGGAAAGTTCTCGAGGGACTTTGCGGCGCGTCTTCGGCGTATTTGAATACCAAGGCGCAGCGGCTGATCAAGCTTTGCGACGACGGCGCGGCCTTTCTAATGTATGACGGCACGTGGTATCCCGGACCGTGCTACGACTCGCGCCATGGACACTCTATCCCCTTGACGCGTCACGAACACGTTATGGCCTACCGTGAACTCCTGGCACGCGTGAAGCGAGCGCATCCCGAGGTGCTCATCGAGTTGCACGACCCGATTCTCGGCGGAGTAGTCGCGCGTTATTCGCCTACGTATTTCTTGCACGCCCTCCCCGATTCCTTCGACGAACTGTGGGGATTCGAGTACATGTGGGACCCGATGGACGACCTGATCAGTGGTCGCGCCATCAGCCTCTACTACGTGAACCTCGCGTACAACATCCCCATCTATCTGCACATTGATTTGCGGAAGGACAACGAGCACGCGCTCGAATTCTGGTGGTACGCCAGCACCTGCCGCCACCTCGGAATAGGCGGGAAACACTCCGACCCCAAGGTCTGGACGGCGCATAAAGCCGCGATGCGCGAGTATCTTGCGCGGAAGGCCTTCTACACGCGGGGCGCTTTCTACGGCTTGGACGAAACGGTACACGCGCATACCTTGGCCGAGGAAGGCCGGTGCGTACTGAACGTCTTTAATTTGGGCGATGTCGCCGTGGAACGCCAGATTCGGTTTCGACTAGGCGACGTTGGACTTCAACCCGGCTCTGATACCGTAGTCGCGGTACGAGGGGCGGAAGCCTCCGTCCGCGGAGAGGACGTCACTATCTGGGTGAACCTCCCGGCACGCGGCCACACGCTGGTAGAAATAGGTCCATAATGTCCGTCCGGTCCATTAGAAAGGTTACCCTGGTCGTTCTTCTAACGGTCGTCTCTCTGCCTCTCTCCGCCGGAACTATCCGCCTTTCCAAAGAATGTTACCTGGACAAGTGCGCGGGCGCTTGGGCCGGGCAGATGATCGGCGTGTGCTTCGGCGCGCCCTACGAATTCCAGTCAAACGGCAAGCCCATTACCACTCCGCTCGAACCGTGGCGACCGGAGCGGATCGAAGGCGCGATCGGGCAGGATGACTGCTACGTCGAGATGACGTTCCTGAAGGCGCTGCAAGACCATGGCCTCGACATCAGCTTCGAGGAAGCGGGTCAGGCCTTCGCCGCTTCCCAGTATCCGCTGTGGCATGCGAATTTTGCCGGGCGCGAGAACGTCCGGCGCGGGCTCATGCCGCCGGATTCCGGGCGACCGGAGCACAATCGCCATGCCGATGACATAGACTTCCAGATCGAATCCGATCTATTCGGGATCATTTGTCCGGGACTACCCCAGGAATCCAGCCGGCTCTGCGACATCTTCGGGCATATCATGAATTACGGCGACGGCGTCTACGGTGGAATGTTCGTGGCGGGCATGTACGCGACCGCGTATTTCGAAGACCGGAACGTCTTGAAGGTTATTCGCGCCGGTTTGGACTGCATTCCCGCAGATTCCGAGTATCACCGATGCATTTCGGACGTCATTCGCCGGCACGACGAGCACCCTCACGACTGGCTGGCGGCGTGGGAGAAGATCGAAAAGAAGTGGCAGGACGACGTGGACTGCGCTCCCGAAGACAAGTTCAACATTGACGCGAAACTCAACGGCGCGTATATCGTCATGGGCCTGCTCTACGGCGAAGGCGACATGTTGAAGACGATGGAAATTTCGGCGCGTTGTGGCCAGGATGCAGACTGCAATCCATCGAACGCGGCCGGAGTTCTCGGTTGCATGAAAGGATACAAGCGCCTGGGGCAAGAACTGACCGGCGGGATCGAGAAGATTCGGAATGCCAACTTCTCCCACACAAACTACTCGTTCAACACGCTTATCCCAACGTGCCGGGCAATGGCCGAGAAAGTCATCGAACGGGCCGGCGGAACAGTGAAGCACCACGCTTACCTCATCCCGCGACAGTTACCGCAACCCGCGCCCTTGGAACAGTGGACTGACCAGATGGCGATCCTCTCGGCGGCGTTGCCGCAAAACGAACTGGACCTCTGGAACCCGAATTGGAAAGTGCTGGCTTGCGGTCACGATATGGCCCCCGGCGTGCGCGGCGAGGAATTCGGTCGCAACAACGTGCTCGTGATTCATCCCGTCAACCGCGAAACCCCCGCCGTGCTCGCAGCCGAAATTGATTTGCCCAATACGCCCGATCCGCGACTCTACCTTGATGTCGCATCCGACCCGCGCGGCGATTTTATCCTGAAGGTGCTGGTCAACGACCAGGTTGCCGCTGAATCGCTGGTTGCCACGCACGGTCAATGGATGACGGTTTCGGCGCCGCTCGGCCGCGCGAAGGAGAAGGTCCAAGTGCGTATCGAAAACCATGCCAACGGCTGGGAGTTCGAGGCGGCGTACCTCGCCGGAATCACCGTGAAATAAGCGATACCACCCAATCCCCACGTTGATCGCAGCCCCGCCTCTTCTTGAAATATGCCAACTCAATTGGTAGGCTTGCGCGCCAAGTTTGGGGGAAGCACGGGTAGAGGAGCATCATGGACGATTTCAAAGCGCTTGACTGGGTAATTCTGATTGTTTATTTCGCGGCCATGGCCATGATCGGACCGATCTGCGCGCGGCGGGGCCGGACGACCGAAGGCTATTTCGTCGGGGGGCGATCCTTCCCCGGATGGCTGATCGGCTTGTCCATGTTCGCCACCTCGATCAGTTCGATTACGTTCATGGCCTATCCGGCAGACGCCTATAAGACCGCCTACTTACGGTTCTTGCCCTGCCTGATGCTGCCGCTCGGTGTCTACATCGCCTCAGTAGCGTTCTTGCCTTACTTCCGGCGCGGCCGGAAGACCTCCGCATTCGAATATCTCGAGGGGCGCTTCGGCCCCAATATCCGCCTGTACGCGGCCTGCGCCTTTATCGTCGGACAAGTTGTACGATTAAGTCTTATCCTATATCTGGTTTCCTTGTTGGTATACGAGATAACCGGGCTCGGCCCTTACCGTTGCATCCTAATCGGCGGCGTCGTGACCTCCTTTTACACCGTCACCGGCGGCATCGAGGCCGTCATCTGGACTGACTTCATACAATCTTTCTTGCTTTGGGGCGGTGGATTGCTTTGCCTGTTCGTAATCATCTTCAGTATTGACGGGGGCTTGGGAACCATCATCTCGGTCGCCAAAGCCGATGGGAAATTCATGCTCGGCGACCTCAACACGGCCACGGGCCAGCTCGAACCGGCACCCTGGGGGTTTTCCCTCGACGATAAGACGGTTATAATGATGCTCCTGATTGGGCTAAACAACTGGCTTACCGAATACAGCAGCAATCAAAACGTTATCCAGAAGTACGTCGCCTCGAAAAACCCGCGCGAAGCGCTCAAGGCCATTTGGATTTGCGTCCTGTGCAGCGTCCCCACCTGGGCCTTCTTCATGTTCCTAGGAACCGCCCTCTATGTCTTCTTCCAAGTGCATCCCGATCCTGAGGCCCACGCCATTCTAACGGGGGAAGGCAATCGAAAAGCGGACTCGATTTTGCCGTTCTTCGTCATCAAGTACTTGCCGCAGGGACTGACCGGCTTGGTCATCGCGGGCGTGCTCGCGGCCGCAATGTCGTCGCTCTCCTCGAGCATCAACGCCATCTCCGCCGTATCCATCGTGGATGTATACAAACGCCGGATTGCCCAACAGCAGAGCGACAAACATTACGTATATGTTGCTAAGGCGATTGCCATTGCCGCTTCGCTGATCATGCTCGCGGGCGCCGCCTTCTTGATGTGGGCCCAAAGCAAGACGCTGCAGGATACCTCCACCAAGCTGGCATCCTTGCTGGCCGGCGGGCTATTGGGTCTATACGCTCTCGGCTTCCTGACCACCCGCGGCGACGGTCGTTCCGTGGCGGTCGGGATTGTTTCCACGCTCCTGTTCAGCACCTGGATTGTCGCCATCGAGCTGAAATGGCTGACCAAGGACCTCTTCCTCAACTTTGGCTTTTCCGACGGCTGGGCTGGGTGGCTGGGCCATCCCATGGACACCTACTACGCCGGGTTGATCGGCAATATCTTCATGTTCTTGATTGCCTACGGGCTGTCGAGTCTATGGCTGCGCCGGCCGAAAGACCTGACCAATCTCACCGTCTGGACCCAGGACGCCACCCCCTTAGAATGATGGGCCCGCGCCCATTTGTAATGGGCGCCTGACTCCCGTCGCAAATCGTAGACACGTAACGCTTGCAATCTTAACTGCGCTCCGGCTACTATGAAGCGGTTGGAAGATCGGCAGTATAGTATCTCCGAAGTCAGCCGCATGACCGAGGTGCCGAAGCATGTCTTGCGGCAGTGGGAGGCACGGTTTTCAAAACTACGACCCGGGCGAAGCCGCACCAACCGCCGGATGTATCGTCCGGAAGACGTGGACATCGTTCGACGATTGAAACAACTCCTCTGGGTCGAGGGCTTGACTACGGAAGGGGCGCGAATACGCCTGGCCGAAGAGCTGATCGGTCAAGGCCGGCCGAAGACGCGGCAGGAAGCGATCAATCTGGTGGACAAGATTGAAAGCGAAGTGCGGGCTCTGCTCGATCTCCTTAATGCAGACTAGTTTTTGGTCGGGGCGTGGCGCAGCCCGGTTAGCGCACTAGACTGGGGGTCTAGGGGTCGCTGGTTCAAATCCAGTCGCCCCGACCATGATAAATAGTGATACGTCGGTGGCCAGGGCACTAAGCAGTGGTTGCCGTTTATTTTCGTTGTGTTTGAGATTGTAGTTACACAAATCAGGTCGCGATTGAAGTGCCACGGGTACCGGCCCCGGTGCATCTCGCTAACGTCCGCGAGGTTAACCGGAAATGAAGGTATCCTGTCCTCTAGTCTTCATCATTGACGATGATGTCTTGTACCGTAAACGGCTGTCGAAACTGGTGCGCCAGGCGGGCTACACGCTGGAATCGTTCCCCTCTGCGGCAGCCTTCTTGGCCCGTGCACGGTATGAAGGCGTTGGTTGTATCCTCCTCGACCTGAGGATGCCCGAAATGGACGGCCTCGAGTTGCAGGAAAAACTCGCGGCCATAAATTTCCCGCTTCCGATCATCTTCGTCACGGGCCACGGGGATGTTGCCTCTAGCGTACAGGCGATGAAGCGCGGCGCCGTGGACTTTCTCACCAAGCCGGTGCCGCGGATGAGGCTGCTTCAGGCGATTGACACTGCCCTTCAGCGAAGCGCCGAGGTCCGTCAACAACATGACCGGACGCAACGGATCCGCCGCCAACTGTCGGGGTTGACCCCGAGGGAGTACGAGGTCCTCACTCTGGTCATTAGGGGAATGCGCAACAAGCAGATTGCCCACCGATTGGGCATCGCCGAGAAGACCGTCAAAGTACATCGGGGGCGCGTCATGGAAAAACTGGATGTTGCCTCCGTGGCGGAGTTGGTCCGCCTCTGTGAGGACGGACAAATTACAAAGGACTAACGGCAAAGTAACCTCTAGAGTCCGTCTCCGCATTCGGAGCGAACCAGGAGGTTTCCGGTTTCCCATTTCCGATAATTGGTTCCTGACCCCTGACTTCTGGTTTCCGGTGACCCGATACCCGGTTCTCGGTTCTCATTGCTTCCCACGCCACGCGGGACTCATTGCTTGTTTCCGGTTTTCATCCTTCATCCTTTACACTCCACACTTCACCGTACACCCTTCGCAATTCACTGTTCACTTTCCCTTTCCGCACGCGATCAGAGATTCGTTCGTCCCCTGTAATTTGTCCTTTGTCCTTTCACTCCACTTCGCCCTGCGTAAGACCAAAGTCCAATGGCCAGTGAGACTTATCGGTTGTACAATATGCTCCTTTATGGACAATCCGCGTCCCGAATGGGTTGCTAGGCAGTACACCCGCCAGCTTTGTGGGAAATCGAGACCTACCGGCGTACGGCGGGGCGGTAACCCCAAAGGCGTGGGTGAGTTGCGGGGCGCGAGGGGCCGGCCGCGTGCCAGTGTGACGGGGATACCTCCATCGTGGGCTATACGGTGTCCCTGACGGCATACGCGCCCTCGCTCCCCGTGAACCGGGGAACTGGCCAGCAAGAATGAATTAAATAGGGACAGTCACCGTTTATTTTATGCCAAGTCCGCAGCCGGCATCCAGCCTCACTTTCCATCCACGGGCAATGCGGGAAATATTGGAACCGGCACAACCCCGCACGGGAAATCCCAAGGTGGCGTCAACGCTCCGGGCGTGGATGTGGATATTTGGGGTTTTGAAACCGCCATGGTCGTGGATACTACCGACCTCTCTTATGGTAGCCGCGGACCCATGTATCTCTCCGTTGAACGGGACTACGTGAATCGGCTCGGATTCCAGCGGGATGAGTTCACCGACACCAACAAGGTCTGGGGCAACAACGTCGGCAGCGGCTGGACGCACAATTACAACATGTTTATCCGTACGACGCCAAATGGTCCGCCGCCCCCCTACGCGGTGTTCAGTGACGAGCGCGG
>JACQVH010000196.1 GCA_016209895.1 Candidatus Hydrogenedentota bacterium | reverse complement strand
TGCGGGACGGCGGCGTCAGCGACGCCTTCGAGTACGACCGCTCCGGAATCCTCCTCCCCGGGACTACCGAGGCGATCAGCACGAGGGAGCGCTACCTCTCGTCGGCGGGGTTCATTCGCGAGACCACGAGTCTTGAGGTCTACCTCGTGTCCGGCGGGGGCGGCTACGTGCCGCGGACAGGGTTAGCGCTGATCAGCACGTTGGAACTACCCCTTACACGAGGTATGGTGCTGACCGATGCTGGGTGTATGTTCCTCGGTCGCGGTCTGTTCCAGCAACAGAGTCCAGACGACTTCAATTGGAGGGGTGTGGCATCAATTCGGGAGTGCATCGAAGCGTGCATGGCTGCGGGCGGTACTTTTGATGATTGTTACAAGCAATGCGTGGCTTCCCGGCCGCCCATTATCGAAGATGAGAACGCCATACCGTGCGGGCCCGATATTTCGTCTCGCTTGCGAGACCTTCTTGACAAGGTATCTGCGTTTTTTCTCAGTCTTACAACCGGTAGCGCAGTTGATCTGTGCATGATGCTGGTCGATCCGACGACAGCTCTAAGCGCGTGGGACATTTGGCAACTCGTCCCTGATCTCACCGGCGCAACTCAACTGATCAGGCCTCCATACAGTCCGCCATGTGGACTCGATTTCTGTGCGCGGACCGTGGAAGTGGATGGGCAGTGTTTCAGGGACGATGAAGTCAACTATGTTCTTGCAGGTCGAATGGCACGCCTATGTTGGGGTCCGGAGGGTGGGGGTCTTTTGAATTTCTTGCGTGAACTCTACGTCTCGGGTCGGCATAGAACTGTTTTTGGCGGCAACACGGAATGGGAGATGAGGAGGATAAGGGCAAAGAACAATTGGTTTAAGGCCGGGCAGGATGGGTGGCCAGAGGTCGCAACCCCGGTTGGCACAATGAATAAGTTCTGCGACGTTCCGTGTGCAACGTATACCGGCAGGTTGTTGGCACAATGGGGAGACAACTTCATCTCGACATAGTGAGGGCGGCGTGCTTTTCAGGATATCGCTTCCAAAGCGGCTACTGCTCATTCTTCTCTTAGCGGTTGGCGTCATGTGCTTGTTGCCGCTCGTGAACGAACTTCACCGGCTGAAATTTCGATCGACAAGCAATGACCGCCGCGCCCTTATTGCCCTTGATCACTTACTGACAGCACAGCGACTCTATGCACGCATGCACGTTCGTTTCGCGGGTAGCATTCGTGAACTGAGGCCGGCTTATCTTGACCTTCCGCTAGATGAGGAAACGGATTACTGTGGCTACAAGTTTAGATTACATCCTAAGGACCATTCATGGGCAGTGACGGCCGATCCCATAACTCGCGGAGAGACGGGCACACTCTCTTTCTATATAGATGAAAGTGGTGTGATTCGGGTCGACTCGAAGCAAACTGCGACGAGTGAAAGCAAGTCGCTGAACGAAGCGCCGCAGATTCCATGAGTGAAGCGGCGCAGCGGACGCGGCAACACGATGAGCAAGCAGTTGAATGCGATCCCGACGAGGTCGTCGCCAACTACTTCACCTTCAACCAGCGGAACATGGTCTCCGGCATCCAGAACGAGGGGGCCGGCGACAACCCGCGCTACTACCGCTTCAACGGCCTCGGCGAGCGCGTTCTCACCCGGATCGAGTACGCCGGTCCGGGAGACCCGGAACTCATCTACTGGGCCTACGATCGCAACAAGGTCCTCATCGAAAACAACGCCTTCTTCAACACCGTCACCTCTTTCCGTCATAACCAGTCCAACCTTGACGCCATGGGCTCCCTCGTCGAGCTGGAGCTCTCGGGCGGCCTGAAGGCCTCGCCCGCCTTCGACGAGCGCGGCTCGGTCAAGAACATGCGGGACGGCGGCGTCAGCGACGCCTTCGAGTACGACCGCTCCGGAATCCTCCTCCCGGGCGTCACGGAAGGGATCGACACCCGGCTCAGGTTCGTTACGCCCGTCTACATCCGCGAGACGACGACCGAGGGCTTCTATGTCGCGCCCGGCGGGCGGGTCTACGTGCCGCGGACGGGGTTGCTGCTCGTGCCGGAAGGCGGGCTATTGCAGTTGGCGGAGGACGAACCCAAGCCCGAGACACCCACGGCCAAGCCCGAGGAAGACGAATGCAAGAAGTTTCGGTGGACAGAGACCACCTATAAGGAGGAATCCCGGAGCGCGATTGTCCAGAGTCAGGGCCTCAATGCTGAACAGGCGGAAGAGGCACGAACGAAGGCTAGGGATCTCTTCAATAAAGATAAGAAGAAGCGAGAGAAGGACAAGAAACTGGATCCGACGTGTCCGCGACCTAAATGCGTAGAGGCGAGGCCAGGAACGACGGAGCCTGAGAAGCCGGAATGGAAGGACGCCAAGGACGGCAGATTCTACCTTGACTGCGAACAGTTTTGCCGGGTGACCTCCAGCCGGACGCCACCGAATGCCGATCTCTCCTGGACGAGAGGAGGGGTCGGGGATGGCGAAGACGCTGCCGGGATGCGAGGTCGGGG
>JACQVH010000194.1 GCA_016209895.1 Candidatus Hydrogenedentota bacterium | reverse complement strand
TCCGGGGCGAGATTCAGGAGTGCGGGTTGGTCGGGGTGCCGGGAGAAGTTGGGGTGGGGGGACGGCGGCGGCGGGCGACTTTGAGGCGGGCGAGTTCTTTTTCGATCTTCTGGGCGAGCAGGCCGTAATCTTCGGCCTCGTTGGGGGTTTGGGCCATCAGGGTGGTCGCACGTTGGCGGGCGGCTTCGGCGCGTTGCTCGTCAATCTCGTCTTCGCGTTCGGCAGTGTCGGCCAGGATTTTCACGCCTTGGGGGTCTACTTGAATGAGGCCGGTCGAGATGGCCATGTAGGTCTCGCTGCCGTCGTCTTTCACCACTTTCAGGGCGCCGGGCGATATGGCGCTGATGAGCGGCATGTGACCGGCGAGGACAGTGATCTCGCCTTGGGACGTGGGCAGGGTCACTTGTGTGACCGGAGCCTTCATCACCACGCGCTCGGGGATGATGATTGACAATTCAAAGGTCTTGGGCATGTGATTGTTGGTAGCTAGTTTTTGGTCCCTGGTCCCTGGTCCGTGGTCCCTGGTTCCTGGTCCCTAGTCCCTGGTTCCTGGTCCCTGGTTCCTGGTTCCTGGTCCCCGGTTTCTGGTTCCTGGTCCCTAGTTCTTGGTTTCCCGTTTCCCGTTTCCCGATTCCAGTTGTCCATTGTTCATCACTCGGTACTCGGCACTCGGTACTCGGAACTATTTCCTGACTTCGTCAATTGGGCCGCGCATGTAGAAATTTTGTTCTGGGACGTCGTCGTACTTGCCGGTCATAATCTCGCCGAAGCCGCGCACGGTTTCTTTCAAGGGCACGTATTGTCCGGGCCGGCCGGTGAACGTCTCGGCGACCGAGAACGGTTGGGATAGGAACCGTTGTATTTTTCGGGCGCGGGCTACGGTGAGCCGGTCTTCGGGGGACAGTTCTTCCATGCCGAGGATCGCGATGATGTCCTGGAGTTCCTTGTAGCGTTGGAGGACTTTCTGCACGCCTCGCGCCAATTCGTAGTGTTCCTCTCCGACGACTCGAGGGTCGAGAATCGTGGAGGTGGAATCGAGCGGGTCCACCGCCGGATAAATGCCCAGTTCGGCCAGACCGCGCGACAGCACGACGGTGGAATCGAGATGGGCGAAGGTGGTGGCGGGGGCAGGATCGGTCAGGTCGTCGGCGGGCACGTAAATGGCCTGCACGGACGTGACCGACCCCTTTTTCGTGGACGTGATTCGCTCCTGGAGTTCGCCCATTTCGGTGGAAAGCGTGGGCTGGTATCCCACGGCGGAAGGGATGCGCCCCAGGAGCGCCGAGACTTCCGAGCCGGCCTGGGCAAAACGGAAGATGTTGTCAATGAAGAGCAGCACGTCTTTGCCTTCTTCGTCACGAAAATACTCGGCCATGGTGAGGGCGGTGAGTCCGACGCGCAGGCGCGCACCGGGCGGTTCATTCATCTGGCCGAAGACCAGGGTGGTGTGTTTGATCACGCCGGAGTGTTGCATCTCGCGATAGAGGTCGTTGCCTTCGCGACTGCGCTCGCCGACGCCGCCGAACACGGAATAGCCGCCGTGTTTCGTGGCGATATTGTGGATCAGTTCCTGGATGACGACGGTCTTCCCGACGCCGGCGCCGCCGAAGAGGCCGACTTTGCCGCCCTTCACAAAGGGACATATCAGGTCAATGACTTTGATCCCGGTTTCGAGGACTTCGGTCGAGGTGGACTGCTCGGTGAGGAGCGGCGCGGGGCGATGAATGGGATAGCGCTTTTCGATCGCCGGGGCGGGTTGATTGTCCAAGGGATCGCCTAATACGTCGAAAAGTCGCCCGAGGGTCTCGCGCCCCACGGGGACGGAAATCGGCGCTCCGGTGTCGGCCACGGGTGTGCCGCGGCTCAGGCCGTCCGTAGGGCCGAGGGCTATGGTGCGCACGGTATTCCCGGTGAGGTGTTGCTGGACCTCGAGCACGAGGCGCGCGTGGTCTTTCGTTTTGAGTTCGAGGGCGGTGTAGATGCGCGGCAACGCGCCCTCGAAACCGACATCTACCACGGGACCGATGATTTGCTTAATCCGACCTTGTCTCATATTCGTATCCATCAGGCTTCCAGGGCGGCCTTACTGTTGGTGATTTCGGTTAATTCTTGGGTAATGGCGGCCTGACGCGCCTTATTGAAGGTGAGCGTCAGGTCGGAGATCAAATCCGAGGCGGCTTCGGTGGCGTTGCGCATGGCCATCATCCGCGCGCTGTGTTCCGAGGCTTCGGACTCGAGCATGGCCTGGAACAATTGCACTTCGAACAGCAGCGGCAGGAATGCGGCCAGCACGGTGGGGACGTCCGGCTCGAAGGTGTACTCGAACGGTTTCGCGGGCGCGGGTTCGTGCGAACCGCGCTCGACGGCGGCGCCCGTGGCGGCCCGGGCGTTGAGTTCCCACTCGTGGGGCAGCGGCAGGAGCTGCTTTACCCGGGCGTGCTGCGAAAGCGTACTCACGAAGTCCGTGTAGGCCACGACGACGCGGTCCAGACGACCCGCCAAGTACGCGTCGGTCACGAAATGGGAGACGGGGTGAATCTGCGCCACACTGGTGATCGTGTCCATCTTATTGAAGTCGCCGACGATGCGACATCCGGCGCGTGCCAGGGCTTGGGCGCCGCGTTTGCCCACGGTGATGAATTCAAAAGTCGTTTCGGGGGCGGCCGCGGTCAGTTGTCGGACATAGCCCAAAGCGCAACGCGCGACCTGCTGATTGAAGACCCCGCACAAGCCGCGATTCGAACTGACGACGATCACGCCGATGGTGCGCACCGGGCGATGTTCGAGAAAGGGGTGGAAGTCCGTTTCGGTGTGTTCGGCAATGTTCAAAAGGATTTGCCACGCCAGTTCGGCATAGGGACGACTCGCCAGGTCCGCCATAACGGCCTTGCGCATCTTCGCGGTTGAGACCAATTCCATCGCTTTGGTGATCTTTTTGATGTTGCCGATGGACTGCACGCGCTTGCGTATTTTTCGAATCGCCTGCGGCATGCGTCACGACGCTCCGCGGGCCGCGAAAACATCCCGATAGCTCACGACCCGGGCTTCGAGTTCGGCGGCGGTCTTGTCGTCGAGGTCTTTAGTGCTACGTATCGCCTCGAAGACGGACTTGCCCTGGGTCTGAAGGTGCTGGAGTAAACCCTGTTCGAACTTCTTGACCTGGTCGGTGGGGATTTCGTCGAGGGCGCCGTTGGTGACCGCGTGCAGAATCGCGACTTGTTGCTCGACGGGCATCGGCGCGTACTGGCCTTGCTTCAAGACTTCGGTTACCTTCTGGCCGCGGTTTATTTGATCGCGGGTGGTTTTGTCGAGGTCGGCGCTGAATTGCACGAAGGCCGCGAGTTCGCGGAACTGGGCCAGGTCCAGCCGCAGTTTTCCGGCCACCTTCTTCATGGCCTTGGTCTGCGCTGCGGAGCCCACGCGCGATACGGATAGCCCGACGTTTAGCGCGGGCCGGATGCCCTGATAGAACAAATCCGTTTCGAGATAAATCTGGCCGTCGGTAATCGAGATCACGTTGGTCGGAATGTAGGCGGATATGTCGCCGGCCTGAGTCTCAATGATGGGGAGCGCGGTCAGCGAGCCGCCGCCGTAGTCTTTGTTCAGTTTGCAGGCGCGTTCGAGCAGGCGCGAGTGCAGGTAGAAAATATCGCCGGGATACGCCTCGCGTCCGGGCGGACGACGCAGCAGCAGTGAAATCTGCCGGTAGGCCACGGCGTGTTTGCTGAGGTCATCATAGACCAGCAGGACGTCGCGGCCCTGGTCGGTGAAGTACTCGCCCATCGCGCAACCCGCGTAAGGCGCGATGAACGAGAGCGGTGCCGGGTCGCAGGCGCTGGCGAAGACGACCGTGGTGTGCTCCATGGCGCCGTACTCTTGCAGTCGGGCCACGGTCTTGGCGACGTTCGATTCCTTTTGGCTGATGGCCACGTAGATGCAGGTGACGTTCTCGCCCTTCTGGTTGATGATCGTGTCCAGCGCCAAGGCGGTCTTGCCGGTTTGCCGGTCGCCGATGATGAGCTCGCGCTGACCGCGACCGATCGGGATCATCGAGTCAATGGCCTTGACTCCGGTCTGGAGCGGCGTGTTGACCGGTTCGCGGGTAATCACGCGAGGGGCAATCTTCTCGATGGGATAGAACTTCTCGGTCTTGATCGGCCCTTTGCCGTCCAAGGGCTCGCCCAAGGGATTGACGACCCGGCCGACCAACGCATCCCCGACCGGCACTTCCAGGATGCGCCCCGTGGAACGGACGGTATCGCCGACGCAGATGTCCTTGGTCTCGCCCAGGATGACGGCCCCGACGACTTCTTCTTCGAGATTCAGGACCACCCCCATGACGTCGGAATCGAAGGCCACCATTTCCGAGGCCATCACGTCGCTCAGTCCCGAGATTTTGGCGATGCCGTCGCCGACCTCGACGACGGTACCGACCTTCTCGGTCTTTATGGTGGCTTCAAAGGACTCAATCTGTTTGATCAGATTCTGGATAATGTAGTTGTTTACGTCACTCGACATAGAAAGCTTTCACTCGGTTAACAACTGTTTCTTCAAATCGGCGAGTTGCGCCGCCACGGTGCCATCTATAAGCACATCGTTCAACCGCACACGGACCCCGCCGATCACAGCGGGGTCGGTGCGAGCGGTGAGCACGATTTCCCGGTCAAAGCGTTTGGACAGCGCCGCCACGAGCGTCGCGGAGGCGCCATGATTCAACGGACGCGCAGTCACCGCTTCCGCCTGCGCCTTTCCTTGCTGCTCGAGGACGTGGCGTTCGTATTCGGCAATGACTGACGACGCCAGGGAAAGCCGGCGGTGCGATGCGAGGAGTTGCACGAACCGTCGGATTTTGGCCTCGAGTTCTTCGCCGGACCGGCCTTTTACCGTTTCGTAGAGGGCGATGGCGTATTGTCTCGCGCTTAACTTCGCGGGCATGAGCTAGTCAATTCTCGAGACCTCGGATGACCCGGTCCACTAAGGCGCGATCGGCCGCGGCGTCCAACTTGGCGGTAAGAATTTTCTCCGTCGCGGCCACCACCACGTCCGCGATCTCGGCTTTCGCCTCGGCCACCATTCGTTCCTTCTCCAACTCGATTCGCTCCCGCGCTTCGGCAATCAATCGCTCGGACTCTTCGCGCGTTCGTTCGATCCCCGCGCGGCGCTGCTGCTCCGCCTCGGCGCGGCCTTCGGTAATGATCCGCTCGGCATCGCGATGGGCTAAAGCCAAGGTCTGCTTGCTCTGTTCATTCACCTCGCCCAGACGCTGCTCAATTTCTTCGGCCTGTTTCAGGCTTCGAGATACCTTCGCGGCGCGCTCGTCCAGGAGTCGAATCACCGGCCGGTACAGCAACTTGTACAGGACGGCCAGGAGAATAATGAAGTTGATCGCCTGGGCGAGGAGGAGGCGCCAGTCAATGCCAAGCTGGGTGAAGAATTCCATGGCCGGATGGGTCCGTGAGTTCTGCGCTTACACGAACTTGATAATCAGCGCGATCACGAGCGCGTAAATCGCGATCGCCTCGGTGAACGCGATGGCCAGAATCATGGCGGCCTGGATTTTGGGCGCGGCTTCCGGGTTTCGGCCGATCGCCTCCATGGCTTTGCCGGCCAACAGACCAATGCCGATGCCCGGGCCGATGGCCCCCACGGCGATGGCCACGGCGGCGGCGATGGACTTCGCGGAAGCTAGATTGTTAAGGACCCCACTGGCTACTTCTTGTTCCATACATCTCCCTCTAGGCGACCAACGGTCGCCGGTTCTCACGTTGGGCTACTCGTGTTCGTGGGCGGTTACTGCCATCTTGGTGAACACGAGGGTCAACATAGCAAAGATCATGGCCTGGATAAAACCTACAAACAGCTCGAGACCTAGAAACGGCAGCGGCACCAGGTACGGCGCGAGAAAGAGCGTGACCATGAGCAACACTTCGCCGGCGAAGATATTGCCGAATAGACGGAACGAAAACGAGACCACTTTTGCGAATTCCGACAACAGTTCGAGGAGTCCGACAAAGAAGTGGATAGGGTTTCTCAGGTTGATGAATTTGCCGGAATACTGGAAGAAACCGAGACTGGCCACGCCGAAGATCTGCACGGAAAGTACCGAAATGATGGCCAAAGCCAAGGTGAAGTTGAGGTCCGCGGACGTAGACCGAATGAAAGGTACAAGGACCCGTTTTTCCGCTCCGGTTTCGTGCTCGGCGGCCTCCACGGCGGGTTCTTGCTCGGCCACCGCCGGCGGCGCGGTTTGCGCGTGAGGCTCGTGCCAGAAGCCGATGGTACCCAACCCTGGAACCATTTCCACCCAATTCGAAAACAACACGAAGAGGAAGATCGTCGCGGCGATCGGGAAAAACCGTCGAGCTTGCGCGGTGTTGCCGGTAACGTTTTCGGCAACGTAGAGGAACGTCTCAATCACCAACTCGACCGCACTCTGCACCCGACCCGGCACGGAGTGCATCCGACGGTAGACCAGAAGGGCGAAGCCGGCGAGGGCGAGGACGATTAGCCAGCCGACTATCAGCGTGTTGGTCACCGGGAACGTGCCCACGTGTCCGAGCGGTTCCGCCGCAAGTGAAACGTTCATGCGCAACTACCCACGTTCATTTTTCCTCTTTGAGTTTCCGACTCCGCGCGTCCGCGTCCGCGACCACCTTGCGTGTCTGCACCACCATAATCACGGTTGTGACGACGATGGAGAGAATGACGGCCACCAACATCATCCACGGTTCGGTGCCGAACTTCTTATCCAGCAGCCGGCCGGCAAGGACGAAGGCCACAACGGGTACCGCGATGCTCCAGCCCAACGTTGTGGCGAAGTTCAGGTAATACCACAACGTGTCCGGGGTGTCAGCGGTTGCTTTACGCTGCTCTGGCTCGGGTTTCTTCTCGCCACCGGTCCCGTCCATAACGCGGAAGTGTAGACAAAATCATGGCGGAAGGTCAATCTCGTCCCAACGGGTTGCTTTCCCAAATGAGAAGGTTTCGCAGGCCGAAGTGGCGGACTCGTCGGACCTGTCAGACTGGTCCGACTGGTCGGCGTGCGAGGGGGTCGGGAAAGGTCCGAGGGAAGTGAGCCGAAGTGGGCAGAATCGGGAATTGCTGCTGCGAATTTTACTAAAAATGCCAGGAAAAAGACTTCTAAAAAAAGTTGTGGACAAAACCCAAAACGGGGCATATAATGCGCCGCCTTCGGGGAGTAGGCAGGCGGAAGTGACCCCGAACAGATAGCAGTTTACATCTCGGGCTTTCCGTATAAGTTATTGAAATAAAACGATTTATAAATCTTAATTATTCTGGTCTTGTATACGTTCAGGCGATGAGAGTAACGCAGCCAAAGGTCATCTTAGTGGGGGAGACCCGTATCATAGAAGACGGGCTTCAGGACTACTTGCAGCACATCGGTGTTCCTCATTGGGAAACCGATGCGCCCAGCGATGTCGAGCGACTCAGCGAGGTCTTCGGGCGCCTATGTTATCGTTCGTTTGAACCGGGGTTGAATCCGAATGTGACGCGCGTGCGCGAAGGCAACGCGAAGTATCTCGGCCACGTGCTCGAGGTGGGGCACGGCAGCGTTATCGAGCATGCGGTGTTGAATTTCATCTTCGCAGATGTCAGCCGCGTTGTCACGCACGAACTGGTGCGTCATCGCGCGGGCACGGCAGTGTCCCAGGAATCGCTACGATTTGTGCGTCTGGAAGGTCTTTCCGCATATGTTCCCACGCACATACGCGAGAGTGAGGAAGGCATGGAGGTCTTTGTCAAGACGATGGAACAACTCGAAGCGGTCCAGCGTGAATTGGCGAAGCTATTCCAGATTGACCAGGAGAAGTCTTTTGACCGCAAGAAGAAGCTAACGTCGGCCTTTCGGCGGGTGGCGCCGGATGGAGTGGCCACCAGCATCGGCTGGTCCTGCAATGTCCGCGCACTACGGCACATTATCGAGATGCGGACCGCCCCAGACGCGGAGGAAGAAATCCGGCTCCTGTTCGGGATGGTCTACGACACCATCAAAGATCGGTACCCGAACCTTTTCGGGGACTATGAGGTGGAAGTGGTGGACGGTCTGCCCTGGATGAAAACGCGATACAAAAAGGTTTGATGTTTTCAGCGGAAGGTGTATAATACAAGGTCTAGTGTGGAAAAGAGGGAGTGGTACAAGATGTTGTTCGAAGCGAGAGAAAAATTCAGACTGTCGGACAGATTTTTGGACCAATATCGCGGCCAGCAGCCGAAGTGGGGGCCATTAGGGTACGTCACGTTCAAGCGGACGTACGCCCGGGTCGTCAGCGATGGAAACGGCCGCACCGAAGAGTACTGGGAGACGGTGAAGCGGGTGGTCGAGGGCTGCTACACCATCCAGATCAACCACTGCAAGAATCTTAAACTGCCCTGGAATCCGCAGAAGGCGCAGCGGTCGGCCCAGGAGATGTTCCGGCTGATGTGGAATTTCAAGTTCCTGCCGCCGGGGCGCGGTCTGTGGATGATGGGTACGGACTACGTGTGGGAACGTGGATCGGCGGCGCTGAACAACTGCGCCTTCGTCTCGACGGATGAAATCGAGGTGAGTTTTTCGGAGCCGTTTTGCTTTCTGATGGACATGTCCATGCTCGGCGTGGGCGTCGCGTTCGATACGAAAGGCGCGGGCAAGGTTCTCATACAGGAGCCGAAGACCGGGGGCTATGCCTACGTGGTCGAAGACTCGAAAGAAGGCTGGGTGGATTTGGTGCGTTGTATCTTGGATTCATACGTTGGTCATGTCAAACGCCCCAGCCAAATTGATTACAGCCAAATCCGGCCCGTGGGCGCGCCGATCCGTACGTTCGGCGGCATCGCGCCGGGCGCCGGGCCGCTCATCGAGTGCATCGAGAATATTGACAAGGTGCTGACGCCGCGGTGGGGCGAGCGGTTGAGTTCGACCGACATTACGGACCTCATGAACGTCATTGGAAAATGCGTCGTGTCCGGCGGGGTACGTCGGACGGCGGAATTGGCGTTGGGCAGTCCGTTTGACGAGGAATACCTCAAACTCAAGGATCCGACCCTGTACCGCGACAAGTTGATGGCGTGGCGGTGGGCATCGAACAACAGCATTTCCGCGACGACCGGTATGAATTATGACGGCATCGGGCGTCAGACGGCCAAGAACGGCGAGCCGGGCTATTTCTGGCTGGAGAATGCGCGCGCCTATGGCCGGGTCAAGGACGGGGAGACGTGGGACGATGCGAAAGTTTCGGGCACGAATCCCTGCGCGGAGCAGAGCCTGGAGTCGTATGAAATCTGCAATCTCGTCGAGACGTTCCCTTCGTTGCACGAGAGCTATGAAGAATATGAGCGCACGCTGAAATACGCCTACCTCTATGCGAAGACGGTCACACTGGTTCCGACCCACAACGAGCGCACCAACGCGATTATGTTGCGTAACCGGCGCATTGGTCTCTCGCAGTCCGGCATCGTGGAAGCGTTCGAGAAACATGGTCGGCGGACCCACTTGGAGTGGTGCGACCGCGGATATCAGTACATCTCGCGTTTGGACAAAATCTATTCGCAGTGGTTGTGTGTGCCCGAAAGCATCAAGAAGACCAGCGTGAAGCCGAGCGGCACCGTGTCGCTCCTGCCCGGTGTGACGCCGGGGATTCACTATCCGCACGCACGGTTCTATTTCCGCACCATCCGCCTGGATAAGACGAGTCCCCTGGTCGGACAAATCCGCAAGGCCGGTTACCGCATCGAGGAATCCGTGTACGGCGACAACACGCTGGTCGTCTACTTTCCGGTCGAGCAAAAGAATTTCCAGCGGTCGAAGGTGGACGTCTCGATCTGGGAACAAGTCGAGAACATCGCGCAGATGCAGTACTACTGGGCCGATAACCAGGTGAGCGCCACGGTCACGTTCCGTCCCGAAGAAGCCAAGGACATCCCGATGATCCTCGAACTTTACGAGACGCGGTTGAAGTCCATCAGCTTCTTGCCGCTCGAGGACCATCAGTATCCGCAGGCGCCATATCAGGAAATCACGGGAGAACATTTCCTCGAGGCGGCGGCGAAACTTTCGCACTTGGACTTCAGCGATCTCAATACGGAGGAAGTGAAGGACCTGTATTGCGACGGCGACCGTTGCCAGGTGCCCGTTCAGGTGCCTTCACCGGAACAGATACCCATGCCGCAGGAACTCGACTTTGGCCATGAGCACGAGCCGACGGCGGAGGAACGAGAACCGGCCGAGGTGGGCGCGCCGGTATAGAGCAACTCCACGAGTTTTTCCGGTTAACCGGCCGTCTAGCGGGTCGGTGAGCACGCCGACGCCCCCACTTGGCCTTGCTATCTACTCATTATTCGTTGTTCATTGCGAAAAATGTCCAGACGGCGTATATTGATAGCCGGTACGAGGGGTCGCGATAGTGGTCACGTCCAGCCGGAGTTCGCCAGAGTCCACTCGTGCTGTCCTGCCGGTAGATAGGGGGAAAGATGTAAGTTGCCGGCCGCGCCACCTCCGCCGTGTTACCTTTTGTACGCTCTTACTGCTGGCGCTTCTCCTGGTGATTCAGGGCTATGTGACGTGGAGTGTCGGGGCACTCGACCGGCGAATTTTTGTCAGCGAGTTAGCCAACCTGGTGTTTATGCTGGCGCTGATGGCGATGACGTTGCCGATCGTTCTTCGCGCCAGTGTTTTCACCCGAGTCAGCGCCGCGATTCTATTGGGCGCGTGCATGTTGGTCTTTGACCAATTGTTAGATCTTGCCGAGGAAATCCCGGCCTGGAACTGGCTGCCGATCCTGGGTGGTCCGAGCATTCTTCATGAACCACTCGAGCATACGTGTCGAACCCTTGGTCTCGGATTCTTCATTCTAGGATTCTATGGTCTACTGGCGGAGGCGCGCGTGGCCCGGCGGCAACTCGACCGGGACCGCGAGGAACTCGGTCGGGAAGTGGCCGAACGCAATCAGATCGCGGCCGAGTTGCGGGAGGGCGCGGAGCGCTATCGTCTGATCTTTGAAGGCATCGAGGACGGGGTGGCCCTGATCGGGGCCAATCTACGTCCGATCCTATTCAATCAACGCATCGCAGATATGCTGGGGTATTCCCGCGAAGAACTCGAAGTCATTGACCCGCTCATCCTGCTGCATCCGGAGGATCGCGCCCGCGTGCTGGGAAACAATCGGCGCCGGCTGGCCGGCGAAACCGTGGAGCGGACTTACGAGTTGCGGTTCATCACGAAGAGCGGCGAAGTGATGTATGTCGAAGGCACCTTCGATTTGATACGGAAAGACGATCAGGTGATCGGGGTTCAAAGTATTTACCGCGATATCACCGAACGAAAGCGGACCGAAGAGGCGTTGCGCAATATCGCGCAGGGTGTCTCCTTCGGGGCGGGCACGGCGTTCTTCGACCAGTTGGTCTTTCAATTAGCGAAAGCCCTGAATGTAGACCATGCGTTTATTGGTTTGCTGCGCGGTTTTGACGGGCCGACGCCGGAGATCGAAACGCTGGCCATGTCGTCCTATGGTAAGCCGGCGGGAAAGTGCGTCTATACCCTCGCGGGGACTCCTTGCGAACACGTCGTCGCAAAGGAAATCTGTTGTTTTCCCACCGGCGTACAGGCCTTGTTTCCGGAAGATCACCTGTTGGCCCAATTGGGGATTGATAGCTATGTGGGCGCGCCCCTCTTTGATTCCGCCGGCGCGCCCCTCGGCCTGATGTCGGTGATGCACTACAAGGCGCTACAGAATGCCGAGACCGTAATATCCATGGTGCAGATTTTTGCGGCGCGCGCCGCCGCCGAGTTGGAACGCAAACGCGCCGAAGACGGACTGACTCAGGAACGAGACCTGTTACAGACAATATTGGAGAGCAGCACGGACCATATCTTCCTCAAAGATGCGTCGGGACGTTTTCTGCGCACCAATCGCGCCCATGCACAGTACTTAGGGGTGGAGCATCCGAGTTTGGTCATCGGCAAGACCGACCGGGATTTCTACTTTGAGCCGGACGCGGTGGAAGCTCGCCAGAACGAGGCCGATATACTGACCACCGGGCGGCCGCTGATGGACAAGGTGAAATGGATCGCACCGCGCCAGAGCGGGCATCGGTGGCTTTCGACGTCAAAAGTTCCATTGTACGACGCCCAAGGCAAAGCCGTCGGGATACTGGGCATTACCCGTGACATCACGGAACGCCGAAACGCCGATGAGGAGCGGGACCGGTTACGGGCACAAGTATTGAACGCTCAAAAACTTGAGAGCTTGGGCGTGTTGGCGGGCGGCATTGCGCACGACTTCAACAATCTCCTGATGGGCGTGCTGGGCCACGCCAGTCTGGCCTTACTGGAAC
>JACQVH010000200.1 GCA_016209895.1 Candidatus Hydrogenedentota bacterium | reverse complement strand
GCCCCACATCCCAGATGAGCAAGTCCCGCTCCATATCGAAGACATGGTGTATCGCCAGGGTAAGCTCGACCACCCCCAGATGTGGCGCGAGATGTCCTCCACTGGTTGCGGCGACGGCGATTATTTTCCGCCGGATATCATCGGCAAGGTCACTGAGTTCATCCAACGACAAGGCTCTGACATCGGCCGGTGAGTTTATTCGGTTTAGGATCGGAGTCTGGTTAAACTCTTCCGGTGTGCGGTACTTATCGTGCATGGAGGTCATTCAGCACTTCCCTCGTTACTGCCCACGGTTTGCTCACGGACAGTATAACAAACCGGGAGTCCCGTCGCACGATGGTCGGGGCCTAGACACTCGATCTCTGCGCGGCGACCGCCATTCACGTGGCGGAAGTCTTGGCCGCGTGCCTCAGTCGCAGTTCGCGCTTGAGAATCTTCCCGGTGGGGCCTTTGGGCAGAGTGGGCAGAATCTCGACTTCCTTCGGGCATTTGAAGCGCGCCATCCGTTCCAGACAATACGCCTTGATCTCGTCATCGGTGAGCGCCACCCCCGGCTTTAGGGCAACATAGGCTTTGATTTCTTCCCCGCGGGCTTCGTCCGGGATACCGACGACGGACGCTTCCAGAATCGCCGGATGGGCGTAAAGAACTTCTTCGATCTCGCGCGGATAGACGTTCATTCCGCCGCGAATTATCAGGTCCTTCTTGCGGTCCACGATGAAGAAATAGCCTTCCTCATCCACCTTCGCCAAATCGCCCGTATGAAACCATCCATCCACGATGGCTTCCGCGGTTGCCAACGGTTTCTTGTAGTACCCTTTCATGATGTTGTGGCCACGAACGACGATCTCTCCGACTTCACCGATCTCGGCAAAAGTGCCATCTTCGCGCATGATCTTCATGTCGCAACCCCAGATCGGCAGGCCGATGGAACCGGGTTTGGACGGCCGCTCCACCAAATTGAACGACGCGACCGGGCTCGTCTCCGAAAGGCCGTAGCCTTCCAGGATACGAATACTGAACCGCTGCTCGAATTGGTGGAGGATTTCCACGGGCAACGCCGCTCCGCCGGATACCGCCATGCGGATTGAAGATAAATCGTAGGCGCCCGAGTGATTGGCGTGCAGCATAAAGAAGTACATCGTCGGGACCGCCGCGATGAACGAAACTTTGTCCCGTTGAATCACCTCGAGGGCCTTCTCGGTTTGGAACTGCGTTAACAGGGTCATGGTGGCGCCGGCCAACAGGCACGTATTCTGGAGGCACGTTTGACCGAACGAATGGAAGAGAGGCAGGACCACGAGGCCAACATCGTCCGGACGCACTCGGCAGATTTGATCCTTGGTGCAGAGCGCATTGAAGAACATATTGAAGTGAGTCAACTCTGCGCCCTTCGGATGTCCGGTCGTGCCGGAAGTGTAAAGAATAACCGCGGTGTCGTCGGGCATGGTCTGAACCATCTCGAACGTCGCCGGGGCGGACTCGACCAAATCGGCGAAGGATTCGGCTTCGAGCGGGACTTCAATATCCCCCGGAGGTGTGACGACAATCAGGTGTTGACATGTGTTCGCTTCGTTGAATGCCTTCGCCGATTCCCCATAGAAATCTTTCCAGGTGAAGAATACGACGGCGTCGGAATCCTCCAGATAATATTGGATTTCCTGACTTTTCAACAGGGTGTTGACTGGGACCACGGTCGCCCCGACATTGAGGATGCCATAGTAGATGGCCGGGAAATACGGAACGTTGGGAATCATCATCGCGACCTTGTCGCCCTTCTTAACGCCCTTGTCCCGCAGCACGTGAGCGACCCGTTTGGCGGCGACGGCCAAGTCCCGGTACGTCATTCGAAATTCGTCGAGCATGAGGGCCGTTTTTTCTGGATATCGTTGTGCGGAAATGTCCAAGTAGTGGGCGAGGTTCAGGCTCATGCCGTCGTTCTCCGGGAAGTCATCCTCTGGTACGCCAAGCGACCGAAAGCCGCTTATTATATGCACCGCCTCGCCGGCTTTCTACCCGACCTCTGGTTCATCAAAAAGGATTCTGGTAGACTCCCCACGTTTTTCGCGAAAGTTCGAGACGATGTTCTGGGGAACAGGGAGTACGTCAGATGCCAACGGAAACAGCGCGCAATACCTGGGCGGAACTTCAGGAACTGGTGCAGCGGGGTGATGCGGAGGCCTTGCGGCAATATCTGAGAGAGTTGCCGCCAGGCGAAATCGCGCGGGCGATCTCGCGGTTAAACGGAACTGATCGGAGCGGGCTGCTGACCCTTCTCGAGCCGGGTGAAGCTGCGGACTTGATCGAACAATTATCGGATACGCAGGCGGCAGACCTCATGGAAGAACTGTCCGTCTCGCAGGCGGCGGCCATCGTCGGGGAGATGGTCAGCGATCGCAAAGCCGACATTCTAGGGGAACTGGGTAAGCGCGAAGCCGAAGCCATCTTAACGGCGATGGACCCGGAGGGCGCCAAACGGGCCCGGCAATTACTGAGCTATGCGCCGGACACTGCGGGTGGACTGATGATCACCGAATTCCTGGCGTTCTCGGATAAACTGAACGTGGGCGATGTACTGCATGACCTGCATGAAAATGCGGAGCGGTACTCCGACTACGCGATTCAATACACGTATGTCGTTTCGGATTTTGGGGCTTTGGTCGGAGTCGTCCCGTTGCGGGACTTGGTCTTATCTACCAACGTCACTCCCTTAACGTCCATCATGATCAAAGAGCCGCTCAAAGTCCGCTTCGATACCCGGTTGGATGAACTGGAACAACTCTTTGATCGCTACACGTTCTTGGGCATCCCCGTCACCGACTTGGAAGGACAGCTGATTGGCGTAGTGCAGCGCGCCCACGTCGAAAAGGCCGTCAGCGAGCGCGCCGACCGTACGTTCTTGCGGTTCAGCGGCATTATCGGGGGCGATGAGTTCCGGAGCATGCCGTTGCGGACGCGAAGCTTTAGAAGGCTTTCGTGGCTGAGTCTCAATATCCTCTTGAACCTGATCTCGGCCAGCGTGGTAGCCATCTATCAGGATACTCTGGTGGCGGTCATCGCGTTGGCGCCGTTTCTACCCATCATCTCGGACATGAGCGGCTGTTCCGGCAATCAGGCGGTCGCCGTGAGCATCCGCGAATTGACACTCGGCCTAATCCGGCCGCGCGATCTGGCGCGGGTGTTTTTCAAAGAAGTCCAGGTGGGCATTCTGAACGGTATCGCACTGGGCTTGCTGATCTGCGGCGTGGCGTTGCTCTGGAAAGGCAACCCGTACCTTGGCATCGTGGTCGGCGTGGCCCTATGCCTGAATACGCTGCTCTCGGTATGTCTGGGTGGATTGATCCCGATGATGCTGCGGTTGGTCAGAATGGACCCGGCGCTGGCGGCGGCCCCCATGCTGACCACCTGCACCGATATGTGCGGATTCTTCTTCGTCCTCAGCCTGGCTACGGTCTGGCTTCCGGAACTAACTACCGGGTAAGACGCTGATCAAATCCTCCGTCTCCATCTGCAAGGGACTGCCGATACTTAAGCAGGTTTGCCGAATCGCCTTCCAGTGCTCCCCGGTACGCCGACCGCGCGTCCGTCAGATAGACCAAGTGTTCCCATAGACCAGAGCGCGCCCAGTCTTCTCCCGACTCGGCGCGCTTTGCTTTTGACGTGGCATCGCGTGGAAATAGTCAGACGTGTCGGACACGTCAGACGGGTCAGACAGGCAAGCGATCAAAACAGCACCGTTCGGCGCGAGGCCTTAACACTCCGAAGTGGGTGCCTTCTTCAATCGCGCCAAATAGGCGAGGCACGGCCAGTAGTCGGGTGGATTTCCTGCAAGACAAATACAGAACTGTTCCGATTCCTGGTCCCAAAGTGCGGCCAATCCCAACAAATGGCGGCATCGCTGATTCGTGCACAGGACCGAAATCAGCGCGGCCTCCAATTCAAGCACCACGTTGGCCGCGAGAATGTGAAGACAGGCGCGCATCTGCCGTGGATCGCCGATACATTCGCGCACCGCCTCGGAAACGGACAATTCGGAAGGGGTTTCCAGTTGTTCGGCTGCCCACGACACGACGCCTTCGACCTGTTCGCGCATCGAACGCGCGGGGGTTTTCCATAATCCAGCCATGACGACAACTTGGCCTCGCCCAGAGGTTACTGGCGGTACGAAAAATTGCACCAACCAGTTCAAATGGGTATCTTATGCCTTCATTCACCCGGTAGATCAACTGGGCAACGGGCTGAGGAAAAATCCGCTATCCGTTCTGGGGAGGAATACCGATGGAACTCTTAGGGAAGCGCTATACAGTGCAGGAACTGCGGCGTCGAGTCGGCGACATGGACCAGATCGCGGGGGTTCGCACGGTTCAATTGGATGACGGAAACGAGCGTCCGACGCGCGCGGCGATCGTGCACACGGGCAGCGGTTTGGAGTTTACCGTATTGCTGGACCGTTGTCTGGACATCCCTGCGGCATCGTATTGCGGGAAGGCAATGGGCTGGCGCTCGACCACGGGAGACGTGGCACCGCAATATTTCGAGGCGGAGGGACTGCGATGGCTCCGCAGTTACTTCGGCGGGTTGGTTACTACGTGCGGTCTGACACACGTGGGCGCGCCGCGGCCGGAAAGCGCGCTCCTGGGCAACGGCCTGCACGGGCGCATTGGGAACCTGCCCGCGCGCAACGTCCGGATCGTTCAGGAGTGGCGCGGCCAGGAGTACCTCCTGAGCATCACCGGGACAATGCGTGAGACCGTCGTCTTCGGCGAGAATCTGACATTGACGCGAACGGTTTCCACCAAGCTGGGCGAAAGGCGGTTCTGGATTCGCGACGTCGTTACCAACGAGGGATTCAATCGGACGAAGTTCATGTTGCTCTATCACTGCAATATCGGATGGCCGGCGGTGGACGCGGGGTCGGAGTTGATCACGCCGAGCCGACGGGTCGCGCCTCGTGATCCGGTTGCGGAGGATAACAAGGCCAATTGGTGGAAATTGGACCCACCCATCCATAAGTACGCGGAGAAATGCTACTACCACGATATGGTGGGTGATCGGAACGGGACGGTGACGGCCGCGATCGTGAACGACAGCTTCGAAAATGGCCAAGGGTTCGGCGTTTACGTCAAGTACAATGTGAAGGAGCTTCCCCGATTCGTGGAATGGAAGATGATGGGCGAGCAGGACTACGTCGTAGGATTGGAGCCCTGCAATTGCGGCGTCGAGGGTCGGCAGATTGACGAAGAATTGGGTTTGCTGCACTCGCTGAAACCGGGCGAGAGCCGGGCATTTCATCTGGAATTTGGGCCGATCACCAGCCTCAAGGAAGTCAAGGCGTTGAAAACGGCTCACAACAAGATCAGAACGAAGATTGTGAAGAGCTACAAGGAATTTGTGAAACGGCCGCGCGCCAGGTAGGGAGTCTTTATGTACCGACCGGAAATCAAGATTTTGGACTGCACCATCCGCGATGGCGGACTCATGAACGATTGGCGTTTTGACAAGGCCATGGTGAAGGACGTCTTCGACGGGCTCGCCAAGGCCGGCGTAGACTACGTGGAACTGGGATATCGTGCCGACAAAAAACAGTTCGACCCCAAGGATTCGGGCCCGTGGCGCTTCTGCGACGAGGAAGACCTCCGCGAAGTGGCCTACGAATGCGACTCGAAGGTCTCGATCATGTGTGACGTGGGCCGGACCGACTACGACGCATTCATCCCGGCCAGCGAGTCCATCGTGAAGTTGGTGCGTGTGGCCACCTACGTCAAGGAGATTGATAAGGCCATCCATCTCGGCAAACACGTCAAGTCCCTGGGCTACCCGGTCTCGGTGAACATCATGGCGGTGTCGCACGCGCTCGAGCCGGACCTGGACGAAGCGCTCGGCGAACTGGCGCAGACGGATTTCGAGATGGTCTACCTGGTGGACAGCTTCGGGTACCTCTATTCAGAGCAGATTCATTATCTGGCGGAGAAGTACCTGAAGAAGCTTCCCGGCAAACAAGTGGGTATTCATTGCCATAACAACCAGGAATTGGGGTTCGCGAACACCATCGAGGCAATAATCAAAGGCATCAATTATCTCGATGCGACCATATTCGGGATGGGTCGCGCCGCCGGCAATTGTCAACTCGAATTGTTGCTCGGTTTCTTGAAGAACCCGAAATTCGACATTCGACCCGTGCTGGATTTGATCCAGAAGTACTTCGTGAAAATGAAACAGGAATTGCGTTGGGGCTACGAAATCCCGTACGCGATCACCGGCATTCTCAACAAGCACCCGCGCGCCGCGATGGCTTTCATGAAAGGTGTGCACGGCAACACCTTCAGCGAATTCTGGGACGAACTCAGCGACGCCGAGGAGGCGTAGGAGTTTCGACGTATTTTCGCGCGTTGGCGGTCACGCGATGGTGAGGCGATAGGACTCAGAATGCATCTCGGATCATTCGGATTGTGAATACGGTTGAGAAAAGCGTTATCTTTAGCGGTCACGCGCTGACCCGAATGTTCGAACGGTCTCTGAGTAAAGAGCAAGTAATTGAGGCTATCAAGACAGGCACTATCATTGAGCGGTATCCCGATGACTATCCACTGCCGAGCGCGCTGTCGCTGGCGTTTGTGGACGATGTACCGATTCATGTAGTTTACGCAACAGATTCAGTACGGGCACGAACAATCGTTGTTACCGTCTATATCCCGGACCCGGCTCGGTGGAGCCCGACATTTGACAAGAGGTTGTATCAATGAAGTGTGTAATTTGTAGGAATGGTCAGACTCGCCCTGGGCCTGCTTTGGTCACGTTACAACGCGGCGGGTCCGTCGTGATTATCAAGGGTGTGCCTGCGGAGGTTTGCGACAACTGCGGCGAATACTATCTGGACGAGAAAGTCACTGCAGAAGTTCTTGCCGTTGCTGAATCCGCCGTACAACACGGTGCCGAAGTCGAGATCATCCGTTACGCTGCCTAGGAATTCTTACCTTTGCTCCGGTTGACGGTAAGGCTCAGTCCGGAGAACTATGATTAGCGAATCCTGGCGCACCCGCTTGTTTCGTTGGGGCTTTCGGCTGTTTCCCTGTTACCGGGGGACGGGCGGCCGCGTCACTTACATTACTCGGGACTGGCGGGAAATCCGCGCGGAACTTCCGTTGAACTGGCGGACTCGCAACTACGTGGGCACGATATTCGGGGGAAGCATGTACGGATTCGTAGACCCCCTGTACATGCTGATGCTCATCAAGGTGCTCGGCCCGGAATACGTGGTCTGGGACAAAGCCGCGAGCATCCGCTTCAAACGGCCGGGCCGGTCAAGACTCCATGCTACGTGCCGGCTCAGCGAAGAAGAAATCTCAGCAATTAAGACGGCGTTGGAATCCGCTTCCTCGGTGGACCGAACATACCAGGTGGAGGTCACGGACCGAGACGGCACCGTGTGCGCCATCGTAGAGAAGGTTATATACGTATCACGACGGGAAGCGCAGAAAAAGAGCGGGAATTCTTGACGATTAGTCGAGTCGCAAACCACGACGACAGGCGTTGAATTGACGACGACCGAACGGCGCTGCCTTGCTACATTGCTTTCGAGAACGCCGTTTCGGCAGCTTGTGGAATCTGGATCGGCGCAAAGAAATCCTCCGGATAAAGATAGTCTTCCCCGGATTCGTCTATGATGCGCACCAACCCATGCCGCGTCGCTTTCGCGTCTGGCAGTACCTCGTAAATCTTTCTGACTTCTAGCGATACAGGATAGTTGTCATTCTTCACGCACACCACAAATCGCCGTTCTTTCTTCTTAGTCATAGTTAATCTTCCAGAAGCCGCTTTATCTTAAGTTCTTTTCTGCCTATCCCGTGGGCCTCATACCAATGAAGTTCAGCTTCACATATTGTATCGTCGGGAAGCCGAACCATGCCGCGCCCCTTGAGCTTCCTCCAACGTCCTACACCGTACTTCCTCTTCAGGTGACCGAGGTCGCGAATGGAATTGCCGATTGCTATTGTCCTGATGCCGGCAATCTTTCCAATCACTTCGAATCTCATCGGCAGCTATCCTGCCACCGGTCGGCGCGAAACTCAACTGGTCTAATGGCATGGTCAAAAAAGTGGTTTTCATCGCTCCTCGCAATGACGAATGGGATATTGCCGCGGTGGCCTATCGGCCTCCTGACAATGAGGAAGCCCACCCGGTAAGGTCGGCATGGTGGAGTTGAGCGCCGGTAGTTTGGACGAGGGAAACTTGAGCAAAGGCAACGAATATGATTCGAAGATAGCTGAGAAGACTTCGGTACCGAGGCAACAAAATCTCCTGCCGATCATCCCTTGACCGCCCGCTGGTTGAGCCCGTAAATGAAGGCGAGTACCTCGGCGACGGCGCGGTAAAGGGCTTCCGGAATTTCGGTGTCGAGGTCGAGTTTGGCAAGCAGGGTGACGAGATCGGGGTCTTCATGAATTGGGACGCCATGGGCCTTCGCGGTCTCGATGATGCGCTCGGCCAACCGACCCGCGCCCTTTGCCGCCACCCGGGGCGCGGAATCCTGTTCGGCGCGATAGCGCAACGCCACCGCCTTCCGGCGGGAGCGCGCCTTCTCCTCGTTCATGCCGACACACTTAACCCCGACAGAGGCCCGAGAACCAGCGCCAATTGTTCAAGCCGATCGCCGTTCCACGGCAGCACCTCGACCGTAGCCGCCGAGTAGCCGGCGTCGCGAAGTGCCGCGATCAATTCCTCAGAATTGGCCTCGATAGCCGAGGTGGCGGCGGCCTCGACCGCACGGATGATACACGCGCAACGACCACGGACGACATTGAGCGCGATCCATAAGTCGCCCAAGCGCGTCGTGGAAATATCCAGCACGACCGCGGCATTCTCCGCGTCGAACCGATTACGCCCGTGGCGACCCCCGCCCAGGAAGTGGACTTGGACTCGCTGGAGAGGCCCTTCGGCAGGAAACGGCAACTCCACGAAGGCGTATTGCACGCCCAAGGCGCGCAGGTTTTGCAGATCTGTGGCGGAGAGCCGGTCCAGGACGAGATCCAGGCCCCTTTCGAAGGTGGCCCGTTGTCCGGTCTCATCGAGGTATCGGGAAAGCGCCGGATGTTCGCTCAGGGCCAGCAACAGTTGACGGGGACTCTCTGCTAAGGGGACAGCGGGATTTGCCGAGGTCCGTGCTTCCATCTTTGCGACCAAGGCCTCGCCACTTCGCCGGGACTGCGGCGCCCACCTTCGCACGAACTCCTCGATTCGCTCGGGTCGGTCCATGCCGGAACCTGCGAGCAAGATTGCGACGGACTCGGCTACCTCTCGCGGAATGGCGCCCGCGGCCGCGGCCCGCTGCAGCAACGCGGCAACTTGTCGCAAGTCGTCGCCCGAGTTGTTCCGGGTCGCAAACAGCGACAAGAGTTCGCGGACGGCCGACTCGTTGGATGGGAGATTGGGAGGAAGAACCGCTTGCAGCGTCGAGGAGGAAGCCGTACCGGACAGGGAGTCGAGGATTCTGTTCAACACTTGCGTGACCACGGAAGGTTCTCTCAGGGACGGGGCTGCCCGCGGCTCAGCGGCAACGCGCAGCCGCGGACCATCGGCCGTCTGCATGAGCTCGACCAAGACACGCTGGCCGGATACAAGCGGCGCGCCCGGTTCCAACGGAATTCGGGCGTGCTTGACAACCACGAAGAGCCCTTGAGGAAATTCCCGCACAACGCCTTGCAAGGCCCGTCCGGGTGGTAATAGGTTGAGGACGTCGGCTTGCGGCGCCAGACTCAACAAGACTTGGCGGACTCCTTCCAATCCGGCCATGCTACTGGCCCTGGTCTTTCCGCAGGCCGAGAATCAGTCGGACTTCTCCCTTGCCAATGCCGAGCTCGCGGGCAATCTGCGGCACACTCATGCCGGCGTCGCTATATTC
>JACQVH010000199.1 GCA_016209895.1 Candidatus Hydrogenedentota bacterium | reverse complement strand
CGCCGCGCTTCATACGGGCAGGCTGCGATACAATATCGGCAACCGATACACCAGTTATAGTCAATCACGCGGATGCCATCCGGTTCCGTCCACGTGGCCTGAACGGGACACGCTTTCGTGCAGGGTGACTTCCGGCATTGTTGACACGATATCGGCAAGTAATACTTGCCCTCGGCCCGAACTTGGTCGCGGTCGTAAGCCGGGTTACCCTCCTCCAAGTCCAGGGAACCGTTGTCCAATTCGAGCACACGAATATACGACATCTCCGGGTGGTCCGGCGGGATATTGTTCTCTTTCATACACGCGTATACACACCGCCGCGAGCCGACACACCGGGTGACGTTCAGTGCGTAGGCAAATTCCACACCCTCCATCGGGCGATAATCGCGGACCTGCACCGCCGCACCATAGTCTCGGGCAATTTCCTGTTCGATCCGCTTCAGAATTCTGTCCATCATCTCGGGCGTGAGCCTCGAGTAGTGAGTCTGAAGAAACTGCTCGAGGCTGGGTCGATCCTGAAGAGAGCGCAACGGCTCGAACAGTCCGGCCGTGGCAGCCAGCGCAGCCATGGTGCCCATCCCCGCTTTCAAGAAGTCGCGCCGGTCTTTGGACGAACGCGCCGCAGAGGAGGCGTTGGATTCGGAGGCTTTTATCGGGTCAGTGTTCATCGGCATTTATTCCACGCGGATTGAGACTGAAACGAACCAAATTCGGAGGCCGCTCGGGTTTGAGGGGTTGAAATCTGGGACGGTGCGGATCGTGGCACTGGATACAGTCCAGCTTTTTCCGCTCGCCCAGCGCCGCGTTCCAATACCCGTTTATCCGACCGTGTATGCCTAAGGTGTAGTCGCGAAAATGGGGGCCATGGCATTTGGCACAAAGCCGCGTTGGTTCTTCCGCCGGTATTTCACTGCCATCATGGTAGATGTACACGTCGCTGTTCGAGCGATGATGGCAATTGAGACAGAGCAAGTTCAGACCGTGGCTAAAGACGATGTCGGGATGGGCGTCTACCCGGCTAGCCTCAGTTTGCTTCCCCGAAAAGCCATTGTGACACGCTGAACATTTCTCTTCCTGGCCGTCGCGATGTAGCCGCAACGGGCCGCGAGTACCGCGCACCGGCGTGACATCGTGAATCCCCGCACGAATGTCTCGCCGATACAACGAGCTATTGACACTCGCGGGGAGATTCTTTGAGCAGGAAGCGAAGCTGACCACGAGGACGAAGGCCACGGCTGCCGGCCAGCCCGCACCATTGCCGGAATCTTTGTGAATAGCAACTAACATCGTACGCCCCTGAACACTCCTGTCGCAGCTTCCCGTCGGTTTCCTTGCAAGATTCTGCGGCGTACTTCTTGAACGGCTTTACGCTAACAATTCCTGGCGAATACCTCATCGGGGAAAAGTACGAGTTTATCGTTATTGACCCTTCGGGAATCTACTTAGGGACGCGCCACTCGCCGTTTAGTCTCAAGGCCTTCCAACGTGCGCCGCTCTGCAATTCCCAAACTAATCGTGTATAATCGGCGGCGTAGATACACGACCGGCTGCCAACGTCACAAGCATTTGCTGGGGCTGAACGGAAGTGCTTGCGAGGCGTCCAAGGTCGCTAGGGTGTGAGGGTTGACAATGCTTCAAGGTCCGGGGAAAAGGACGCGGGAAGGCCCTGCCACGTCGCTATCGCGGCTGCAGTGGTGGGTATATTCGGTTCCACTGTTTTTGAAGATGTTGGGTATTGTGGTTCTGGTTTCGATGATCTTCGGTGGCGCCGTTTACTACCAAGTGCGCACGAACATTCGCCGCACCCACGATCAGATGCACATCCAAAGCGCGACGCGCGCGGCCTCCCTACTGGCGGTCAATTTGGAACGTCTGGATTTGATCAAGGACGTCCCGCTGGTCAACCAGGAGATCGCCAACATAGAAAAGGCGTTCCCGGACGTGAGCTACGTTCTCATATTGAGCGCCCAACAGGAGCTGTTGACCTATCATATTAGCTTCACCACCGAAATTCCGCCCGACCTCCCGCGACAAGCTGACCAATTCTGCACCGCGTGCCACTTGCCGCCGGACCGATTGGACATTCCGTCCGATCTGCTCGCAGCCGTGACCGAGCCTCACGTGGACGCGAGCCTGTTTCGAAGATACGCGCGGACGATGGGATCGATTCTGGACGTGACCGTTCCGATCTCGGGCCGTGACGGCGCCGCGGTGCGCCTGGGCTACGGCGATGCCTCGATCGGCCTGGAAATGGGCTTAATTACGGATGCGCTTATTCGGAGCCTCATCATCTGCATCGTAATTGGCCAAGGTTTAGCGCTGGTGTTGACGTATCCGTTGGTCTACCCCATCTTAAACCTGGTCCAGGTAACGAAGG
>JACQVH010000198.1 GCA_016209895.1 Candidatus Hydrogenedentota bacterium | reverse complement strand
TTCCAGCGCGCCCGCGGCAACGTGGTGCGCGTGCGCGAACTGCTGCGAGAGGAGCACGAGATCGAAGTCGGCTACAGCACGCTCACGCGCTGGGTGAGAGAGGCGGGGCTGCGCGCGCCTCCCAAGCGCTCGGGAGAGTATCACTTCGAGCCCGGAGTCGAATCTCAACACGACACCTCCCCGCATCACGTGAGAATCGGCGAGAAGACGCTGAGCATGCAGTGCGCCTCGCTTATCCTTGCTTACGCTCGCCGCCTCTTCGCCCAGTATTACCCACACTTCTCGAGGTTCGAAGCCAAGCACTTCCTGCTCGAAGCAGCAAAGTTCATGGACGGTGTGACGAGCCGCTGCGTGATCGACAACACCAGCGTCATCATCGTCGATGGCACCGGTAAGAATGCGGCGTTTGCGCCCGAGATGGTCGCCTTTGCGCAGACACTGGGCTTTGAGTTCCTGGCCCATGAGCAGGGGCACGCCGATCGCAAAGGCCGCATCGAACGTCCCTATCGTTGGATCGAAAATAACTTCCTGCCGGGACGTCGCTTTCGCGATTGGGACGACTTGAACCGGCAACTGCTCGCCTGGTGTCGCGAGGTGGCCAATCAGAAAGTAAAGCGCGTGCTCGGATGCGCGCCGGAAGCCGCCTACGTGATCGAGAAGCCGTCCTTGAGGCCGCTGCCGGCGGTGTTGCCGCCAGTCTATGAGGTGTTCGAGCGCGTGGTCGATCTCTACGGCTACGTGTCGGTGGAGACCAACCGGTATTCGGTGCCCGAGAAATTCGTCGGCAAAACGCTCACCGTCTACAAATACCCGGCCGAGATCCAGGTCTTCCATCGTGATCGACCGATTGCCACGCATCCGCGGTCAAACCGCGTCCCGCAATCGTGTTCTCAGCCTTTCGCTACTTTCTCCCGAATCGCTTTGAAACGCCTGCCGATTTCTTCGGTGTCTGCGGCCATGGTCCAGATGCCGATGTTTTCTTCATAGACGGCCTCCGGAATGAACTGTCTAAGGTCGGGTTCTAAAATGTGGTATACGGGGAGGCCCAACGGGACTCCTGCCAATGGACCGGTGTAGCTCGGGTCGCCAAACGTGACGGTCTCCGCCGAGATCTCAGCGCCCTCGATGTCGCTCGCGCCCAGGACAACGATGATCTGATCTTTCGAGAGACCTTCACTCTCTGCAATTCTCTTGATATTGCCCTGGCTTTCCGGGTCCATCGTGCCGGCGGCGGTTCAGACAAAGCATTCCGTGACCGCGTAGACCACCTTGCCTCCTGCCGCCTCTAGACATTCGGCAATCGATGGCCCTTGTACGCCATCCCGCTCGCCGATCACGATCGCACTCTTTCCACGGATACAGTTTTCCATACTCGTCCTTTCGTTAAATGAGACACCGTCAGTACATCTTAAGATGAGCATATTTCTTTGCTGAACACACGCGTTGTTCTGTCCGCTTTCGTCTTATGCCGGTGATTCGAAGAGCGTTGGCATTGAAACCGGTGTGGTGAACGCCCGCAGTGCCGTGCGGAGCAACTCCAGTCGCCAGGTCTGCTCGTCCTCCGGCTTGAGCGCGGGGTTGCCGCAAGGATGACTGAATCGTTTTCCCTGGAGTACGCGATTGGCGCCCACCTTGAGGGCGACCGTTGAAAGGCCGGTAATCAGCACCGTGGGAATTCCCGCCCTTTCCACTTCTTTAGCCATCGTAGCGCCGCTACGAGTGCCTGACCCTCAGGTGGCCACGAGCAAGACGGCTCCCACGTCTTGTGCCTTCAATTCACCAGCGATGTCCTTTGAATACTGCGCCATCTCGCTCAGGATGCCGTGATTGCCGCATGTAACGTAATACGTGTCCAGAAGTGAGCCGATTTCTCCGCGACGCGCCAACTCCCGCGCAGCATCCACGGGAACCAGTCTATCCGGATCTTCGAGGGCAAACGCGGCGTCGTAGCCACTATGAACGACCTCGTATTCTCCCTTCTCGAGTCGCTCTTTCCCGGCGATGCTGTACTTGAGCCACCGCGACGCCCGCACCCACTCCAATCGTCCAGGGTTCCCTTTGGGGACCAGCCCGCTTTCCGTGACGAGCGCCAGACGCACTCGTGTCACATCGGCCACCGGCGCGGGTGGGGTGACTGCTTCATATTTGGGCAGCGGCACCTCGGTCTCGAACGTCTCGCCTTTAAGACGCTTGAGCAAGAGATCGAGCACTCTTTCGCTCGCGGACGTTCCAACCCGCGTGTTGGTTCGCTGACCGCGCGGCAGATATCCTTCCACGGCCGCCGGTCCGAGCGTTTCACCGCGTCCGAGTTTGAGAGCCAGGCGCGCAATAGCACCTATGCCGTCTTTCATGCCCAAGGCCGATGCGGCAGTCGGCACGATCAGCACAGCGCGGCCATACACTTCCGCGGCGGCGTTTTCCGGGTACATACCGGTGAGCGCTGGAATCTTTAGTTTCTGCTCCACGTCGGCGCAAACGCGGCCGCACGCGAGCCCGTACCGGCCCGCGTTGAACGCCGGCCCCGCGATTACGACATCAGGTTCGAGCTCCGCGATCAAGCGCAACACTTCGGGTGCTGTGTGTTCCATGCGGTCGGCAAAAAGACCATCGCCACAGATCACCGTGCCCACCACCTCGGCATCCGTCCCCAGCGTCTGTTGCAAAAGCCGGCCGGGGCCGATGCTTCCCGCTTTTGACTGCGGCGGAGTATCCGCTTTGTCTTCGCCGCCGATTCCCGCGAAGAACTGATTCATGTAATGAACGATCCGCATGCTCAATACTCCTGCGCGCGATAACCGCGCATATTCATTTCAACCGTTACGGCGTACAACTCCTGCAAAGGCAAGTCCAGCTCACCCTGTGCCTCCTCGCCTCGGTGTGCAAGACGAGTTCCGCCGATGAGTCTTTCCACCGCGGGCAGCGCAAGGCGGCGATCGATGCCGCCGCTGCTCGCGAGCGCGACCGCCTCCGGCACAAAATCAACGAGCGAAATATCCTTGCCCTCGGGCCCACCATACTCATGGACTACGGCACCGGTCGGGATGCCCGCTTGCTCGAGGGCCTGGACGATAAGCATGAAGTCGATGTGCGTATTGCCCGTGGCCTCGTACGTGCACAGTGCACCATCGGCACGCAGCATGACTGCTAATTTGGCGGCGATCTGAGCGGAGCGTTCCTTGAGAAACTCGTTCTCATGGTGGCCGCGGGCGATGATGACACCAGCGAAGTTGAAGTGCTTGCCGTGTCGTGGATAGAGAGCCGCCAGAGACGGATGCCACGTGTGTCGATAGGTAGGCGTCCGGCTGCCAATCTTGTAGTTGCCGCTAACGAGCGCGCCGTCCAGCATTTCGTTGGGATGGAGCACCGTCGGTACGCAGCCGCTCATTTCATGGCCATACAGGAAAGTCTGGATCATCGGTCCCTGAGACCGAACCTGGTGGATCCACACAATTCGCGGCAGCCCGGGTGTCTCGTGACTGAGATCGAAAGTTTCCAGCTTGGGTGGCGTGAGCTCCCGCGTCGCTCCAGCGAGCAAGTCGGCCACGCGCAGCGAGGCGCGCCGCACGGCATCGTCATAATCAACGTTATTGGAGGCGCTACCCGGCGTAAGCACGAGAAGCAGGTTAACGCGATCTGATCCGGCACTGTACGCCGCAGCGGGCCCGGACATTTCGATGATGCCCTCTTCGAAAGCCTGGACGCCACTTGCGGGGTACGGAAAATCCGTGACCTGCATTACCGTGAAACCTTCCAGACGGTGCGTGCGG
>JACQVH010000195.1 GCA_016209895.1 Candidatus Hydrogenedentota bacterium | reverse complement strand
GACCTTGTCAAGACATAAATCCATACCTGTGGCACCACACTTTCGCCCTCACCCCCGGCCCCATACCCCCAAGCCTTGCCAATCAACCACTTACAACAATGCACCTACCCCAAATCCAAAACCAACTGTAGAAGATGGGTCTTGGCCATCATCTTGGTCACCAGGAGTGATAAGCGTGGCGACACGCTCGGGTCCAGTTCCCGCAACGTTGGTGGACGCTGAGTGACCACTTGCTTCATCAGCAACCCGGGGGTGTCCCCGGTGAAAGGCAGTTTCCCCGTCAACATTTCGAAGAGCGTTACCCCGAGGGAGTAGAGGTCGGCCCGGGCATCCACGGCCGCGCTCATGAACTGTTCCGGCGCCATATAGTGAGGCGTACCCAAGAGGGCATTGGAAGCGGTGAGTTTCGTCTCTCCCAGATGGGCTCGGGCGAGGCCGAAATCCATAATCTTTACCCGGCCGGCGGAGTTAATCATGATGTTATGCGGTTTGATATCCCGGTGCACAATGTTTTGTGCGTGCGCCGCCGCCAAGGCGTCGGCGGCCTGTCGTATGATCTCGAGCGCCGTGCGCACTCCCAGTTTTCCGCCCTTATGAATTATCGAAAAGAGTGTCTCGCCTTCCACGTACTCCATGGCAATGTAATAGAGCCCTTCGTGCGTTCCCACCCGATAAATCGTAACGATGTTGGGATGATTGAGACCGGCGCAGGCGCGCGCTTCGCGGACGAAACGCTTGATAAAAGTCTCTTCCTGCGAAAGGTGGGAGGGCAACACCTTCAGAGCCACCAAGCGGTCCAATTCGATGTCACGGGCCTTGTAGACGACGCCCATGCCGCCGTGGCCGAGTTCCTCGACGATGCGGTAGTTACCGACCGTCTTTCCGACCAATGAATTTTGGCCGACCACTATCGATCCCTCTGATCTACCCCAACGTGCCGATGAAACAATAGCATCCGCAGTTCGTTTCGTCAAAAGGAGACTACGGGCGGGCCGGTTTTCCCCACGTTTTCTCGACAATGTCCACCCACTTGCCGGAGCGGGCCGAATCGAGGGCGGCCTCCATGACGGCCTGGGTCCGGGCGCCGTCGGCGATATCCGGCAGCGCCGGCGTTCCCGAAACAACGTGCGTGACGAAGTTGTGCAGGCAGTGGACATGGAAGCGTTCCCAGCCGATGGTATTCTTCGGGCCGGGAAGCGCCGCCGGCTTCGGGTAGCGTGCCACGCATTCGATGGCCTTGAAGCCGCGTTCGCCGCCGTAGCGGCCTTCCGGAAGCGTTCCGTCGTAGAATTCGAGATAGTTCGGCTGCATCAGATTGAATCGGATTGCGCCCTTGCTCCCGTGGGCTTCGAAACGGATTTCGTCCTGGACTCCCATGGCCATGCGCGATGATTCCAAAGTGCCGATGGCGCCACTTTGGAGACGGAACAAGAGTATCGAAATATCATCCACCTCGACGGGTGTGCGTATCTCGGGATTGTCTTTCAATGGCCGCTCTCTGACGAAGGTATGCGAAAGATGTTGCACCTGAGCGAATTCGCCGAGTAAATGACGCGTCAGGTCAATGACGTGGGATCCGAGATCAAATAATGCTCCGCCCGGCCCGCTCTTCGCGCGTTCGAGACGCCACGTGACGGGACGGTTCGGATCCACATAGCCCGCGTGGAGGTAACACACGCGCGCGGAGTAGATGTCGCCCAGACGGCCGTCGGCAATCAACTCCTTTGCACGAAGAAGTGCCGGTATGAATCGGTACTGAAACGTCATTTGCGTCACTAAACTTGGGTGTCGTGCGGCGCAGGCCTCCATTTCACGCGCCTCGGCCAAGGAAACGGCGAGCGGCTTGTCCATGTAGAGATGCTTGGCGTGTTCAAGCGCGTCGAGCAAGACTTGCTTGTGAAGATAATTCGGAACGCAGCAGTTGATGACGTCGAGATCGTCGCGGGCGCAGAGTTCGCGGAAGTCAGTGGTACCGAACTCGTAACCCCATTCCTCGACGGCGCGTCGCCAACTCTGCTCGGAGCTCGTTGCAACGCCCGCCAGGACGATGCGCGCCGGCGGCGGATCGTAATAGAACCCGAGTGAGCGGTAGGCGTGCGTGTGTACTTTCCCCATGAACCCGTGCCCGACGATACCGACCCGAAGCGTGCGCATTCTTCTTGCCCCTCCGATGCGCGGCATTATAGGGCGCTTTAACCGGAACGACAATTTCTGGTATACCGACACGCGCTCGAAAGGATGAGTTTATGCAGCGAACGATCCTGGGACTGGGATGCTTGCTCATGGCCGGATGTGCCACGTATCGTGTCGGCGCGCCGGGAGGCGCGATTGACGTCATTGCCCATCGCGGCGCAAGCGCCTACGTGCCGGAAAATACATTGGCGGCATTTCGCCTCGCCAAAGAAATGGGTGCGGACTGGATTGAACTGGACTGTCACCTGACGCGCGACGGGCACGTGATCATCATTCACGATGCTACGCTCGAGCGCACAACCAATGGCGAGGCGAAAGTCAGCGACTTTACGTTGGCGGAGCTTCAGAAATTGGACGCCGGTTCGTGGAAGGATGCGAAATACTGTGACGAGCGGCTGCCGACATTTGACCAGGCGTTGGAATTTGCGCGCGAGGCGCGCATCGGCGTTTACGTCGAAATCAAGAGCGAAGCCGACGACGACGCCTTGATGCGTTCGATTCTCGACGCAACCGGCGAGCATACGCGGCCCAGCAAGACCCTGTTAAGGGAGATGATGCAAGAGATCGACGCTTCCGACACGCGCAACCTCGAACTAACCCGGAAGACACTCGCCGGCATCGCCGAACACAAGATGGGCCGCCTGATTATCATCCAGTCGTTCTCACCCATTATTTGCGCCATTGTCTTGGCGGAAGCGCCGCGATTGCGGGTCGAATTCCTGGCAAGCGAGGATAAGGACGACCACCAACACTGGAAAGACTGCGAACGCTGGGCCCAGATTCTGGACATCGCCGCCATGAATCTGCACCGCGAAACCCTCAATCAGCAGCGTTTCGCCGCGTTTCGCGAACAGGGAAAAAACATCAACGTGTGGACCGTGGATGACCCGGCGGATATGCGACGCTTCGCGGAATGGGGTGTGGACGGTATCATCACAAACCGTCCCGACGCGTGTCTAGACATGCTGCGGTCATTGGGAAAACACTAAGGTGGAGCACCGCGGTATGCGGAAACCCAACATTCTCTTCGTAATGACCGATCAGCAGCGGGCGGACACGATTGCCGCACTCGGCAATCCGCACATTTACACGCCGAATTTTGACCGCCTGGTCCAACGCGGCGTCACCTTCACGCGCGGCTATTCGACGTGTCCGGTCTGCGTGCCCGCGCGCTACACCATCCGGACCGGGTGCGAACCCCATACCACCACCATCTATCACAATGGACCGCCGGACCCCGTCCCAAGCCAATCGCCGACGATGGAGGACCGTTGCGGGCCCTATTTGGCGCGAACCATGGTCCGTCTCGGGTATCGCACGTTTGGCATCGGCAAGTTTCATACGATTCCTTGGGACGAAGACATCGGCTACGAAGTCCATCTACACAGTGAAGAACTCTATGGCTCAGCGGACCAACGCCGGCGCGACGCCTATGCTTCGTTCATCGCGCGAGAGCATCCCGAGCTTGATTTCATCGAAGGACTCATGGGCGAGCGGACTGAAATGTATTACATGCCGCAGATGAGTCCTCAGTCTGCCGCGTTGACTGTCGAAGGCTGGGCCGCGGCGCGCGCCGTCGAGCAGATTCAGGTCAAAGACGACCGTCCGTTCTTCGGATTCGTGTCGTTTGTCGGACCGCACCCGCCGCTCGCACCGCCGATCCCGTTCAACCGCATGTACGACCCCGATACCATGCCGAACCCAATCCGCGGCGACATCGCGATTGACCACATGGACGAGCAAATCCCGTGGATGAATTACGCCATCTGGGCGGAGGATATCAATCATTCGCATGCCCGCGTGTCGAAGGCGCGATACTACGGCGAACTCTCGTACATTGACTATTGTCTCGGACGTATTCTTGACGCGGTCGAGGCGCGGGAAGATGCGGACAACACGCTGATCTGCTTCTTCTCGGACCACGGGGACCATCTCGGCGATCATCACGCGTGGCAGAAGGAGAGCTTCTTTGAAGCCTCGTGTCACGTGCCGTTCCTGCTCAGTTGGCCGGAACGTATCCCGGCGGACACGCGTCGGACCGAACTGGTTTGCCCTACCGATTTATTCGGGATCGCGACGGCCGCGGCCGGCAAGAAAGAAGTCCGGCAGGGCAGCGACGTCCTGGGCGTGCTAAACGGCAAGGCGAAGCCGCGACCGTTTCTGGCTGGATTTTACGGCATTCCCGGGAAGCCGCGGTTCAAGATTATGATCCGCGAAGGCGATTGGAAATACATCTATTTCGCCAACGGTGGCCGCGAACAGCTCTTTAACGTCACCCAAGACCCGGATGAACTCCAGCTGCGAATCACGGACAGCGCGGATGTCGCCGACCGCTTGCGGAAGAGAGCGATTAAGGCGTTGAATGTACCCAACGCGGACCGCGCCCTTGCGGACGGGGAGTTGCGTCGTTTTTCCTTCGAGGCCCGCCCACTTCAGCGCATCTACCAGTTCGACCGCTCCCGCGGCGTCACCGGCTTCCCCGAACATCCGAAGGACGTCCTGGCCATGCTCGAGAACACGTGGCCTAATCCTAAGCGCAAATAGCGGCATAGCCTATCTGTCGTTCTGACCGCAGGACCTGTCATTCTGAGTCCCGCGCCGCGCGGGACGAAGAATCTTGCATGCCCAATACTCAACCCTCATGTCATTCTGAGCGTCAGCGAAGAATCTCACAAACCGACGGCTCTGGGCGCAAGAGATGTTTCGCTGACGCTCAACATGACAGTACGTTAAGCGGGAGTACCTTTTCACCGCGCCGCTTGGATAAACCCGTAGTAGCGGCCCATCCAGTAGGGGAGTAGCCAAAACACGCCGTCGCTTTCGGTCAGGCCGCCGTCGCCTTGGACGGCCCGCCAGGGGTTGTCGTCCCAGCGGATGTTGCCGCGTTCGCTGGCGGGCGGCAGGCGGTCGGTCTGCAGGGGTTCGATCTCCGGTTTCCGCACGAGACGGAGATCTTCGCGCCTCGAGTTATCCACGGTCCAACGGACGAGATCGAGGGGCGTGTCCACGAGAAAGAACATCGCCGGTTTGAGTGGAACGGACACGCCGGTCAGACCCGCATAGAGGAAATCGAAGTAGGGACTCTCGTCTTGCTTGGCGCCTTCGTACCAATGGTCAATGCTTTCCCGATAGAGCTGTTTCAATTCCGGGTCATCTTCGTAAAGAAACAATGCGGGGTAGGCCAGGGAAAGCAACTCATCGTCAATATGCGTGCGCCAGGACATGGCGTAGGTCTTGGCGCGGCGTACGTTAGCAGCGTAGCCATGCTCGTTCAGTAGACGCAGGTAGTGATCCTGGTATTTCTGGTTGCCGGTCATGTGATACGCCGCCTTCAGGAACGAGAGAATCTCGACGGAATTGACGCCGCGTTCCGCCGCCCAGTCGGGATCATGACTGAGCAACTCCGGAGACCATACCGCCCAGCGGGTATGCGTGCCGTCAATGTCCTTCAGCACGAAACCGCCGTCAATGATGTAGTCCATAATCTTGCCGACGTGCGCCGCCACGCGTACTTTGTCCGCGTCGTCCGCGGCCAATTCGTAGTAGTAGACGTAGCCGAACATGTGGCCGGTCATCTCGTCACTACTGGTGTCGCCTTTCCACAGCCACTTGCCGTCGCTGGAAGGCCGCCAACGTGTTTCGACGCGTTTGTAGCGCGGGTCCCGAACGTGGCGGTCGGCCCACTCCGGTTCGAAGATGCGTTCATTCATGTCGGCCATCTGCGACCAGGACGTGGGGATCACGGTACGCGCCAAGAAACCGGGCGTCTCCGTGACGGTTTGCAGAAATCGCAACGCCTCGAATGCGCGCTTGGCGTTGGCGCGTGCCTCCGGGTCTTTCGTCACCGCATAGCGAAACGATTCCATGGCCAGGTACATGGCCGTGTATTGTCCGTCGTTGTCGTCGTCGCGCGGTTCCCACGTGGTCAGGTCGCCGGGTGTACGCAGCCGGCATTTCTCCACCAAGCCTGGCTCGCGGACATGGCGCGTGAGACAGATGTCTATGAAGTATTCGGCCTTCTCTTGAAGCGTCATTCGTTTTCTGCGGATCGCACTGACGCCGCTGCCCGTGGCGATCCACGCCGTATGCTCGGCGTCGAACACGATGTCCCGCACGTCGTCGTCTAACAGCCAACGGCGGCTGTGACGCAGTGAGGCGGCAAAGCCTTTCGCGCCTCTGAGAGAGAAGCGCACCACTCCGGCGTTGGTGCCGACCCACGTCGCCCCATCCGGGGCGGCGGTCACGCATTGTACGAACACGCTGGGCAGGCCGCGTTCCGTGCTGAATTCGCCGGTGCGCTCGGTTCCGGAGTAGACGGTGATTCCCCCGAGCCCGCCCGCCCAGAGATCGCTTCTCCCCGATCCATCAGCCGAAACATAGGTAACGTCGTAAACTTCGGCGCTGAGGATTTGTTCCTCCGACTGGTAGAGCTTGTCTCCCTCCGGCGTGTGGTGGTAGAGGCCCATACCCGTGGCGACCCAGAGCCCGCCTTTTCCGTCGGCCAGCAGGGCCCGCACGCTGCGCGCGGACGGTAAAGGCTCCGCTTTCACACCGGCGGCGCTGATCCGCCACAAACCGTCCGGACCGGCGGCAACAATGCCTTGTTCATCAACCGTCAACGCGGATACCGGTTTATCGATCCCCGGCGTCTTCTCGAGCTTCTCGTCCGCAAACCGGAAGAGGCCGTTCCACAAACCAATCCACACCCCGCCTTCGGGCGCGACAACCACGGCAAACGCGGGGCCCGCGTTTGCCGCGTCGAGGAGGGCCGACCATTGTTTCGACCCCTTCTTGAGACGAAAGACTCCGGCCTTCGTGGCCGCGTATACGTCTCCCCCGGTGTCAGCGGCTACGGCGCGCACGTCGTTCATGCCGGGTTGATCGCCGATCGGATACGGTTCATGAAATTCCTGGATGAACGGCGTATCCGACATCGAGACCGTATTCTTGGCCAAATCTTCCGCCGATACTGATAGTGCCAAGATAATTGGGATGCAAATTCCGCTGAACATGGTGCAGTTCCTCCGCATTGTGATGACGATAGCAGGCACGAAGGACAAAGGACAAAGGAACAAACCCAGGGCAATCGCATCAAATTACCTTACAAAACCGGCCAGGCTTGTGATCCAAACCACATTTACCCCACCCCAACCCTCCCCGCAAGCGGTGAGGGAGCACGTTAACCT
>JACQVH010000191.1 GCA_016209895.1 Candidatus Hydrogenedentota bacterium | reverse complement strand
TCGCCGCGCCGCTCCTTTTGAATCACCGCGTGATAGATGCCGCCCGTGGTGACGTTGCTCTTGCGGGACAGCTTGGCGTGCGTGAATCGCTGATAATGGCCGAGGTCGAGGTCCGTCTCCGCCCCGTCATCGGTCACGAATACCTCGCCATGTTCGTACGGATTCATCGTGCCCGGGTCCACGTTGATGTACGGGTCCAGCTTCATCATGGCCACCTTGAGACCGCGCGATTCCAGCAACAGCCCCAGGCTCGCGGCGACCACCCCCTTGCCCACCGAGGAAACCACTCCGCCCGTTACAAAGATGTACTTCGGCATCTATTTCTTCCCCTTCAACGCGCCTTCCACCATGGCGCGTACTCGTTCCAAATCCTCGGGGCTGTCCACCCCGATGCTCAAATATTCCGTCTCGACCACGGCAATGGGATAGCCATTCTCCAGGACACGCAATTGCTCGAGCTTTTCGAGTTTCTCGAGCGGCGTCGCCGGCATCTTGGCGTATTTCAACAGGAAATCCCGGCGGAACGCGTAGATTCCAATGTGCTGCCAATACCGCGCCTTGCCCCGATCGCCGTGGTCGCGGACGTAGGGGATCGGGAAGCGCGAAAAATACAGCGCCCGCCCGCGTTCGTCACACACCACTTTCACGACATTGGGATCCGCAATCCGCTCGAGTTCGGTAATTTGGCGCTTCGCCGTCGCCATGGGAACGTCCGCGTCGGAAAGCAGCGCGCGCACGGTCGCGTCAATGGTGAGCGGATCAATTAACGGTTCGTCGCCCTGCACGTTTACCACGATGGCCGCGTCCGAACGCGCCGCTACCTCGGCAATGCGGTCCGTGCCGGACGGATGGTCGGACCGCGTCATGGCCACCATGACGTTGAATGGAGTCAACGCTTCGACCACGCGCGGGTCGTCCGTAGCGACCACCGTTTCGGTGAGGAGGGCGCAGTTGCGACAACGTTCGTACACGTGCGCAACCAGGGGTTTCCCCGCAATCGGGGCGATCACTTTGCCGGGAAAGCGCGTCGAGGCAAATCGGGCCGGAATCACCGCCAGGATCTTGGGAGTTACTGCCGCAGCCATGGCTCGGTCCCGTCGTGCCTTCTGAAAAACCAAACGAACTCGTCGTGTAGCGCCACAGGTTAGAGGTCAGGAGGGTATCCCGCGCCCCAACGGGATTACAGCTTAGCAAAAACCTTCGACAGAATTCAATTCGATGTCAACCCTCCCTGTGATGCTGAGCGAAGTCACTCTGTCATGCTGAGCGAAGGCGAAACATCTCTCACGCCCAAGACGTCGGTATGCGAGATTCCTCGACTTCGCTCGGAATGACAGAAAGGATTGACTTCGGGTGTGAGAGAATCTTCCCGCGCCACAGCGGAGCCCTCTGAATACTCCAGATGTTGGAGACTCTACGTTCACCGCCGAATCATGAACGTCAGGTCCGGAGGCCGGGTCCGCTGCTCACTCATTAGTCCGAAGTCGCCGCCGTCGTCCTTCCCGTTTTTGCCGATACTGTAAACGACAAAGCCTCGCGAAAGTTTCTTGTAGCGGATCGAATTGCCGTCGAAGGGGTCAACGGGCACGGATTCAAGGAAGTCGGGAACCAGTTCATCGAGGGTTTCCGGCAGTTTTCCACGCGCCACGCGGAAACGCTCAGCCGCAACGGCAGTCCGGGCCGTGCGTGAGAATGCCAGCATCTCGGCGTCATTTATTACAGTTATATCGCGCATCTCTTTGCGGAAAGCTTCAACGGAGGCCAAGGTCTGTGGATCAACGTTGGCGACACTATCGCGCATTTCTTCTTTGGTTGCCGAGTCCAGATTCGCCTTCAGAAGATAATCGCCAAGGAACTCCGCTCGCCTATAGGCTTCGGGAGCGTCCAGTTCCTGCAGTTCCTCGCTCAACGGCTTCAGTTCCTCGGCATTTAGTTGACAGCGGTTCAGCATGTCCTCAACATGCATAAACACCATAAGTTGAGCCGCCGCCCGCGTAAGCTGACTGAGAGTGTCAGGCTCCGTGGCCGCCGCGCTGCATAACGCCAGTGCGGCGTAACCGGCCTTTGCCGCACTCTGGGTGTCACCGGTGTCGGTATAATACAGCGTCTCCAGGCAAAGCAGCCGGGCGCTTTCTCTGAGTGCCTTCGTGTGGTTCAAAGGTCCTTGGGCGGTTTGCGCCGGAGACCCCTGTAGATACTGGGCGAAATCAATTGGGTATCGGTAATGCTTTAGAGCAGCCGCGTCATGCAACAGCTTCAGCGATTCGTCGTCCTTTTGGAGGCGTTTCTTGATCCCGAATCGCGCCCAACTGGGCACTCTCAAGCTCGCGGGAAAGAAACGCGATAGATTCCCCGAACCCTTGGCGTTGTGCAGGACATGTGGGAACGCCAACTCGTACGTCTCGGCGGCGTTCTCCTTGGGCGGAGGCTCCGGGTACCATCTTTTGATAAGCCCATCAAAATCAGTTTTGGCTTCCTGCGAGTAACCTGCAAGCTCGGCATCGAATCGCGCGTGCAGGTATTCGAGCACCTTGGGGTCTGGCGGAGACGTTGTTTGACCATTGCCGTCGTGGGAATAACACGCTGTCCCAATGAACGCAATAGCCAGAGCAAGGAACTGGCACGCGATCCGTGCAGAATACCGGTGCATCCTCATCGCAATACGCCCTCACACGCCCGCATCATACCACGAGGAAGCACTCCATTCTTCCATAGCAAGGGTTCCCCGGCGTCCCAACGACGCTACTGGTTCACTTCGAAATCTGCGGTTACGGTGGTGTCCTGGGAAACGTCCACTTCGATCTTCGGCGTGGGACCGAGCCCCTCCCATTCGCGGAACTTGAACTTCTTGCCGGCGCTGGGTTGGGTGGGATTCGAGGGGTCCATGAATTGACCCAGGCGTTCGCCGCTGCCATAGCCTTTGGGAGTCTTCATGTCGGCAGGCGCCACGTCAATGATTTCAATCGTATGCTTTCCGGGCGACACAAACGTGATGTGGAATTTGCCGAAATTGGGACCGAGCACGTATTCGGTGGTCCAATGGCCGCTGTAGGTCCAGTAGTCGAAGCCGTCCACGCGGAACCGAACCTCGCCGAGGGCCGGCGCGGTGACGACGGTTAGCTTCGGTCCCGTGACTGCGAGTTCATCGCGCGTTTCCGCCGCAAAAAGATACACGCGTCCGGAGTATGACGGGATCTCGAGCGCACCGGGCGGGCTCACATCAATCACCCGGCCCCGACCTTGCCCATCGCCAAAAAGGTCGAACAGGCGCGGCCCGGGCGTTGGCGGGGCAACGGGAATGGTCCCACTCTTTTCTCGGTCGGGATTGACGGCGACGAGTCCTCGCTCGAAGATACGATAGTGGATACCGTTCGATTCCAATTCATCGGTCAGCGGTTTGCCCAGGCGCAGCCGATACAGATCCGCCGCCTCAGCGTTGGAAAGCGGCACCCCGCCGTTCCAGACAAATCCGGCGAGCCGGGCGCTCGCGTAACAGAAGAAAGCATCGGCCCGGACGCCATACGGCGTGTGGCCGAGATAGCTGAGCGCCTGAATCTGCTTGCCGGCCTTTACGTACGGCTGTAGGTCTTTCCCCGCCTTATTCCAATGCGTCTTCCAATCAAACCAGCGCTCGGTGCTGACCCAGGTGCAGACATAGGATTCGAGCATTTCTGCGTCGAGGTACTTCCAGAATTCTTTCGGCAACGTGGTCGGGCTGGCGGAATTGCCCAGCACGGCCCCTTCCGGTTGATATTGCTTGACCAGTTCCCGCACACGTTTAAGGAGCATGGCAAACGCGTGGTTCTGGTCCTCGTAGAGGTGTTCGTGCTTGCCGAACTTCGGACCGAAACACGGCGCGCGGCTACTCAGGTTGTCCACGAAGACGCCGTTCGCGCCCGCCTCCAAGATCCTCCGCACCCAGTCTACCATGGCGTCCTGGTAGGCGTGCACATTCGGACACGTCGTGTACATATTCTTCGCGTCTTCCGACTCCCAGAATCCAGTGCGTTTCAGATTTCCTTCCGCGTCCACCTCGATGAATTCGGGATGGTCTTTCAGGTTGATGTTCTCATAGGTCTGGCTCGCGAAGCCCTGGTAAAACGTGACGTAGGGAAAGCACCGGATGCCCAGCGCATGACAACGCGCAAAGAACTCGTGATTGACGGGACAATGCGTGATGAAAGCGACCTTTGACTGGGCGAGCGCGTCCCAATCATCGGGCTGATAGCCGATGGCGTACGTCTCCGACTCGACCAGCCAATCCGGGGCGGACTCGCCAATATCGAGCTCCTGCGCGAGACGCGTCCGCGCCTCCCATTCGGCGGAAGCGGCAACGGCCGCAACCGGCATCAGAACCGGCAGAATCAGCCCGAAAAGAATTCGTTTCATTTTGATCCCTCCCGCGCTCATTAGACCATCCCGCCACCCTTGGTCTCAATCTCACGCTGCGGGTACGTTCGGTTCATTCGCCGACACCAACGCAAAGTCAACGATCATCGGGTAATGGTCTGAACCCACGTTGGGTCCGATCTCCCGGCGGAGAATGCGAATCTCGGCAGAATGCAGGCAATGATCAACAGGAATGAGAAACAAGGGATTAAACGTTGGCCAGGTCGGCTGTATACCGTGACCACGAGCGCTGTCTTTCAGTCCCGAATCCTTCACCAGACGCCGGAAATGCGGGCTCCAGGGCGTGACGTTCAAATCGCCGAGCAGCAGGACCGGCGACGTTGCGGCGCGCACGTGTTCCGGTAGAGCAGTGAGTTGATTGTTTCTCCACCGGGAATACACCGCGCCACCCGGTGGCAACGGGTGCGTAGCGAGAACGGTAAATTCTCCGTCATCAGGAGATTCTAGTTCGGCCACAAGAGACGGTACCTCCGCGTCGCCAATGTACACTACTTCGCACCGGCTGAACGAAATTCGGCTGAACAGAGCGATGCCGAAATTATCGTCGCGCGGCTCGCTTTTCGAGTAGTGGTACGAATCCGTCACCGGACGAAGCCCGTCGAGCCACTTGGTATTCACCTCTTCAAGAACGATGAGATCGGGATTCTGTTCCTTTAGGAATTGCGATACTCGTTGAAGGTCTCCGAATTGCGTATTCACGTTCACCAGAACCGCGCGCAGGGAGGACGCGGTCGGAAGGGCACGCTCGGCACTTCCAAGGTAGAACGGAAGAATCGTAGCGAGATTTACTACAGCGCCGACGCCGAAAAATGCCGCTGTTTTGCGCCGTCCGCGAATGAGCAATAGCAGGGAAACGACGGCCAAGGAAACAAAGTACTGCACGCGAAAATGGCAGAATAAATCCAGGAACCAGGCAAACGACCCGAGGAACCCGGCAACCGTCGTCCCACTGATGATCACCCCAAACGCAGTGAGCAGCCCCCACGCTTCGATGCGAAGCTTGAAGAAATCAGATTTTGTATGCACCATTCATTTACGGTCACGCTCTACGACTGGGCCTGACTCAACTGCACACGCTATCCTCACGTTGATGGTTTCGAAGGCCACGTGCGAGTGCTCGGACTCCCGCACGGAGAAACTGATCTCTTCGAAACCGATGGCGTGGCCGGATTTATCCTTTTGCCCTGCTCGTGGTCTCGGCGAAGCGTATGGCCTGGGCACGACGCGCTTTTTTCGCGATACGCTCAGCCTTCGGAATATCTTTCGGTGGCAGCCACATGATGCTCTTTTCGTACTGGGGATCGTCGGGCGTGATTTCGATTGCGGTATGGCCCACTATCCCCCTTTTCGGTTCATAGGCCGGTGCCAAGCTTCTTATATTCCCGTTCTTGAGTAGAGTCGCCATCACTTTGCCCTCGGCGTTCGCCCAGTCAACATGGTTTCACGAATAAACCTAAGAAATTCCGGGTGAAAATTACTTGGTGTAACGTCTTGATAAAGTATAACATAGGCCACGCTATCAGCCAAGAATTCGACCTTCCCACGTGTACTTTGCCGGTGACCGATCTTATAAAAGTCATGAAGCTCCGGAAAGAGCCTCCGGTATTCCTCGTCCACACGAAAATCGCCGACATAGCCCAATAAGTCTATCAGTGCGTGTGCAACTTCGTGGACGGCAAGGTGCTCGTCCACTACCGGACGGGGCCCCAGTATAACCGTCTGCGTCTTTCGATCATAGGCCCCAGCGATGTCGAGCCACGTGGTACCACGCGGATAACCTGGCACCTGCTCCTTTCCCAACGCTTCATAACCGGGAAACTCTGCCACACTCCCGGGCCCAATCAGTATCTGCTGAAGCCCTTCTCTGACCATCTTCGATAGGAGCGGCTTGGGAAACCTGTCCAAGTCCGCTGCATGTTGCCAAATGATGGTCCCTTCTTCCCCCGCTAGTTTATAGCCGGCGACCTGAAGCACGTCGCCCAGTACGTGCTGAAGCTCCTTGTAGTCCCCCGGCGGCAATCCTGCCATTCATGAGTCTCCCTCTAACCGCAGTCCACGGCGCAATCATGGGGGCCGTCACCAACCCCGAATCCTAGTAAATGACCTCCGCCCAGCGTTCCCCCGCAGTCATTTCGGCTTTCTTGCGGCGCCAATTGTCTTCGGAACCGAGGACTTTGGCCATGACGCGGTCCATCAGATCGCGCGCCTTCTCATGGCCGGCAATGTACACGTAAGTCTTCGGGTCTTGGATGAGCCTTCCAAGTTCGCGGGCGTTTTTCTCAAGCGGTTGGTCCAGCGCGATGGGGGCGTCGAGCGCAGGACTCGGGCTGACGGCCTCGAAGGCCTTGAACGTTTTCTCATCGTAGTAATTCGCCAGGTCGTTATTCCGGTCGTTCATATACAGTAATTCCATGCCGGTCTTTGCGCCGTAGAACAGTCGCACCTTGCCTTTCCAGCCACCAACCGTGTCGTAAATGTAACGGATGAATGCACGGAACGGCGCGATACCCGTACCGAGTCCGACCATGATTAGATTCGATGCGGGGTCATCGGGAAGCTTGAATGGGCTATCGAATGGGCCCGCGAGAGCGATTAGATCTCCCGCTCTGCAGTCGCATAAATAGTTGGAGGCGACACCGGGATATCGTTCCCCATTGAAGTCGTCAATATAGAAGCAACGCCGGACGCAAATCGAGAGCGTCCGCGTATCGCCGTGCCGTCCTTCGTCCAGCCCCGCAATCGAGTACAGGCGAAAATGCTCCTTGTTGCCGAACTCGTGCGGTCCGGGCACGACGACCCCGATGTTCTGTCCCACCTGGAATCGCAGATGGCTGGGTTCCACCTCGAGGATGATGTGCCGGACTTCGTCCGGGGAGTCCTCCGGCGTGATCCGCTCACTCCGCTTCACGGCAGCATAGAACGTGATCTTTGAATCGTACTCGGCTAATCGCGGCATACCTTCACTCCATTCATTCGACTGGGCTCAACTTAACCCACTCGCGGTTCGTCGGAAGTATTCCACTACACCGTAGCACGTGTAAACATTGCCCATCCCGCCAGCCCGATGCCGGCCAGAAACAGCGCGGTCAACACCAAGTTCACGTAGACCGTCTTGTTCCCGATGGCACTGTCCGCAACAAACCCGAACGCTTGGACCAAGCCGATGCTCAACAGCAAGGCCCAGAACGCCCACTTCTCGCCCTTGACGAGTGCTGACCAAACGACGACGAGAACCAACAACGAAAATGCCGCCGCACACGCGTTGAACAGTATCGCCAACGCGTTTGTTGCCGCAACAACCTTTGGTTCGAGCGCAGGGATTTCTGGTTCTTCGAACACGATAAACAACATCGGCGCGGGCTTCCCCAAGATGGTCATCAACACCAATAACAAACTTGCAAGCGCGAAGTTAACACCGCCCCATATGGTTAGAATAACCGCCCCCAGTCTTAACATCTTCTACTCCCCCCAGTTGTTAGTGACCCGCGAACTCCTGCCGTCTGTATCCAAACGGCACCCATATGCGATTCTAAAGGGTGGGAGTCGTGTACGTCTAGTCTGGAGTTTTGCCATTTCGCCCAATACAATTGGGCGCTACGTTCGGCCCCAAAAGAAGGCCGGCCGCGAATGAGGCGGGCCGCCAAGGAGAGGCCACCTCTCCAATGCCTCCGTACGATCTACTAAAACCGACTGCGGCACGAATTGTGCCCAGGTTTTAAGCGCCTCGAAGTCTCCGCGCTCACTCACACGGTGCCGCGGCTGCGTAAGCGGTCTTGGAAGTACGCGTTGCTTCCTTCGAGTTTGAACGAACGGTCCCCGTCCTGGTAGGTGCAGGATACGGTCTTGCCCTGCATTACCGACGGATGCAACGGATTGTGGATGTTGCTATAGACCAGCGGAGTCCGGTTATCGCCACCGAGGATTGGCTCGGTCGTAAGCCGCAAGATTTTGCCGTCATCTACAGTCAACGTGTACTTATTTGCCTGATTGGAAATGGATATACGGGCGTCTCGTACGGCGTCAATCTTGCCGAAGGCGCTGAATGCCGCGCGGGCGAACTCCTCGCCGGCTTTGCGCTGGCGGGGATTGCGGGCATCAATATACAGGCGTATCCAGTCCCCCGGAGCGCCGGCATGCGCCAGCTTCAATCCGGCCAGCTTCACGCCGTCGTAGCTCCCCGATGTGAACGCGAAGCCACCCACGCCTTGACAGCCATGCTCGAGACCCACCAACTCACACGGACAGGGGGCGGTACACGAGCAACCCTCGACAAACGTTCCCGCCACGCGAAATGATTTCTTCTCCGCGGCTTGGGCCGGCAGCGCGGCAGCGATCAATGCCGCTGCTGCGATCAGCGGTATTAGACGGATATCATTAAGTCGTTTGTTCGCCATGATAAGTCCTCCTCTCGTCGGCTCGCTTCGGGACCTACGACCCACAATCGGCACACCTGTCAACGACAGACAAAACATCTCGAAGAGCGCGTAAGAAGCAACAGCCGCCCCCTTTCCCCAAATTCCCTTGGTCTGTCGTCACGCGTTTGGAGACCCACGCAATAGACAGAGCAACCCCCGAATTTCTCGATAGCACTTGTCAAAAGAATCTGCACGGCGGGCTGCTTTCATGTCGAAAAGAGCTGTTAACGCCGCTTGGTCGGTAGTCTCGGCATAACCTTGGCCTGGGGACATCTTAGCGCTCAACCACTCCTTTGCGCCCCGAATATCCTCCGGGTTTGGTGGCGACGACAAGTCCTCTGGAAGCCCGCGCTTACCGCGAAGCGATTCGGCGGCAGCAAGAAACCATGCTTCGAACTCTCTTTTTGCCAAAACGACAGAAATGGGCAAATCCTTGCGTGCACGCTTCGCCCGAGTCAGCAAGGCAGGAGCATCTATTGCCGGGCAACCGTTCTTGTGGTCGCAGTCCACAATCACAAGAATGCCGCCTTGCCCTTGTAGTTTTCGCCCCGCAGTTTCGACCGCTCTCTCAATCTCTCCAGTTTTGAGCAAACGGGTAGTCGGAGCCGGATACGGGCGCAAAATCAGTGGCACGAACCGAGGATCTATCTCCGATGCAATCCGACGAACAAGGATAGGAACGGCCTCGCACTCGCCATCTCCTTCAACAATTGGAGCGATTCTGACCGTCATGGCCGATATTCGGCGAAAAGCTCGAGTTGGCTAGAGCGAATCGCGCTTACTACGGCTTCATCCGGCTCGATCTGGTTCAGTCGTAGAAGTTCTCCCGCGGTGTAGAGACGGTCTCGAATGAGACTCCGGCCCGCTTCATCCAACGGACCGATTCTTGTTTCTCCATTGGTGTTCACCACGGCCATAATACTCTCGTCAGGAATTTCTTTGGCGTCCAGCAGGTCGGGACTATGACTGGTAACCACAATCTGTGTTGTGTTTGAAGCGATCCGCAATCCATCTCGCAAAACCCCTGCGGCGCCGGGATGGACGGCCAACTCGGGTTCCTCGATCCCAACGAACGGAACCCGTTTCGAGCCGCCATTCGACGACTGAAAAAGCGCTGTGAGAACTCCCAACGCCCGCAACGTACCGTCCGACATGTTTTCCGCCATGAACCGCCACGGGTCCCGGTTCTTCCCTACAAACTGCCGGAATTCCAAGGTTTCCTTTTTCCCCACGTGTCTCACATCTATGCTTTGAATACCCGGAACAACCTTCGACAAAAACTCGACCACCCGGTCGTGCCCCGGCCGGTTTTCTCGATACATCAACTCTAGTACGCTCGCCAAATTGCTCCCTTCTCGCTTCAAAACTTCTCCCGGGTCCGGCGGCTGGAGTTCTCGGATTTCATCCGGATTGAGATTGTAAAAACCCATGCGGGAAAGAGCGTTATAGATGGGCCGAAACTCCCCAAGGCCCGCAGCGGCCACTAAGTAAAGTCGGTCACTCGACGCAACCGGGACGATATCAAAACTCGAATCCTTCAGCGACCCGCACTCCACCTTGTAGAAACTCTCCCCCAACTGTTCTCCGCTGAAGACACGACATTCTTCCTGCTGGACCTCGAACCCCCCCTTTTTCTGCGAGCCGACACGGAATGCGTACATCCCGTCGGAACCGTTCGGCAGCACCCATTCCAGCCGAATCCCGAAATGGGTCGGATGTCCTGAGGAGCGCCGCCTCACTTCGTTGATCCCCCCCCGATCGCGTAGCGCGTGCTCCAAGGAAGTAGTCAATGACTCCGTCACGAGTCGTAGCGCATCGAGGAAGTTGCTCTTGCCGGCGCCGTTTTGACCCACGAGGAACGTCAACGGTCCCAGCATTACCGAGCATTCTTTCACGCTCTTATAGTTATTCAAGACGACTCGCTTTAGGAACACGGAGTTGCTCATGACCACCTCTCGTTATGTTCGCTCGCCCGGCTTCGCGGGGACTCAGTACATTAAAGTATGTCCGATGACCCATTTGAAGGCAACCATTTCACTTCCAAGGCATTCCAGCCCATGCATTGGCCTTAACAGTGGGTTCCGGTAGAATGGGTCCGTCTCTTGAGTGGGAGGACGGAATACATGTCAGCGATCAAGGAGCGACTGGCGATTGAGGGTGGGGAACCGGTAACGCGGGAGCCGTTTCCGAGTGCGGGGTTGGGTCCGGCGGCGATTGGGGACGAGGAAGTCGCGGCCGTCAGCGCGGTGGTGCGGAGCGGGCGGATTTTCCGGTTCCTCGATCCGGAGAACTCGTGGTGCACGCGGCTCGAACGCCACTTCCGTGAGATGACCGGATGCGAACACGCGCTCGCGGTCGGCGGCGGCACCGCGTCGCTGATCTGCGGCTTGATTGGGATCGGCATTGGGGACGGCGACGAGGTCATTGTGCCGGGATATACGTACATCGCTTCGGCATCAGCGGTGCTCATCTGCAGCGGCGTGCCCGTGATTGCCGAGATTGACGAATCGCTGACCCTGGACCCCGAAGACGCGGAAAGCAAGATCACCCCGCGTACACGGGCCATCATGCCCGTTCATATGCGCGGTATACCCTGCGATATGGACGCGATTCAAGCGGTCGCGCGCCGGCATGGGTTGAAGATCATCGAAGACGTGGCGCAGGCCTGCGGCGGCTCCTACAAGGGTCGCCGTCTGGGTTCGATCGGAGACGTGGGGTGCTTTAGCCTCCAGCAGTACAAGGTGATCACGGCGGGCGAAGGCGGAATGGTGGTAGCGCATGACCGTGAAACGTATGAACGCGCGGCGCTCCGTCACGACTCGGCCATGTGTTTCTGGAAACCGGGCGCGTCCATCGTGGCGCCGTTTCCGGGCGAGAATTTACGGATGAACGAAATGGAAGGCGCGCTGGGTTGCACGCAGTTCCAGCGGATGGAAGGGATACTCGCACGGACCCGGACCGTCAAGAAACAAATTTGCCGAGCGATTGATGGTTTGCCGCGTATCCAATTGCACCGCTCGCCGGACCCGGAAGGCGACTGCGGAATCGGCATCGCATTCTTTGTGCCGAAGAGCGAGGACGCCAAGCGCTTTGCGGCTGCGCTGCGGGCCGAAGGCGTGCCGGCGGGCTGCATGTACGACAAGGGCATCCCCGACCGCCACATCTACTCGTTCTGGGAGTACGTGATGACCAAGCATTCCCAGGATCGCCACGGCCGGCCCTGGACTTCGCCGTTGCACGACTCCTCGCGGACCTACCGGCCTGACATGTGCCCGCGCACTTTGGACATCCTCGGGCGAGCGGTGGTGTTGTCGCTTTCCCAAACGTATCTGGACCGGCACGTGGAATGGATCATCCAGGCCATCGAGAAAGTAGCGCGCGGGACGTTTACGTGAGGCCGGCCGCCGGGAGTTGCCGGCTTCGGGGCTGAATGGAAAAATAAGGGGGGCAGACTTGGGGGGGTCTGCCCCGTGGGGAGGGTGGAGTTGCAGGGTATGCGGAAGCGACAAACCGCCGTCAGGGGTGGCGGTCTGGGCTTTGAAACAATTCGCGGACTTTGGGCACCAACTCTTCGGGCGCCCGCTCTTTGACGATGTATCCGCGCGCGCCCAACTCGATACTCCGCGCGGCGTACTGCTCGGCGGGGTGAACGCTGAGGACCAACACGGGAAGCTCGGGGCATTCCTTTCGGAGTTCCTTGAGCACCTCGAAACCGTTCTTTCCCGGCATGGTCAAGTCCAAGATGACAAGGTCCCAGGCTTCGGCGCGCACTTTTTCGAGGACCTCGAATCCGTTGCGGGCCTCGCCACCGATATAAATGCTCATTTCCTCTTCGAGCATTTGCCGAAGTCCCTGACGGATGCCGGCTTGGTCGTCCGCGATTAGCAGTTTGTGTTTAGGCATATAAGACCGAATCCATACCGTTTTGGTCGCATTCGACCGATGAATAACGTGGTTCATATATACTTGTCAGTCGGTAACTCGATTCCAAATCCAGGCTCTTCGACCAGAACTGCAGTTTACAACGGATAGCGTCGCGGGGGCTATAGGATATCTTCGCCAACCGGTGTCAGAATCTTCTTACGCGCAGGGCTGGGGTTTCAGGACTCGGGTTTCGGGTACCGGGCACAAAGATTCGTTTGAGACCATTCCACAATCCGCATTCCGCCATCATGCTCATCCCACTAGGCCCTTCTCGATGGCGTAGCGCATTATCTCCGCGCTGGTCTTCATATTCAGCTTCTCGAGAATCCGCGTGCGATAGGTGCTGATGGTCTTGATGCTCAATGATAGCCGGTTCGCGATCTCGGAGAGCGTCAAGCCTTCGGCCATCAACCGCATCACTTCGTATTCACGGTCCGACAGGATTTCGTGGGGGGGCTGGTCGCGATCGGTGCCGATGGATTCGACCAGCCATTCGGCCAGGGTGGGACTTACGTACTTGCCGCCCGCGCACACTTTGCGTAGGGCGACCAGAAGTTCCTCGGGCGCGCTGTCTTTCGTCAGATAGCCGGCAGCGCCTGCCTTGAGCACGCGCTGGGCATATTGGTCTTCGGGATGTACGCTCAAGATCAGCACGGGCAATTGGGGCCGTAGGAGGCGCAGTTGTTTCAGCACCTCCATGCCGCCCTTGCCGGGCATGGACAGATCGAGGATCACGGCATCCCAGGTATCGTGGTAGATTTTCTCGAGGACCTGTTCGGCGCTATCGGCTTCCCCTTTTACCACGAAATCGGAACTCTTCTTCAGAATCTCGATCAGGCCTTTCCTGACTACGGCGTGATCATCGGCCACCAGAATCTTATGCATCTTCCTCTCCCAGACCTGCGTGTCGGCGCCAACCGGGCATGCGACCTCAGGCTTCCGCTTCCGGGTCCAAGGGCAGGGTTACCGTGATCTTGGTGCCCGCCCCGACCGCCGACCGGATCGAGCAGTCGCCGCGAAACTGAAGTGTGCGTTCCCGAATGCCTAACAGGCCGAACGAGTTACTCTCGACGGCGCGTAAGTCGGCAATTCCTTTTCCGTCATCCGCGATTTCGAGGGTCGCGGTGTTGTCGTTCACATTGAGCTGAATTTCCACGGCTTGGGCCCGGGCGTGACGGGCCACGTTCGTGAGGGCTTCCTGCAAGATGCGGAACATCGCAGTGGATTTTTCCTGCCCGAGCTCGACATGGTCGGTGTTCATCGTGACGCGGCAGGGAAGCCCGACCAGCTTTTCAAATTCCTTGGCCTGCCACTGGATCGCCGCCGTGATTCCCAAGTCGTCGAGAATACCGGGACGCAACTCGGTCATGATTCTACGGACATTCTGCATCGTCTCGCCGACGAGTGCAGTCATGGCGCGTAAGCGCGCGGAAAGGTCGGCGGCCGCGTCCATCGGGCGCAATTCTTGAACCTGTTGATCCACACCCGCCAGGTCAATCCGCAGCAGCGTCAACACCTGCCCCAGTTCATCGTGAAGGTCCCGGGCAATACGTCCGCGTTCCTCCTCACGGGCCAATGCGGCGTGGGCCGACAACCGCCGAATTTGCCCGCTGAACTCGGTAAGCGCCGCTTCGGCCCTCCTTCGGACCGCGACCTCTTGGGAGAGCTCCGCCCGCTCCCGCAGCAAAGTGGTCTGGATTGAAACCGTTTCCACCAGCGCCAGATTGAGGGCGGCCACCATCGCGATAATCCCAATCAGCAAACTGATATTCTTCACGGGATCATGCAAGGCGCCATCCCGGCCGATGAAGAATAGGCCGTCCAAGGCGCGGACATCATCGAGAATATTGAGGGTTTGCGAGGTCAACATGGAGAACGCGGCGGCGCTCATGAGCCATTTGAGCGTACGCAACTCCTGCAAACTAAAGATCGGATAAAGCGCCGCGGCCGACAAGACAATGACGGCAACCAGACTGACGCTTTCGGTCATGACGCGCGGCGACGGGACCGTGGACATGTAACGCGCCACTAACTCCAGAGACAAAGCTACCGCGAGGGCCGCGACTACGGCTATCCGTAGGCGAGAGAAATCGGCGGGAGGTTGCCGAAGCAGTTCGTCTTTGGAGCCAATAATCATACTTGCGCTCCCCTGACCTTGCGCGAATCACACCCTGCCTGCCCACGCTTTAGCTCGGTTGTGGTCGCATGGGCAGATATACAGCGTACACTCACGCCGGTACCGCGAGCCGCCTCCTGTATCATACTGCGAGGCTCCTGAACAGTCAATCCCTCGCAGTGTCGGTACGCTTGTTCCATGCCTTCAACAAAACGCCTCGAAACGCGTGGCGATTTCCAGCACGAATCACAAATCTGGGTTATGATGGTTCCCGATTTGGAAATCGGGATTACGAACGTGGAGGCCCCTTGGGGCCGGTGACAAGGGCGTTGGCTTGAGGTAGGTGTTTGAGAAACAAGGGGTTGCAGGAACGAGGATAGATTTTTGTGGTGAAAAAGCGTACAAAATCGGTGAAAATACGTACAGTTTTGGTGAAAATCGGTGAAGAAACGTGCAAGATTGGTGAAAAAGCGTACAGAATCTGTGATACATTTTTGTAGGAAATGGGCGAGTACGCCCCCTTGGCTCTTGCGCACGCTACGGCGCGGCGAGGGGTCCGGAATGTGGAATGGGACAGTATGGACACGGTGGACCAAGTGGACGGTACCAATGGGTTCTGGATGTAGAGTCATTGCAAAAAACCTCCTATAATATAAGCTCCCGGCGTTGCACTATTGGTGAAAAAAAGACGAAACTAACGAAAAATGCCAAGGGGATCAAAAGGAGAGTCGTGACAGAACGCTGTGAATCGTATACTATCTGTGAGTTGCATGGCGGTTCGGAATGGAGGGTTCAGGTCAATGAAGCGCGCGATTATTTGTATTTTGTGGCTGGCAATGGCCGGGTGGTTTGCGGCGGCTCAGGAAGTCGTCCCGTATGACGTCAAGGAGGACTTGATCTACAGTGAGGTCCATGGTACGGGTTTGCTGATGGATCTGTACATCCCCAAAGAGAAGAAGAATGGTCTGGGGTTGATTGATGTCGTGAGCGGGGCGTGGTTTTCGGACCGGGGCAAGATCAATGATCATCGGCAAGCGGGTCTATACGACGTCTTTTGCAGCAAAGGGTACACCGTATTCGCGATTCGGCCGGGTTCGGTATCGAAGTACGGCGGCGAGGAGATGCTGCAACACGTGAAGCGAGGGATTCGTTACGTGAAGGTCCACGCCGCCGACTACGGCGTGGACCCGGAACGGCTCGGAATCACCGGGGCTTCGGCGGGGGCGCACTTGGCGACGCTCGCGGTGGTAACCGCAGAAGACGGAACCCCGGACGCGAAGAACCCGTTGGACCGGCTCAGTACGCGGGTGAAAGCGGCCGGCGTATTCTTTCCGCCCACGGACTTCCTGGATTGGAATGGCGGCCGGCCCAATTTTGACCGCATCGGTTATCTTCTCTTTCCCGGCGGTATCCAGGGACATAGCGAAGACGAGATTAACGCGCAGTCCGAGAAACTGTCGCCGGCCCGTCGCGTCTCCGGACCTACGCCGCCGTTTCTGTTGATTCACGGCGACGCCGACGACATGGTGCCTCTTCAGCAGTCGCAGAAGATGGTCGCGGCAGTTCAGGCGGCGGGTGGCTCGGCGGAACTGATCATCAAACCCGGCGGCGGCCATCCCTGGCCCACCATCCGGGAAGAGGTTGTTCGGCTCGCGGACTGGTTCGACAAGCAACTTCTCGTGACCCACGTCGTCGCCGCACCGGCGGGATAACGGTGGTCGTCGGCTAAGGTTCGATCCCGATCAGCACCAGTGGTACTGCCGGCACTCCGCGGCCTTGGCGCGCAACGTCATATAGCGCGCCCTCGTAATACCCAGGTCCCGATGACATGTGCTCTTGCATGGCTTTCATCGGCAGGATTTCGATCCCCACATCAATGTGATCACCCACGTAAAAGGCCAGATGGCCTTCTGATGAACCAACAACCATTCGTGGCCATTGAGGTGGGAATAGAGTGCGGCAATCCTCAAAGTAGTAGGCCCTGAGGATCGGAAGAGTGAAACGGATTACGCGTGATTTTCTGGGCAGAATCTGGCGTGTATACCGCCCGGTCCATGGGTCGCGTGGGCAATTCTCCACGGGCTTCGAGTGAGAGGCGCTCGATTGCCGTACGGTAATACTTCTCGACGATCTCCGCGCCGGCGGCGCGGCGTTCGTGTCGGATCGACGCGATCGCCGTCGTTCCGACGCCCATAAAGGGATCGATCACGAGACCGCCCTGGTTGGTCATACTGAGCACGAGCCGCTCGATGAGTTCGACCGGGAATTGACAGGGGTGTTCCGTCTTCTCGATGTGGTTGTGTTTCACATTTGGGAAGATCCAAACGTCGCCGGGATTCTTGCCCAAAGGATTGCACGAGTATTGCCCCGCTCGGGGTCCCTTGAAGTGTTTTTTGCCGGGGTACTTCTGTGGCACCCGAACCGGGTCAAGACTGAAAATGTAATCATCCGTCTTCGTGAACCACGCGATCACCTCGTACCGGCCGGAAAAGCGACGCGAGCAATGCAAGCCGTGCTCGAAATGCCATACGATCCGATTGCGCATCCGCAGTCCAGCACGCGCAAAGATAGGATAGAGAATCGTATCGAGTGGAATAATCGCGCCGCGATCAACATAATTCCCGACTTGCCAGCAAATGCTGCCGCGGTCAGACAAGGTTCGAACGCATTCCCGAATTACGTTGCCTTGCTGTCTGAGGTATAGTTCCAAGTCGAGCCGCTTCTCATACTCCTTCCCAACGTTATAGGGCGGCGAAGTGACCACCAGGTCGGCGGAGCGGTCAGGGATCGTCTTGAGCAGTTCCATGCAGTCACCCAGGTAGAAGGTGACATCGTTGGACAGTGCGTACTTCGGCGAGACGCGAATTCCAGACCGGTATAGCGTTCTTTCCAGCAGCGACCCTTCTCGGACACGAACTACGCGGTCAGAACCGTTCGTACGAGGCATTCCCAACCCTCCCAGATGTGACGATTATATCAGCATCCTGTGGCGATAATCTCATTATGAATCAACGCCAGCGAGTTTGTCAGTCGTAGTTCTCAAGCTTTGGCGTCGGCATGGGCGTCGGGCAACTGGCGGAGGATGTCCCAGTAGGCGCCGCGTGCGCCGGCGCGAATGGCGTTGGCCAGGGTGGAGTTGTCGTTGTAGTTGTAGTTTCGGTCCGATTGGCGAGGGTCGGCGGCTAGGAATCGGCGGTCGCCTTTGACCAGTTGCCACACGTAGGCGTGAATGTCGTCGCCCACGGCTGCATCCACGTAGAACACCGGACGGAGAAGATCGTCGTTGTTTTCCCGCGCTCCATGCAGGTGAGGATTAGAATCGAGCGGGCCTTGATGACGGACGAGCCGGGCCAAGGGTGTGTAGGGATACACGCGTACGCCGCAGGAAAGTCCGACGCGGTCCACGTCCGTGTTGCGCAAGAACTCGAGGGCGCGGGCGAGGCTTTCCTTCGTTTCACCCGGACCGCCCAGCAGCGTGTCAAACATGACCGCGAGACCTGCGCTACGGCAGGCGTGGGCGACCGGGCGGAGCGTTTCCAGACCGTATCGCCGTCCGAGCCGTCGGAGCATATCCGGGTCGGCGTGGTCCACGCCGAAGTTGATGCCGAGGCAACCCGCGCGCGCCATGGTCTTCGCGAGGTCGGTGTCGAACGGCTTCGGACTGGCATAGGTGTACCAACGAATCTTGTCTCCTAGCCCACGCGCGATGAGCGCCTCGCAAACGGCCCTGGCGTGCTCCGGCGGGAGGTTGAATTCGCAATCACACAGATGAAGCACGTCAATCCCTTGCTCGAGCAGGTCTTGGAATTCTTCCACGACGGACACGGGAGCGCGGAGCCGCGATCTCCTTCCTTTGGCAATCGGGTCCACGCAGTAGATGCAGGATTGGTCGCAGCCGCGTTTTGTTTCGACGCCCGCCTGGCCGCCTTCGGTAAAGTAGCGAGGGTTGTCGGCGACGCGCCGCCGGGGTGTAGGCATCGTCACAAGGTCCAGTAAATCTGGAGGCATGGTGACAACGCCATTGCCTGAAGTATGGAATACTGCGCCGGGAATCGTCGCCGGATCGCCATCGGAGGCAAGGCAATCCAGCAACTGCGGAAAAGCAAATTCCCCGTCGCCGGCGATGCCATACTGAGCGCCGACGTAAGCGAGGATCTCTTTCGGGGCGATGGAGAATCCGACGCCGCCCAGAACAACAGGCGCGGGCGTGAGGCCGCGAATGTGCGCCACGACGTCGCGCGTGGTCTCGAGTACGAAATCCTGACTCGCGAAGTAGGCGTCATCGAGGTTCCGGACGGTAACGCCGATGGCGTTCGGAGCAACTTCCTCGACATTCGCCGTCAAGTCCTGCCGCCAATCCACGGCGAACGACAGATCGCCGAGCACCGGCTCGTAGCCGGAACGCGCTAAGGCAGCGGCAACGTACTCGAGCCCAATCGGGGCGATTGGCGGGCGCATACGGTTCGGATTCACCAAGAGAATACGCGGTCTGGGCATGTGACGGACTCCGACGTGTATTTAACCACAAAGAACCCGCCTTCGCTAAATCTTCGGCGGGCAAGCGCAAAGAATGCATTGAAGAGGTGAGAGGATAGAGTGACCGGATCGAAATGCTGTTACTGCCGACCCGTCGCGCTGGAACGTGCCGTCTTGACTGAACAGCGGTCTTCTGCGACAATTGTGGTAACGAAGGGTTCGACTGCCAACCGGTCAGTCGAAGGACATCGTTTATGGGATGGTCGGGCCGCCATCCTCCTTAGGTCAAACCCAGAGGAGGATGACCGATGTCTATCGTTCATCACGCTTCCACGCCGCCTGCCGATTCAAGTCCTGTCAACAGCTTCACCGCTCTCGTGGTTCGAGTTGCCTGGATTTTTGGGTCCGGCGCGGTACTTCCCCTACTTGCCATTTTCATTCTCATGAATGAAGAAGGCGCATTCTCCATCGTAGATGTCATTTATGCCGGGCTCGTGCCGCTGCTGATCGCGGCGCGGTATCTTGACATCATGAAGTTCCATGGAATGACCATCTACGGTGAACCGGCGAATTTGACGCACGCACATCGCTTCGCGCTGTCACTTCTTGGCGGCGGTACCCTCGGGTGGATCGTGGTGCACGGCATTGCCTATATGATGATGCAGTAAACGGCAACTAACACAGCAATAGCCGCATCGGTCGGAGCGTTCGGTCAAAAGGATTGAGTACCAGACCCAGGATTTCCAAGGTCACGGCCCCGAGCAATGCTTCGTCGCCTTCTTCGCCAAGAATTACCGGGGTGTGGCCTTCCCCTTGCGGGAACACTACGAAGGCCTCTGATACCGACCTCTCGACCGTGGTGCCGTCGGCAAGGGCAAAGGAGAGTCTTCGCTTGGGTTCGAGTCCGAGCGAGGTCCAGACGCTTTTCGGAAGAAGCGAATAGGTCGCTCCGCTGTCCACGAGGAATCGTACGGTCTCTTGCTTGCCACCGTTTCCGCTTACTTGACCCTCGACGTAGGTGACACCCATGATCATGTATCCTCAGTCGAATCGTCTCATTCCACCACAGTTTGTTCCGATCCTACTGAGACGGCTTTGCGAAGGCAAGCGCGCTGAAGCGGGCTAAGACTTTGGGTAGAGTATGCTACGGGCCACCAAAGGTAGAAAGTCCGGAACGCGACGAGGACGTCGTGTCCGCGAGGTCGGCCAGCGCGGAGTTTGGGAGAACGAGAGATTCGGAAAGGATGAAAGTCGCGGCAAGGGGAAAATTTGACTTCGAGGCGGCACGCGGAAGAACACCGACTGAGGGACTGTTAGGTTAATCGGAGTTTCAACGGAAGTTACGCCAACACAGTTCACTTTAACAATGGGCGAGGGAGCGGTCGGAGATTCGGCGTGGGCTTGCTCGGTTCGAAGGCACAGAACGGTTGGGGGAAACTTCTGCGACTCGATCACTGACGAATTGGTCGCGGGTGGGACGCGTTGGAAACGCGTGACACCCCATTCGCGCAGCGTCTCCGCGTTGTAGACTTTGACCGGCCCTCTTTCCCGCAAGGAGGGTTCAACATGAATCCGCAATGGTCTCGTCAGCTTTTTGGGGTTTGGGCGATCGCCCTGCTGCTATTCAGCATCTTAGCGACGTTTGCAGAAGCGCAAGATACGCGAGCGGGAGGCGAATCGCCGTTCGTGCAAATCAACTCCGATCTACCGGCCGTCCAATTTCAGCAGGTAAATTGGAATCTGGAATTGGTTCGACTCGGGGATTCGAACTGGGGGCAGGTGTGCGTGGACCCCAATGTGGTCTCGCGTGTAGCCCGGTACCGCGACGCGTATATCAACGTCTTCCTCTACACGCCCGGGTCAGAGAGTCCTCATTGGGTGGTCGAGAACCTGCCCGTGCCGGCGCCGTCCTGCGTGCCGCAACCCGGACAAACGGCTCCCTATCCCGACCCTAGAAGCGCGCAGAATCGCCGTCGGCCCGTGTGCCGGTACTTCAATTTGCAACCAGACACGGAACGGGGTACCGGACACGTCCCGGCGGTCCAGGCCACCGTATTGCTCTCGATGCAGCCCTTGCCGCTTTCCGAAGACCTGTTGCCGGCCGTCCAGCGCTTTCAACCGGCTCGGTTTCTGGTGGAGACGGTGATCGAGAACGCCGAAGGGTTTGGCCCCGACCCGATGCTCGGAACGCTGCCGCCCCGGGCCATCAATCCGGACTTGCCCCTCGGAATGCCGCCCGCGCCGATTACGGCCGTGGTGGGTCCCATCCAAGACCTGGCGTTTCCACTGTGCGTGTATCAGACCGATGCGCCGAACATCGAGTGCGCCATAAACCAATGCGTGCCGATGGCGCAGGCCAATACCATCCAATTTCTGGACGACCAGTACAACGGGAACCTCCTGGTTTGGAATCTGCCGGAATTGCCTATCCCGGGCATCGGCAAGGTGTCGTCGGCCGGCGATATCATTTTCTGGGAGCCGGTACCGGAAAACAGCGTGATTGCGAACGTGGATTTCTTCACGCGGCGGACCGGCGTGTTCGATGCGGAGTCCGGCAGCGGGTCGGATATCTGCCAACTGTTCCGCGGCTTGTTCGGATATCTGGTGGCGGCAGGGCCTTACACCACGGCCGAGTTTCGCCACCAAGGCACCAACTCGGCGACGATCGGCGACGGCGCAGCGTGCGACACCATTACGATTAACCTCGGCGGCAACGTCAGCAATCGCGAAGGCCTAAAGCCGACGTGGGAGTGGATGTTCGACCAACTCGTGCAAGGCCGCGGCGTAGCGATCTGCTTCGGCCGCTACGACGTGGACGGCAATCGCACCAGCGGTCACTGTATCCGGGTGTGGGGTGCGTGCAAAATCGGCAGCACCAAATACATTCGCACGTTGGATGACGGTGATCAGGGCGCCAACAACGTCGGCACGCGCAATCAGGTCTTTCAGGTGGAAGACACCGGCAGCCCCGGCAACCCCGGCGTGCCCGACGGTCTACTGAACATGGACGGCATGTCCTGGGAGATCGAGTTTGCGAACTCCATCGAGGCCAAGCCCACACTGTTGATACCGTGAGCCGCAACTAAGAACCGGCTCTCCACGGGTACCGGCGAGTTATCGTCGCCGGATGGGCCGCGTGTTCGTATTCCCCGGGCCGGTTGTATCTACGCGGCGACAGATTCCGCATTGCAACGGATAAGGGGGTCGCCAGTGGTGCGCACAACGAGAGCAAAAAAAATGCCCAAAGTAGCCGAATCTGCCGCGACAATGAAGATAGCCATCAAAACGAAAGCGACTGCTACGGTTCTTTTAGGCAGTGAGGCTGTTGTTCCCGTTGGGTCAGCGTGGCAGCCGGTCCTTTATCTCGTCGTAGGTTATTGGTTTCAGACTGCCACCTCGAACTTTCGCCACTTTACCTTTCTCGTCCAGCACAATCAGTTCGCCCTCATTCCTCGGGGCTCCGATCACTTTGTAGCGTATTCGCCACAGCTTTCCGCTGTCGCAATCAAAGACGTAATCGCAGTTCGCGCCGCGAATTGCCGGAAAAACCAACCGACTGTTGTCCAGCCACCCGCGAGGAATGGCAGGCCACATTTCCTTCTCAAGAAATTCGAAGTTTCCCGTAATGTCCTCGTTACTTTCTCGCAGATAAAGGCGAAAAGGCCCACCCTCGTTTGAAGTGAAGTAATAATACTTACCATCCCTTGAAAACCAGATTCCGTGGTAGTTGGTTTCACTGAGACGTTTGTCGCTCGGCGAATATTTATAGACAACGGGACCAGCGGGCGAGTACGCAAGTATGTAAAGCATGCCGTCAAATTCGGCCCAACTAACTTCCGCTCCGTCTGACAAAATTAAAGAACCTGGTGCTTTGCCGACCTCATAGATCCACACCCCGGTTGGGGTGAAACGGCCGTCGCGTGCCCTGCCTGTGATATAGGCAAGGAATTTCCCATCCGGGCACCACGCAAAGCGATACACATCCGCGACCTCAAGGACCGAATTCCCCTCGTTGTTCAATACCCTCAGATAAAGCAACACTGGTGTGTGAAGATCGTCCGTCTCGCTTTCTCGAATGGCAACATACTCTGCCGAAGGAGAGATTAACACGTCCTCAATGGCTCTGCGCCCCTGCCAGAGCCGACGATGCGTGCCTGTAGCCAAATCAAGCAGATAAAGCGCCTTATCTCCGCTCAAACCTTTGACCTTGTTTGCAACTGCCACCACTTTTGAACCCGACGAGTCGACTGAAACGAACAGCGGTTCCCAGCCACGGGCAGATGGGCCCGTGAGTAAGCACACTGCCCCCAGGAGGATGCTCGAGAATGCTAGTCGGGGGCCCGTGGCTAACTCTCCTCACTGATATAGCATCAATTCAATTCGCGAATGCCCGCGGAACTTGGTCTAGCGACTACGGTAGGGTGAATGCCCCTTTATTCTGGAGCCACCTAATCGCTTCCTCACGCTGTTGAACCGTTGCAGATTCCAACAGCCCTGGCAACATATACCTTCGGAGTGTGGCACACGACTCAGCATGTTCCGCACTGCGTCACTTTCGTCGACCAAGAGGGTATCAACAATATCCGGATAGCGTAGACCCCAATACCGGCTGAGCAATGCAGCCACGTAGAGCCGAACCCGCCACCGCGAGTCCGCAGAAAGTTCATGCAAGCTCGCAATTTCGGTTTCATCGAGGACCGGACTAAATCGAGCTTTGATGTCGTCGCCCGTTGGTCCGATACCGCTCCTAAGTTTGGTGACGCTCCCCAGAATGCGCTGAACTTCGTCCGGATTCTTCATGAAATACTGACACAGACGGGAAATCGTATCATCTGGGGAATGCTCGTAGAGCCACATCGTTAGTCCAATGGGAGGATTCGTGGAAGTCCGCAGAATGTTCCCGATAACGTTCGAATCCAGTGCCCAAGGGCTTGAGGAATCCCCCGTTGGGGCGGAGAGTAACCGCGAGACGTGCTCTCGAACCTCTTTGTTTACGGTCACGCAATCACTTTCAAGGTATGGACTTAAAGCCTCGACGAGGGCTTGCTTAGAAGCTTGTTGCGTCAGTTGCTCGATCATACTGTCCTCCAACGTAAAGCCACTCTTGTTGGCCAGTACGCCGTGGACTATCAACTGGACGATGATTTCCTCCTTGCTTGCGTCCTGTACCTGTGCCCAGTTAGCGGTATCTTCCTGAAATTTGATTCGTTTACTCTTGAGTATTTCCTCCGTAAGAGGCTTGGTCTGGGTGGCATCTCCGTGACTGTCAATGAATTCAGAGATCCGTGCCAGAAGTGCTGGGTTTCCGATGCCCTCACACGGGTCTGACTTGCCCTTTGCTGCCACGCCGAGAACGATCAAGGCCCCCAGTGAACCCATTATGACGAGGGCCGACAACACTCGCTTTTCCATTCGAGGCTCTCCGCACACGACAATGCGCGGACAAACATACTCCACGCCGAACAAAGTATCAGACGCGCCCACCATCTTCGGTATGACGTACCACTTATTCTCGCATATCTGCTTGGCGCACCGTTAATCTGGGCATACACAGACGAGGCACCAAAGAATGCACCCATAAATGCATCTTTATCTGCACCTTTTGTTTCCACCCGTAACCGCGCTCTGGCGACGGATCTTGGAAAGCGATGGATGTAGCCCCGAATTCCGATTCGGGCTCTCCTAGTAAATCCGGCCTAATACCCGCGCAAATTGGATGCGGTTATTTCCTGTAAGACAAATGCGGACAAGGGGTTTCCCCGCCTTCCGACAATGAATTCCTCAAGTTTCCGATACCCAGGAACGCGCGGATCGAATAGCCTAAGCGAGAATTGGATCGGGTGTTAATCATAAAGGGAAACGGTACTGTGGGCCTTCTTCAAAGAAGACCGGGCACAAGAAACCAAGGGAGGATAGGCATGGCGCTGCTTCGAGGGGCAACGGCCGTAGTCCTGTTCTCTCTTGTTGCGATACCTGGTCGCGCCGACCCGTCCACTCTCGACCCAATCCAAGCCTTGGCCGATTTGACTGGGGCGACGACCAGTATTACGGAGGGGACGCTCACCGACGTCGTCGGTGGCGACCCCTCCGACTTATTCGAGAAACACCGGGAGGCGGAGCGTGTTCCCTTCCCGGTCGCGCGCCGATAACTCGCCCTCATGCCGCGCCGGCTGGTTCGGCATACGTATGGATGACCGTATCCAGCCGGCGTAATTCTGTCCCACCATCGTCTTGGCCGTTCTCGCCGACGCTGTACAGGGCGTAGTCATCCCCGGCCCGACGATAGATGAACGCAGCTCCGGAGAAGGGGTCGGTCGGTAGATTTTGGAGACAAACCGGTTTCAACGACTCGATGGCGTCCGGATAGTTCCCCTGTTGCTTCCGGTACAGTTCGAGGGCCAACGCCAGTTGGACGCCGGCCCCGCGCGCGTCGCGCTCGGCACGAGTGACGACCAGGCGCATCAATTCGTCGAGCGGGCGCAAGATGTGGTGGTCACTCGCGAGTGTTTCGGCGTGCGCTTCTTTCCACTTCACGAATTCGGGAAGAGAAAGCTTGGCGCCCTCGAGGAAGAGGTCGTGGTTATCGCGAATCTGGACGCGAAGGCTGCGGATATACCAGCGCGCGCGGACTATGGAAAGTCTACCGAGAAGTTTGTTGACCGGACCTTCGCCGGTCGCCAGATGGGCCGCCGATATCGGGATATTTGGTGTGAGGTCCAGTTGGCGCCAGCCGAATTCCAGATTCGCCGCCGTATCCTGCCCGTAGCCGATGAGCGGAATCAATTGCTCGATGCCGTTTCGCAACACTTCGGCATCCGTCAGGTCGCGCGCAAGCTGGGGAACCCGGCTGAACGCAATGCGCTGAAGCTCGGCGCCGGCCGCGAAGTTCATCACCGCCCCATCACTGCCAACCAACCGGCCCAGCCGGATACAGTCGAGCCAGTCCTCCATAGCGGCGGCCTCCTGACCTCCCGCCCGCGCCCGGATCATAGCGCGCGCGCACAACAATTTCCCGAGGCGTGTGAATCCGCCCAGATAGTCGGTCTTGGTGGCAAACCCGCCCAGTTCGGGGCAGAGATAATAGGGCTTATGAAGGGCCTCATGGATCTTCGCGAGTGCCGGCGCATGGGCCTCGATATAGGCCCGGAAACTCGGGTCATCGTCGGGCCGGAATACTTCCAACAGCCGGGCTGCCGAGTCCGGTTTCGGCGTATAGGCCACCTTCTCTGCGGGTTTATCCGGGGAAGGTTGCACGAGCGCGGTGGGAGCCGGAATTTGGGTTTTCGCCGCCTCCTCGAGGGCGAAAAAGGCGTTGTCCGATGCTTGCCGCTTAGCCGCTACCTCCGCGGACTCCGGCGGGAGGATCGCCACCGGGGTATTCAATATTCGAAAGAAGATGCTGATCCCCGCGCCGGCGGCTACAATCACGATGATCAGGCTAACTACAGTGCTCTTGTGCGGTTTGCCCATGGTCCCAAGCGCCCCCTCTCTTCAAGCGGCCGAGTTTCAGTTGGCGGCATCATATCACGTTGACGCGGCGTTTACACTTGGGTTCGACCTTGGCGTCTCAATTCCTGCACCGCCAAACGGACATCTTGAACGCGATCCTTCGGGACCACCAATATGCCATCGCGGGTTACGGCCACCACGATTTTGTCCATGCCGATTACGCTAACCGCCATGGCATCCGGTCCCGGCTCGTTGTAAACGATGCACTGGTGCGAGTCGAACAAGAAGGGGTGGCCAACGGCCACGTTTCCATCGGGATCGTGCGGGTAGGTTCTATCCAGCGCGGTCCATGCGCCGACGTCATCCCAGGCGAAATCGGCGCGGGCCATGACGACGCGCTTGGCGTGTTCCATCAGCGCATAATCAATCGAAATATCCTCCAACGTTTCGAATATCTCGCGCACTGCCTTTTCATTCTTCTCCTGGAGGGCCCGCGCCATTTCGCGCGTGGCACCGGCAAGCGCGGGCCGAACGGCCTCCAGTTCCTGGAGAAAGGTTGAGGTCTTCCAGAAGAACATCCCGCTATTCCAGAAATAACTCCCGATGGCGATGAAATCCTGGGCTTTTTCCCGGTTTGGCTTCTCGTGGAAGGCCGTGACCGAATAGACCGCGACTCCGGCTGCGGGTGGGAGAAGTCGTAGCGGCTGGCCCTCGGTCTGGATGTAGCCGTATCCCGTTTCCGGCCGGCTGGGCACGATGCCAAGGATTGCCAACGCGTTTTCCTGCTCGGCCGCCTGAAGCGCGGTTTCGACGGTCCGGCAGAATCGGTCGCGATCGCCGATCACGTGGTCTGCGGTGATTACCGCGAGGCTCCAGTCCACGTCGTTGCCGAAGCGCGCCAGGACGTGGGCGGTAGCATAGGCGAGCGCCCCAGAGGTATTGCGTTTACAGGGCTCGGCGATGACATTATCGTCGGGCACGCCGATTTTCGCATTCCGAATGGCTTCGACGAGATGGGCCGACGTCACGATTAAGACGCGTTCGGAAGGAATTACCGGGGCAATCCGGCGGACGGATTCCTCGAGCATGGATTGGCCGCCGTCGGTCAGTCGCAGTAGTTGTTTGGGACGGCTGTGGCGAGACAGCGGCCAGAAGCGTTCGCCCGACCCTCCGGCCAAAATCACGCCGACTCGATACCTCTGCTCGCGTCCGCCCATGACCTCTCCCTTACACGGCGTTTAACGCCGGACCACTCCACCGGGAACGATGTTATACCTTGTCTACTCGACGATCTTCCACACCGGTGGCGGTTCTTTTGGAAACCTCCAATGAAGGGTTTACGGTCTGAAGCGTGCGGCGTTGGGATTGTACCGTTTGTCTTCCTGTGTTATGATGATTGTAGGTGTCCATTTCCGAGGCGCCTCGTAGCCCCGCTAAAGTTAGGTAAACGAAGAAGTTATGAATTCTTTCCTGAAACAGATTTCCCTGTGGGTCATCCTCATTATCTTCCTGGTGCTGGCCTTGACCCATTTTGCCGAGACCCGGCAACCCAAAGCCCATTTGTTGCCGAGGGATTTCACGGAGCAACTCACGAATCAGAACGTAGCGAAGCTCCATGTCACGGCGATCAATGAGTTGCTGTATCGCTTCCGGGTGGAATTCAAGTCAGCGGTCCGCGGCAATGCGAAAATGGACTTCAAATACCACACCTTCCCCGAAGAATGGCGGACGAAGTTGGATGAACAGAGCGTGGTCTATACGGAGGATTTGGAGGATACCATCTGGCAGACGTTGGCCCTGCAAATCCTGCCGCTCCTGTTGATTATCGGCGTGTTCTGGTTTTTCATGTTCCGCCAAATGCAAGGCGGCAGCAACAAAGCGCTCTCGTTCGGCAAGAGCCGCGCGCGTTTGGTGAATCACAGCGATAAGGTGGTGACTTTTAACGACGTGGCCGGGGTGGATGAGGCCAAGGAAGAGCTTCAGGAAATTATCGAGTTCCTGAAAGACCCGAAGAGATTCTGCCGCTTGGGCGGACGCATCCCGAAGGGCGTACTATTGGTCGGCCCGCCGGGAACGGGCAAGACGCTGCTGGCCCGCGCGGTGGCGGGCGAAGCC
>JACQVH010000190.1 GCA_016209895.1 Candidatus Hydrogenedentota bacterium | reverse complement strand
CGTGGACGGCGAGCGCGTCGAGGCCACCCTTGCGCTCGGAATCAACAAGATTCTCATAAAGGTCCTGCAGGGCGGCGGCGACTGGCAGTTCTGCGTCCGCGCCACCGACCGCGATGGCAAACCCCTCGACCTGACCATGCAAAGACAAATTAACGATATCGGATATATTCGTTGAACGCTGCCGAAGCGACATCATGGGGACAACACCTTGATCGTCGAGCGTACCGAACGGACAAGGCGTGCAGCTTCCACCCGCAGGTCTGGCACACTAGTGAATACCGAAACTGATAGACGCAGGGGGAATGAACGTAAGTTCGGCAACTGGGTGGAACTGCAGACGGGTGGGAGGCGATACTGGTATGAGATCGTGGGCCGCACAGGTGGCAGGGCTCGATACGTCAAGGAAGTTGATGTTGCTGAGAATACGATTGCATTTCTACAAGAGATATATGACCGCGCAGGACAGCTTATCGAGACGCACGAGAAATTCCCTTCCGACAAAGGACATAGGAGGGTCGAATAGATGGACAATCTAGCCGTCAATAAAGGCGTTCTGGTTACAAAACTTTCTCAGTATCTGCATCACGAGATTACATTGGCAGAACTCGTGGATTGGGCTGAAAACGTGATGCAGGAAGGCAACTTTCCCGAACAAGAACACGATGTTCTACGTGCGATTGTGGGGCGGCTTGGCGTTGCCGACGTGCGCGAGTTCGGGCTGACCTGGGACGAACTGGAAGAGTTCTTGGCGCGCATCGGCTTCCGTGCACGGATTGACGTCGTCGCGCAGAAGTGATAGATGCAGGAGTCCTGAAGGGTTGGCTTCGGTGAGGATAGACGCTAGACCGATGCCTGATATACCGCCATCACCTTGTCCGGGCAGTATTGAAGGGGAATATTCATGAGGGAACGTTGTGAAAAACTGTTAAATGAAGTGCAGACTCATTTGCGCGATGAATTGCTGCCATTCTGGTTGTCGCACGGCGTGGACCAGGAGTATGGCGGTTATCTCACGTATCTGGATTGCAATGGAAATCCCACCGGTGAGAGCGTCAAGACGCTCATTTGCCAAACGCGCATGATCTATACCTATTCGTCTGCACACCGCGCCGGATTCGGCGGAGGACGCTGTCTCGAAATCGCGCGGCAGGGCGTGGATTTTCTCATCAATCATTTCTGGGACGAAGAGTTCTGGGGTTGGTATTGGACGACGGAGCGCGACGGCAAGCCCTTGAATCCGAGCAAGCTGACCTATGGGCATTCGTTCGCCGTGTACGCGCTGAGCGAGTACGCCATGGCCTCCGGCGATTACCGCGGTTTCGAGTGGGCCATCAAGACCTACGAAATCCTGCAATCACTCGCCGCCGACAATTGCTACGGCGGTTACTACGAGTTCATGGAACGCGACTGGTCGAAGAAAAAGCCTGGCGTCTACGGCGGCGACCGCAAGTCTTACGACGTCCACATGCACCTTATGGAGGCGTTCACGAATCTCTACGAAGCCACCGGCAAGCGCATCTACCAGGAACGCACCTGCGAAATCATTCAACTCATCTTTAAGCGGATTCTACACCCCGAATTCGGCACGGGCGTCGCGCAATTCGCTTTCGATTGGACCCCGCTGCGCCAAATCCTATTCAAAGATGTGTGGGGCGCGGACCGCGATGCGGATGACCAGGAAGGCCGGCCACTCAACAACACGAGTTACGGTCACAACGTCGAGTTTGCGTGGTTGCTGATCCACGCGATCAGAATTCTGGGTCTGGACTTAGAAACCTATAAGCCGGCGATGCGCAAGGTACTCGATCATTGCGTTCAATATGGGATTGATTGGGAGCGCGGCGGCGTCTACTGTGAAGGCGCGCACGACGGCCCCGCCCGCGAACGGAACAAGGAATTCTGGCAACAGGCGGAGACCCTGATCGGGATGCTCGACGCCTATCTAGTCTTCAAGGACCCCAAGTACCTTGACGCGTATGAGAACGTCCACCGTTTCGTGATGGACCAAGTGGTGAATCATGAGGTCGGGGAGTGGTATCCGCTTTTCGACGAGAATAACAACCGGCTCTGGGACTACATGGCCCATGCCTGGAAGATCAACTACCACACCGTTCGTTCGATGATTCAGTCCGAGGCCCGCCTGCTGAAAATTGTTGGCTGAAAACGTTTACCCCAGCCGGCCCTTGTAGTCCCCATAAATAAATTCCCGGACAACATCGAGCCGGCCTGACTCGGCGTGATGAATGGCGATGGACGGGAGCCGCACGCCATTGAAGGTCGTATTCTTGACCATCGTGTAGTGTGCCATGTCCAGGAAGACAAGCTTATCACCGACCTTGAGCGGCTCCGAAAAGGAGTAATCGCCGATGACATCGCCGGCCAGACACGTCAAGCCACCCAAGCGATAGGTGTGGGGCAACTCCTCTGGCTTGCCTGCACCCGCAATTTCGGGACGATACGGCATCTCGATGACGTCCGGCATGTGCGCCGTGGCCGAGGTGTCCAGGATCGCGATATCCATCTCATTTCGGATGATATCCAGCACGCTGGCGACCAGGACGCCCGCATGCAAGGCGATAGCTTCGCCGGGTTCCAGATACACCTCCAGATGATAGCGGTCGCGAAATGAGGTGACCAATTCGCACAACTTGTCTACGTCATAGTCTTTTCGCGTGATATGATGACCGCCCCCGAAGTTAACCCATTTCAGACTCGGAAAATGCTTCCCGAATTTCGACTCCACGACGGCCAAGGTTCGCTCCAACGCGTCGGCATTTAGTTCGCACAGCGTGTGGAAGTGCAGTCCCGAAATACCGTCTAACGCGTCGCCCAAGAATTGGTCCAACGTTACCCCCAGTCGCGAATGCTTCGCGCACGGATCATACAGCGCCACTTTCACTTCCGAATGTTGTGGATTCACTCGAATGCCGCATTCAACGATGCGTTCGCCGCGTTGGATCCATGGCCTGAATCGTTGCCACTGGCCGAAGGAATTGAAATTGACGTGGTCCACGTAGCGCAGTAGTTCGTCGAATTCCGTTTCCTTGTAGGCAGGCGCATAGACGTGCACTTCGCCGCCGAATTCCTCGCGGGCCAGCCGCGCCTCATCCAGCGAACTTGCGCAGGCGCCGGCAAGATGTTTATGAATCAGCGGAAACAGCCGCCACAACGCGAAACCCTTCAATGCCAAGAGAATCTTGCAGCCCGCGCGTTTCTGAACGGCCGAGAGAACACCCAGATTCTTTTCCAGCCGCCCCGTGTCCACGACATAGCACGGAGTCGGCACCGATTCGACGCCGAACGCGAAAGGAAGTTGCGGCAATATAGAGGACTGGGAATCAGTTTGTGCATGCATCAGTGAAAGTGTGAGACTTTTAATCAGTCAGCGACACCACCCAAGGTGTCATTCTGAACGAAGTGAAGAATCTCTTCAACCCGCGGTGCAGCCTTGTACCTGTTAGATGTACTCGTTCAGCAGGTTTTCGAGCATTTCCTGGCGGCCGCTTTGAATGGCCGGTTCGCCGTGTTCGAGGGTGTAGCGCTCCAATTCCGGGAAGCCTACTTTGCCGCTCTCGATTTGAGCGCCCAACCCTTTGTTCCAGCCCGCATAGCGCGCTTTCACGAAGCGTTCGAGGCGGCCGTCTTTGAGCATTTTCACTGCGTTCTTCAATCCTCTCGCAAATGCGTCCATCGCGCCGATGTGGGCATGGAACAAGTCTACTGGGTCTATGGACTGCCGCCGAAGCTTGGCATCGAAATTCAGGCCGCCGGTCGTGAATCCGCCGCCGCGCAGGATGGTGTACATCGCCAGCGTCGTTTCGTACACGTCGGTCGGGAACTGGTCCGTGTCCCATCCCAGCAACAAATCGCCCCGATTCGCGTCCACCGAGCCGAGTATGCGGTTCGCGACGCAATACGCGAGTTCGTGCTGGAATGTATGGCCCGCGAGCGTGGCGTGGTTCGCTTCGATGTTCAACTTGAAGTGTGGGACTAATCCGTACTGCTGGAGGAACGCGTGACAGTTTCCCGCATCGGAATCGTACTGATGTTTGGTGGGTTCCTTCGGTTTCGGTTCAATATACAACTGTCCGCGAAATCGAATCTTCTTCCTGTAATCCACGGCCATATGCAGGAATTGTCCCAGATGGTCGAATTCCCGTTTCAGGTCGGTATTGAGCAGGGACTCATAGCCTTCCCGGCCACCCCAGAACACATAACCGGCCCCGCCCAGCGCGTGCGTGATCTCCATGGCTTTCTTAACTTGGCTCGCCGCGTACGCAAACACCGCGGGTGATGGGTTGGTGGAAGCCCCGGCCATGAATCGCCGATGGGAAAACGCGTTGGTCGTACCCCAAAGGCAGCGGATGCCGGAGTCTCGCTGCAACTTTTTGGCGAGGGACACGATCTTATCCAGACGCCGATTGGTCTCGGCGAGCGTATCGCCTTCGGGCGCGATGTCGCGATCATGGAAACACCAGAACTGCACGCCCAACTTGGTGAAGAACTCGAAGGCGGCCTGTATCGTCATTTCGGCCACTTTCATCGGGTCGGAAGACTGATTGTAAGCCCGGATCATCGTGCCGGGACCAAACGGGTCACCCCCGAGCCCCTTAAACGTGTGCCAATAGCAAACGGCAAAACGCAGGTGCTCAGCCATATTCTTGCCCAGCACTTTCTGTTTGGGGTTGTAATGCTTGAAAGCCAGTGGATTCCGCGAATCCGGTCCCTCGTACTTGATCTTGCCTATTCCAGGAAAAAAATCCGGCATGGCGCCATTCTCCCTTCTATCAGTTGTTAAGCCTCATCGGACGATCCCCCAAGCCGCCGATCAGTCTCCTTCTCGCACCGTCACGTCGCCTGCAGCGAAGAGATCTTCGCGTTCGCGTCTCGGAGTCGGTGGCTGAGCGTGCCGATAATATTCAGCAGGATGCGAATGGCCACGGTCTTGGTCATCAGTTTCTGAAACGTGGTCTCATCCAACACGAACAGTTGGGCCGTCTCCGCCGCGATGGCGGCAGCGCTGCGTGGTTCGTTGTTGATGAGAGCCATCTCCCCGAACATATCGCCGGGACCCAGGCTGGCGATATGTTTCTTGCCGTCGAACAACGCCACTTTGCCTCCCAGCACAACAAACATCTGGTTGCCCGTGACCCCCTTAAAAAAGATCGTGTTACCCCGTTCCACGGCCATCGTCATACCTTTGGAGAAAATCTTTTCGACGTCATCCGGGCTCAGGCCGCGGAACAGCCCTACCTTCTGCGCAAGCGTCTGGAATCGATTATCCGGCGACATGAACTGGCCTCCTCTCTCTTTCAAGTTTCCCTAAGTCGTCCTGTGCGGCCGGTAATTTCCGGCACACTGATCCGGCACAAGCCACTACGGCCGATTCCGTCACACGACGTAAATATACCGGCTGCAGTTCGTACAGGTGTAGATGTGACTCGGGTCCTGGCGCACCTGCTGCACGAACTTGGTCGGCAGCCTCATGAAACAGCCCTGGCAGGTATCGCCTTCCACGGCCACCAGCGCCGGCGCGCGGCCCTTCATTAGTTTGTCATAATGATTGAGAATGCGCGGTTCCACCAACCCGCGGATAGTCTCGATCCGCCGCATGATTTGGCTCTTGCCCGTCCGAGCCGTGGCGAGCATTTCCTGGTAGAGCTGAAGACGCGCCATCAGTATCAAGTCCGCGTGCGCATCCGGCACCTTTTGAATCGCGGGGTCCGTCTTAAGCTTCTTCAGCGAAAGCTCCTGATTCTCGGCGAAGGATTCCGACAACGTCTCCAAATTGTTAAACATTTCTTCGGCGGACTGCGCCGACAGCATACCCTGCTGATGCTGCGGGTCCTTCAGGAGTCGGGCCACGGTGGCGATGAAGTTCAGGTAGGTAGTCTGCTCACCCGGCGGATAACAGATCAGGAAGATCAGATGGACCGGCTTGCGATCCACGGCCTGGAAGTCAAGACCTTCCGGCACGCGTCCAATCGCGCACATGAGCGTCTTCAGTCCCGGGACGCGAGCATGCGGCACCGCCAGCCCGCGTCCGATACCGGTGCTTTCGGTAATCTCGCGCGCCAGGATCTGATCCAACGCGGCCCCCATGTTGTCCATTTTCTTCTTATCAAACAAAAGCCGCGTCAGCTCGCGTAACGCGTCGGACTTGTTGGTCGCGGCCATGTGCGGCACAATACAGGATTTCACCACGTATTTCGTTAGAACCATCTTGCTTGAGTCCCTGGTGCTGATGACACTTCCGCCGACCCCGCACGCGTCGCGCGGGGACCGGCGCCTCCGTCGCTAACGTTGGAATTAGTGTAGCACTGTGCGGCCAAGCCAAACAACCGCAAGTCCAGCGCCACCCGCCACCTCAGTACCAGACCGAGGTAACCACCACCGGTTCCGCCGTGCCGCCCTCATGATGGTGATGCTCATAACCGAAAACCTGGCTCACCATTTTCGGTTCCACACCGTGGCCCTCCAGCCAGTGATTGATGTGTTCGTCCATTTGTCGCAACGCTTCCACACTAAGTTTCCCGAGAAAGGTCTGAATCCGCATACTCGCTCCTCTCCGCTGTCTCGTCCATCGGACGAATCGGTCCCAACCGTCGTACGACGGCTTCCGGCAATTCCCGCGGCCGCCGGGCCTTCACGCCCGGTTCTTCCCCCATAATACAAATCCGCTCGCGCGGACGCGAACGAAGCGCTCGTAGCGGTACCTTATAGTTCGATCCAGTACCGGGACACGGGTTTGCCCGATCGCATCGAAACGACTTCGCTTTCGAGTACGCCCCCGTTCTTCAGAATCACGCGTGCCGACGCCACGTTTTCCTTGTTGCACGTCACGAGGACACGGCGTAGCCCGGTCGCGCGGGCCTGTTCCATCGTTAAGGCCAGGATCAACGCCCCATAGCCCTTACGCCGCTGCATGGGTCGAATGCTGTATCCAATGTGCCCCCCTTCATGCTCGAGTTGCGCCGTGAGGTAATGACGCAACCGGCTCGTGCCCAAGAGTGTTCCCCCGGTATGCATTAGCCAAAATGTGGTTTGAGGCACGAGCCCATCATACGTAAACTCGCGTTGCGACTGTTCGGCAAGATGCCTCAAGTACATGGGGAAATTGCCGTCACAACGTTCAAAATCACGATCGCACACCTCACCCGCCGCCCAGTACTCCCCGTCCATTTCCAGGAATGCCTCGCGCAACGATTCCGCCGGTTCCACCAATCGCGCCGGCGCCGGCCTAACGATAGGATTCATAAACCATCACTCGCAAAGCCCCAATATTCTTCCAAGAAACGACGCCTTCTCCGTGTCCGGCATTCCACATTCCGCACTCCGCATTCGACTTTACTGCCCGCGCATATCCACCAGTACTTTACCCATCGCCCCAGCAGCAAGATACGCGAATGCCTCCCGCACTTCCCGCAACGGAAACACTTGGTCGATCAGCGGCCGGGCACGGACTTCATCCAGTTTCCGGACGATTTTGGACCAAACCGCCTGCGCGCCCTGTGGCGTATAAGCGCCGACTTGGACGCCTTCGATGCGGATTTGTTTAAAAATGATCGTGCCGAGAATGATCTCAGCCGTTAGTCCGGCCAAGAGACCGACCACGAGAATCCGGCCGCGTTCCCGAGCAAGATTAATGCTCGTTTGAAGAAACGGCCCGCCCAGGTTCTCGACGACGAGGTCCACGCGCCCGCCGTGCAGCGCGTCTTTGGCCCGCTGCTCGAGGTCCGGGTCCGAGCTGTCCAACACGATATCCGCCCCCAACGCGCGCAAGCGGTCCCGCTTTTCCGCGCTACGCGAGAGCGCAATAACGCGCGCGTTAAATGCTTTACCCAACGTCACCGCCGCGGTACCGACGCCGCCCGACGCCCCAGTGACGAGCACCGTCTGGCCCGCCTCCACGCCGCCCTTTTCAACCAGCGCCTGCCACGCCGTCAAGAATACGAGCGGCGCCGCCGCGCCTTCCTCTGATGTCCAGCCTTCGGGCAACGGCGCCAGGCAGTCTTCCGGCGCCGCGATGCACTGAGCGAGAGTTCCGTCCCGGCCCACGCCAATGTCGCTACGCAATATCACGACCCGGTCGCCCTTCTTGAATCGCCCGCCCACCCGCGGGACTTCAACGATAGCGCATCCATCGCGACCCACGGACATCGGCGGCGTACCCGCGCGTGGATATTTGCCAATAATGAGGTACGCGTCGGCCGGATTCAGCGCCGCAAACTCGACCCGGAGCAACACCTCGCCCGGCCCGGGTTCGGGGGACGAAATCTCGTCCAACCGCAGATTATCCAGCGAACCAAACTCGTGGAAACGCCACGCTTTCATTGGAAATCCCAGTGCCTTTGCATCTGAACCGATTCTCGAAAGAAGAACAGATATCTACTCCCAAGAATGCCGCGAATCGCGCGAATCTTCAAGCCGCCGCTTATTCTCCCTGCAAATCCAAGATATGAAAATGCGGTTTGGGCTTGCAGCCCGGCGCACTCGCACAAGATGCCTAAGCCATGGAAGGGGTTGTCCGGCAATATTCCGGCGGTGCCGAGACGTTTACTTCCGTGAACGTTTTCTCCGGAGTGGTCAGGTTCTTCATGTCAGATCAGAGTTCATGTTGCACACCTGTGCGGGCTGGTGCGTCGCCGGGGACCGTTACTTCATTACCTCCAGTAACCGCGCCCGCTACGGCACGACAACTGCGCGGAATGCGACTTCTGCCTGGCGGCACGTTTCTGATGGGTTCGGACCGCGGCACCTATCCCGAAGACGGCGAGGGCCCGGTAAGAGAAATTGAACTCAGGCCGTTCTATATGGATGTTTGCGCGGTCTCCAATCATTTATTCGATAAATTCGTTCGCGATACCCGGTATGAAACCGAGGCCGAGCGGTTCGGCTGGTCTTTTGTCTTCCACCTCCTAGTCCCGCCGGACATGGCCGCGAAAGTAAAGAAAACCGCCGAGGCGGTGCCGTGGTGGTACAAGGTACCCGGCGCGTATTGGCGCCATCCGGAAGGGCGAGGTACCCATCTGAAAGGCCGCGAAGACCATCCCGTCGTGCATGTATCGTGGAACGACGCCGTCACTTATTGCGCGTGGGCCGGCAAACGGTTGCCCACCGAGGCCGAGTTCGAGTACGCAACGCGTGGCGGACTCGAACAGAAGCTGTATCCCTGGGGCGATGAACTGAGTCCGAACGGGAAACATCAATGTAATACCTGGCAAGGTATCTTCCCCAATATGAATAGCGCCGAGGACGGGTACGTGGGCACCGCGCCGGTCCGCTCGTTTCCGCCCAACGGTTTCGGCTTGTTCAACATCGTCGGCAACGTCTGGGAATGGTGCTCGGACTGGTTCAGCCGCGATTTTCACGTGTCCGGACCCCGCGCGAATCCGGTGGGACCTCCGGCCGGGACAGCCAAGGTCATTCGAGGCGGCTCGTATCTCTGCCACGAATCGTACTGCAACCGATACCGATGTTCCGCGCGTACCTCCAATACCCCCGAAAGCTCGACGGGGAATCTCGGTTTCCGTTGTGTCGTGGACTCAAATTGATTACCATCGAGGGTAAATTGCTTGGGGCCTGGAGAAGGAGCATGTATGGGAAAGATGCTGGGGAGTCTGCTATTGGGACGGCCTGAGTGGATTTCGACCAAAGTGTGGTCAATAGGGCTCGTCGTGCTGGCAGGTATTGGGGCCGCAGGGACGTGCGCGGCAGCCGAGGAACCGTGCCTCGACTGCGATACGGACATCCGGTTTCCGGATGCCGCATCCTTGCTGGCGAGCAAAGGATATCACTCTGATCAATACACCGTATTGCTTACCTGGGCCGAAGCGACGCCGAAGCGGCCGGGCCATTTTATTACGGGATATCGCGTACGAAAAAAGGACGGCTCGCCGTCCTTCGACCTGTACGCGGACGGCAATGGCGCCCTCCTAAGCAATACACAATTGGGCGAACTCGGCATCCGCCCCAAGGACTGGACATTGCGACCGATTTCAGCGCCCGCCGAGTCGGGCGCAGCCGCGGGCCCGCGTGTTCGTCGCGCCAGACCACCTCTGGGCGCAGGTTCAAAATCCGCCGCCGCCGTTACGCTCCCGCCGGTAGACATGGCAGGCGTATTGCGCGAGGACGAGGCTGGTGAATCCACCCCGGCAAAGGGCGTGAAACGCGTCGGCGTGTTCGTAGACCTGTCGGAACCGATTTCGTTAGCGGGCGATCAATGCACGCTGGGTACGTGGCTCTCGCTTTCACATGGGCGACTATGGTCCGTTTCCATTACTTCACCCGGGGCGCTCGCCCAACGCATCCATTTCTCCGAATTGCACTTGCCGCCGGGGGCGTTCATTAACATCTACAACAGCGCGAATCCCCAAGAAAACTATGGGCCTTTCGCCGGAACTGAAGATGACTTTTGGAGCCCGACCTGTTTCCACGAGACGGTCATCGTGGAATGTTTCGTCCCCGAGGTCGCTGACCTTCAGGCCCTTCAATTGCGCATAGACCGAGTCGTACACGTCTACGCCGGATTCGGCGAGGTCGCCTGGGGCAAGGCTGCCGGGCCTTGCCACTTGGATGTAACGTGCTTTCCGGAGTGGGCGGCGGTGGCGTCAGGGGTGGGGGCGTTGGGTAACATCGGCGCGACCGGCTTCCTGTTCTGTACCGGCACGCTCATCGTGGACAATGTCCTGGACAGCGATCTCCCATTCTTCTTGACCGCGAACCACTGCGTCGGCTCGCAAGACGAGGCGGCCACGCTGGAGGTCTATTGGCTCTATCAAACCTCAACGTGCAACGGGACTGCGCCGCATCCCGCCACCGTTCCCCGCACCACCGGCGGGGCGGACTATCTGGCCACCACCACGGCCGAACTAGGAAACGACTTCGCGCTACTGCGGTTGCGAGGGGTACCGCCGTCGGAAGTCGGCCACGTCGGCTGGCTGAATACGCCGGTGGAGACGCTGGAGGCGATTACGGGCATTCACCATCCCAGCGGGGATTTCAAGCGCATTAGTTTCGGCGCCATAGACCAGAGCGCGCCGGAGACACTCGGTGTATCCGGCAATGACTACTACGGCACGGTATGGACTGAAGGAGTCACCGAACCCGGTTCATCGGGGAGTTGTCTGCTGATGTCCTCGACGCAACAGATTATCGGACAACTTTTGGGCGGGGCGTCTTCATGCCAAGCACTCGATGCGCCGGACGTATACGGCCGTTTCGATGTCACCTTCCCGATTATCGAACCCTGGATGAACGGCGGCGGGGAACCGCCCAACAACAATTTTGCCAATGTGATTGTCCTTGCCGGATTTGCGGGACAGACCACCGGCTGGAACTCGGACGGTACGAAAGAACCGGGCGAACCAAACCACGCCAACAACGTCGGGGGCAAATCGGTGTGGTGGCAATGGACCGCGCCGGAGACCGGTGAAGTTACATTCTCGACCTCGGGCAGCGTCTTCGACACGACCGTCGGGATATATACTGGTACCGACGTGTCCGGACTGACGCCGGTGGTCGGCGACAACAAGCTTGGTTTTGGATTCAACGCGGCTGCCACCTTTGTCGCTGAGGCTGGCGTGACCTACCATGTCGCCGTGGACGGATTCCAAAACAGCGAGTCGGGCGAGGTCGCTTCCGGCAATATCCTCTTGACTTGGCAGGTCGGAGCACCATCGAACGACGCCTTCACTGATGCGATCAATCTTCCCGGACCCACCGGAAGCACCACCGGCGCGAACTTGGGCGCAACTCGCCAGGCGGGCGAACCGGACCACCTCGGTGCGGCTTCCGGCCATTCGGTCTGGTGGCAGTGGACCGCGCCCGGCTTTGGGACCGCAATCGTGTCTACTGCGGGCAGCGACTTCGATACCACGCTGTCCGTCTATACCGGGGAAACCGTCTCCGGTCTTCAGTTAGTTGCGGAGGATGATGACGACGAGCAGAGCGGCTCACGAACCAGCATTCTCAGTTTTCCCGCGGCCGCGGGCACAACTTACTTCCTGGCGGTGGACGGCTTTTTTCAGAGCGATTTGCAGGAAGCGGACACGGGCAACATAGCGCTAGCCTGGGGCCTGGAGCCGAGTCCCAACGCGGACTCCGACATAGACGGCAACGGGCAGGTCAACGCGGTGGACGTGCAGTTGGTGATCAATGCCGCGCTCTCGCTCGACATCGGCGGGTTAGATGCCGACATCAATAACGACACGCAGGTAGATGCCGTGGATGTGCAGATGGTCATCAACGCGGCTCTGGGATTGCCCATCAACCCCTGATTCCGGCACAATAGCGCTTCAGGTCTGGGAGGGCGCCATTGAAGCAGATAAATCAGAGCAACGCCAAGCCGGAATTCGGGGGCAGCGGTTCAATTACCACGGTCGAAGCGCTGGATGAGCGGCTTTCTGGTCCCACTCCCGGCGTCATACAGACGCTCTCCGAACTCGACGGCGACCTACTCGTGCTCGGCGCGGGCGGTAAGATGGGGCCGACGCTGGCGCGGATGGCGGCGCGCGCCCTCAAGACGACCGGCTCCAGGCGCAAGGTGATTGGCGTGTCTTCCTTTTCTTCCCCGGAAATCCGAAGCCGCCTGGACCAATGGGGCATAATGACCATCAAAGCCGACCTGCTCGCGCCCGATGCGCTCGCCTCCTTACCCGACGCCGAAAACGTCATCTACATGTGTGGTCGCAAATTCGGTTCGACGGGCGCTGAATGGAACACTTGGGCGACGAACGTGTTGTTGGCGGGGCTCGCCGCGCGGCGGTATTCCAAGGCGCGGATCGTCGCCTTCTCCTCCGGCAACGTCTATCCGTTCGAACCGGTGCTGCAAGGTGGTTCGACGGAGAATACTCCGCCCGGACCGGTGGGCGAGTACGCCATGTCCTGCCTCGGCCGCGAACGATTCTTCGACTATTACTCGCACGAGTTCGGGCTGAATGTGCTTCATCTCCGGCTGAACTACGCCATCGAGTTGCGCTACGGAATACTTCTAGACATCGCCTCTCAGGTTTGGAATGGCCGTCCCATTGACTTGACGATGGGCCACGTCAACGTCGTATGGCAGGGTTATGCAAACGCGGTGGCGCTACAATGCCTCCGTCTCGCGGCGTCGCCCCCGGGTGTGCTAAACGTGACCGGACCGGAGACCGTTTCCATCCGTTGGTTGGCTACACGCTTGGGCGAGCTCATGGACCGCCAACCCGTGTTTTCCTGTACAGAGGCGTCTTCCGCGTTGCTGAGCAATGCGGCTCGATGCCACTGTCTCTTCGGATATCCCGACGTGAGCTTGCACACGATGGTCGAATGGGTAGCCCAGTGGGTCATGGCCGGTAGCGAGACACTGAACAAACCCACCCACTTCCAGGTGCGCGACGGGAAATTCTGAGATGAGCGCGCCCGTGCCACCGGAACCGGTGCTCAAGGCCCTGTTCGAGGGCAAAGTCATCCCGGCGCATCCGCTGGCGCTAACGAAGCAACGCAAGCTGGATGAGCGGCGCCAGCGCGCGCTTACCCGTTATTACTGCGCGGCGGGCGCCGGCGGTGTCGCCGTCGCGGTACATACGACGCAGTTTGCCATTCGCGAGGCAACGCACGGCTTATTCCAACCGGTCATCGAACTAGCCGGCAAAACGATGGACGAATGCGCGCAACTCCACCAGCGCGCGTTCATCAAGATTGGGGGAATCTGCGGTCCGACGGCCCAGGCAGTTACGGAAGCCGAAATGCTCCAGAAACACGGGTATCACATCGGTATGGTGAGCCTCAGCGCGCTAAAAACGGCCGGCGTGGACGCACTCATCGAGCACTGCCGAACCGTTGCGGACGTGGTCCCGATCATGGGTTTCTACCTGCAGCCTGCGGTTGGCGGACGCTTGTTGCCCGTCGAGTTCTGGCGGCGTTTCGGCGAAATCGAGAATGCCGTGGCCGTCAAGATTGCGCCCTTCAACCGCTACCAGACGCTGGACGTTGTTCGCGGCATCGCGGAATCCGGACGCGCGGAACAGATCGCTTTGTATACGGGCAACGATGATTCCATCGTGACCGACCTGCTCACCACCTACCGGATCAAGGCCAATAACACTCGCGTCAAGCTGCGGATCGTCGGCGGCCTGCTTGGCCACTGGGCCTGCTGGACCCGCCCGGCCGTGCTCTTGCTCGAAGAATGCCACCGCATTGTAAGCACTGAGGCCACCGTCCCACACGAACTCCTCACCCGCGCCGCCGAAGTGACCGACGCCAACGCCGCGTTCTTCGACGTGGCCCACAGTTTCGCCGGCTGCATCGCGGGCATCCACGAAGTCCTGGTCCGGCAAGGCCTGATGGCAGGCCGCTGGTGCCTGGACCCGAAGGAAGACCTGTCCCCCGGCCAGAAAGAAGAAATCAGCCGCGTGTACGACGCCTATCCGCACCTTAACGACGATGCCTTCGTCGCAAAACACCTCGAGGAATGGCTCAAGTGAGTACACCTCGATTGCGTTGCACGCCGGGTGACAAAAGGCATCGAGGAAGCAGGAATAGGAAGTATCCAACCGAAGGAGCGTATAATTGCCCGAGATATCTCGTTTCTTTGGAATCATCATTCGAATGTACGTGGAATTAAGTGCGCCGCATCACCGTCCCCACTTCCACGCTTATTATCAAGACGCTGTGGCTGTATACAGTGTTGATCCTATCGAGTTGATCGGCGGGTCGTTGAATCGCCGTCAGCAACGCTTGGTCGAGGCAGGGGCGGAACTGCACTTCGACCCCGCCACACTCCAAGACTGGCCGCAACAACAAGCGGAATTCGTCGAGCTAGTCGGAAATTGGAAAGACGCTCCGCCCCTGGGCCGGACAGGTCACGCCTAGCTCAGATGCCAGACGCCCGCTCCGGCGCCGGGGCTTCATTGATCATCTTCAGCGCTTCCTCAATAAAGATCCCCCCCGTCATTTCGCCCAGTCCGGTGCGGCTTACGTACTCGTAGCGCTTGAAACTGCCCCAATCCACTTCGGTCATGATGTAGGCATACTGGTCGTTGGTCGAACCGAACAGAAGATTATGTTCGCCTTTCATCTTACGCTTGAGGTAGTAGCCGATATTGGGCAGCGGCTCGCCGGGAACCGTCAGCATCTGAGCGTTGCCCAGGTTCACCAAGTTAACCTGCGTGACCGCTTTGTTGTCCGGCCCGAAACCGATGCCCAAGGGCGACAGGGCCGCGATTTCGCGTATCGGCTCATTGGTCACCGGGAATGCTACCGCCTTTGCCACGCACACCAAGCCAGGATTCTCCTGAATCGGAGCGTCCTTGACGACGCGCAACGCCTCGTCCGCCAGCAGGGTCCCGATCCGCAGGCATTCCTCCCAGGTCCGCATGAGCTTTCGTCCGGTCGGGTCATTCGGGTCCCGATTGTCGGCGGTGATCATGCCGCCCTGCGCCCCGCACATGAACATACCCGTGCCGCCGCCCTGTTCGGTAATCCGGTCGTACAACGGCCCGCATAAATCCGGACTGAGAATGCCCTGACTATCGCCCAGGATTTCCGCGTGGATGGCGTAATTCACGAGGGTGGCAAACGGCTTGCCCGATTCATCCACACACTGGATGACGCTGCACCGCGGGTCATAGAGCTGCGGAGCATAGTAGTTGTAGGCAATCTTGCCCTGGACTTCACCGGTGGCAATCTTTACGGCGGCCGGCTGCAGGTGAGCTAAGGCTTCATTCACCGCGTAGGCCATCTGCTTGCACACGTTATCGAGCCATTTGACGTCGCAGCCGATCTGGCCCTTCTCGTCGGGGAATCCGAAACAATCGGGACCGCTGTGGGTGTGCGTGGCGCCGATCAGAATATTCTCGGCCGGGATGCCGCGCACTTGGCTCCGGACCTTGTTGCAGAGCGCCCCTGGAAATCCGAGGAGTTCTCCGCTCACAATCGCGACCCGTGTTTGCTCTTGCTCGAACACCAGGGCGCGCACGGTGAGCTCGCCCCGTTTCTCTTTCACCGGATTCGGCGTACCGATCCCGCCTGAAACCGGCAGCAACGGATTCGGAGTGATAACCCGCGTGGTAATGGCCGCCCGAAACTCGGCGAACGCGCCCCCGGCGACTAACACGAATAAACAAAGCAATAGTCGTTTCATGACAGAATCTCCCCTGCAATCATTACCTGATCAATGAGGATGCGATAATAATGTATTCAAAACCCGCGCGCAATTGCCATATCCTTCGGAAAGAACTCCGGCTCCACGGTTCCTGGAATTCTTCCTACGGACTAACAGGCGGCGATGATTGGACCGTGACTCTGAACTCCATGGCCTCCGGAAAACTCAACCTCGAGACCCTGATCACCCACCGCATCCCCCTCGATAATCTGCCAGCCACCGTGAAAATGATGCGCGACCGCACGGGATTCTTCAACAAGGTAATGGTGAAACCCCACGCCCAAGCTGGCTAACTCGCAACCGAGTGTCGTACTCGGAACTCGTCACTGGTGACTATCCGTCAGTTCCATCTCAAACGGCACTGCGATTGTCGTAAGCGTCGGGATTTGGCCCTGCAAACCATACGAACGCCGCATTGCGTACACATAAGAAATGGCAACATCCACTTTCCCTTTGAGAATACCCGGCCCTACCAGACCCTCTTCCGCGAAGCGGGAGAAAGGAACTGTTACATCCAACTTGGTCGAGTGCGGTCGCGTCAAGCGGTTTATAGACCACCGCGACCAAGCCTGACGCACTTGCCCGGTGTACACTATTTCCGGATAGAACAGGCCCTTCGGCCCGTGCGCCGTAGACTCGTAATGCTCGACATAAAACCGCACGTGTCCGATCTCATAATTGGAATGCCAAAGCGAGACCGTAACGGGAAAGGACAGGTCCTGATTGTATGGCGCGGAAACCGGCAGAGGCGCCTCTACCGTCGGTTCAAACCAAAGCCAGCAGATTGGCAAGATGAGGAAATAGAAGATGGCGCCAACACTGACGACGCTCACAATGAATCGCGTTTTGGTCATATCGGGTCGCACCGTTCGCCATTAATGAACACCGCGCGAACCATGGCCTTCCAATGTGATTTTGACTTATCAATCTCGAACAAAAGGAGATTCGCGGGTTTTCCCGCTTGTGGTAATCCGAAATCGTAATCGAGACCAAACAACTTCGCCGGTATCGTCGTCGCGCTCGCGAACGCCTCCTCCAATCGCATACCAGCAACCCGCGCCGCGTTGACCAAGCCCTGCAGCAATATCACGGTGCTCCCCGCCAGCAGCCCCGTCCCGGGAAGACAAACCCGCCCGTCAGGTTTCAACTCCACCTCCAGACCGGACAGCGTATACCGTCCGGGTTCCAGCCCGGCGAGGTGCACGCAATCCGAAGTTAGAATTACCCGTTCAGCGCCCTTAGCACGCACCATCGCCTTGAGCACCTCGCGCGGCAGGTGATGCAGGTCCGCGATGAGCGATATCGTCAGCCGATCCTCGGCCAGTTGCGGCCACACCGGATTCTGATGACGGTGCATCAAGGGAGTCAATCCATTTCCCAAGTGCGTGCTCAGCCGCGCACCGGCCCGCACCGCCCGGTTAATTTCCGTTGCCGACGCGTGATGATGCCCCAAGGACGCCGTGACGCCGTTGTTTACTATGGCCTCAATCAACGGAAGCGCTCCCGGCAGTTCCGGCGCCAACGTCACGTACACGATCTTGCCATCCGCCGCCTTTAACAGCCGTTCGAATTCGCGGATATCCGGCAACCTCACGTGCGGCCGTGGATGCGCGCCGCGCGGCCCGTCCAGCGCCGAGATGAACGGTCCTTCTAAGTGAATCCCCGGCACCGCCCGCGCAACGCGTTTGTCCCGCATCGCCTCGACAATCGCACAACAGCCATGCTCCATCCCATTGATCGGACCGGTGATGAGCGTGGGAATCCAATGTGAAATGCCGCATTCGGCCAGCCGTTGCGTAATCTTCGCCACGTCTTCCGGCTTGACCCGTTTCCCCTGTAGGTTGATTCCACCCGCGCCGTTTACCTGAATATCGAAGAGTGGCGGCGCGACCAACGCCTTTCGTCCGCCCAAGTCGGCGCGCGATTTGTCCGAAGTAGAGACCGAAACCACCACGCCATCTTGTATACGGATATCCGAAAGTTCCGTCTGCCCCAATACAATCCCCCGCACCACGATACCGTGCTCTCGCGTACGCACACCGTTCTCCAGATCAAGATGCCAAGCCCCGTTCCCGTGAAACGCTCATTATACACACCGTCGCGGCTTGCTCGTACGCCCCACGGCAATTAAATAGGGACAGTCACCTATTATTTGCTTCAAATAATAGGTGACTGTCCCTATTTAAGATCAGGCAGCAAACCTACACTGGGGTTACTTCGCGCCCTTTCCAGCGATTGAAACCGTGACGACGTTGCTCGCCGAGGAAATATTGCCGACTTTATCCACGGCTTTCACGTAGTATTGGATGGTGCCCGAAACATTGAGGTTATCCGTGTAGCCGGTGGTGGTCACGGAAGCGCACTGGTAATAAGCAGCGCCATTGACGCTGCGATAGACGCGATAGCTGGCCACTCCAGAGCCGGAGTCGGTCGCGGAAGACCAACTGAGTTGCACCTGGGACCGGCCTTTTGTCTTCGGCGTGTAGACCGTTACCGCCGAAGGCGCTGTGGTGTCGAACGTATAGGTTCCCGTCGCGCTCGTGGAGGGATGGCCTGCCGCCGCCGCGGTCACGGTGAAAGTATAGTTGCCCGAGGAAATACCACTCGGAGCGGTAATGGACACCGTGGCCGTCCCGGTGGCGCCGGGGGCCAAGCTGAGCGAGGCCACGGAGAGGCTCGAGACCCAATTCGTTGCTGGTTTAACCGATAAGGCGAAAGTAGATACCGGGCCGCCGGCGGCGTCTTTATTGGTTACGGAGACGGTGTAGGCCAGGGTGACCAGTCCCCCGGCCACCTGGGGCGGGTCGGCCGTGAAGCTCACCGCGGGCGGACTGTTGCCCGTGAGGAAGACGGGCGTGACCGCGGGCGCGCCCGCGGCGCCGCCGGCCACGGGCG
>JACQVH010000193.1 GCA_016209895.1 Candidatus Hydrogenedentota bacterium | reverse complement strand
GAATACCTGGCCGCCGTCGCCACGGGCGACATGCAGCCCGAACCGCACCCCTATTTCGGCGACATCGGCATAGACGGCTGGTCCAAATTGCACGTCCGCCACTTCGAACACCACCTGAGGCAGTTCCACTGTTAGCAGTCTCGCAAAACGGAGCAGCCCCGTCAGATTCTAACCCGCCGCGACTCACTCCCCGAAGTTGGTAAGTCTCAACGTTCCAATAAATTAGACATGGTATGCACCGATTATCGTGGGCCGTAAAAGCACTTCCTCTGCAATCTCGTCAAATACGGAGGAGGATGGACTCGCGTGAGCAAGAAGAGGTTGCTGCGAATCAGACGGCGCTCAGGATTTTGGGCCACGCGTAGGACGTTCTGCTATCTCAGTGTAGCGTGGCAGAAGTGGTAGGCGGTAATCATGGAGTGGTAAAATAGCTTCGGTTGGTTGTACTGCGGAGGAGTGGACAATGATGGCAGAGGATGGGCGCGTGTGGAAACTTTGGCTGACGCTGGGGATGGTGGTCTGGTGTGCCGGGGCGGCGGCGCAGGGCAGCACCGAAGGGATGCTGGTATGGGCCAAGAGTGCGGGCGGAAGTAACGTCGAAGTGGGAAAGGCGGTCGCCGTTTTTCCCGACGGCAGCGTAGTGGTGACCGGGGGGTTCTCGGCTTTTACCACGACTACTGCAACATTTGGTCCCGGGGAGGCGGGAGCGGTAACGCTTACGTCGGCAGGATTCGAAGACATTTTTGTCGCTAAGTATCAGGCCGACGGCACGCTGACGTGGGCCAAGCGTGCCGGAGGCACCGATCAAGACGAAAGTTATGGCGTTGCGGCACTACCGGATGGAAGTGCCGTCGTGACGGGACGCTTCTATCGTCAGGCAACTTTCGGGTCGGGCGAGCCGGGGCAGGTAACAGTTAGTACTCTGGGTTTGAGTGCGACCTGGAACGGTTTTGTAGCCAAGTACCGAGCTGACGGTACGCTGGCTTGGGTGAAATCCGTACCGAACGCCGCCAGTACTGACTGTAGAGGCGTTACTTCGTTAGCCGACGGGGGCGTAGGGGTCAATGGATTGTTCTCGGGAACAACGACGTTCGGCTTGGGGGAGCCCGGGGAGGTAACACTCACGTCGGCCGGCACCGGAGACGTATTCATCGCCAAATACCGTGAAGATGGTACGCTGGTGTGGGCCAAGCGTGCCGGAGGCAGCGGTCAAGACTTTCCTACGGGCCTCTCCGTGTCAGAGGACGGAACCCTGGTCACGGGCGGAGCTTTCTCGGGCAGCGCGACGTTTGGTCCGAACGAAGCGGGTGCAGTGACGCTACAGTCTGCGGGCGGCCAGGACACCTTCGTGGCCAAGTACCATGCGGATGGGACGCTGGGGTGGGCCAAGCGTGCCGGCGGGACTGGCACTGAAGAACAGTGTCAGGATGTGGCGGTATTGGGGGACGGGACAGTAGTTGCAACGGGACTCTTCATGGGTGTTGCGACATTTGGCGCTGGCGAGCCGGGCGAGGTCATACTCACGTCTGCAGGGAGTTGGGAGGTTTTTGTAGCCAGATACGATGCCGATGGCATGCTGGCCTGGGCCAAGCGTGCCGGAGGCAGCCTCCAGGACAGTGCCTGGGGTATCGAGTTATCTACACACGGCAAAGCGCTGGTAACGGGCGGATTCATGGGTACCTCGACTTTCGGTCCGGGCGAGGCGACCGAAGTGACGCTGACGTCGGCGGCCGGAAGCGAGGATTTCTTCCTGGCTTGTTACGACATTGACGGCACGCTGGCTTGGGTCAAGCATGCCAGCAGCAACCAATCCGACCGTGGTGAAGATATCGCAGTTCTAGCGGATGGCGATTTCCTCGTAACGGGGGGGTTCAACGGGGGGGTTAACAGCAGCGGAAGTGCGACCTTTGGTCCGGGTGAAACGGGCGAAGTGACGCTAACGTCCGCCGGGAGAGGCGACATCTTCGTGGCTAAATTCGCAGGCGCGGGAACTCTGGTATCACGGCCGATAATAGTCACGAACGGGGGCGCCGACTTTACCACGAGCGAGTCGGCCATCACAGTAGAAGGGACTTGCGGGAGCGAGACGGTCGAAATCCGGGTGAACGGAGCCACGACGGGGGTGACGTATACCCCCGGCGCGACGACCTGGAGCTACAGCGGGACGCTTTCGGAGGGGCCGAATTCGTTTTCCGTCACGGCCCTGAACGCGGCACAGATTGAATCGGCTCCCGACACGATTACGATCACGCTCGACACTGTGGCGCCGGCGGTCCCCGTGATAACGACGGACGGCGGCAATGGTCCGGGCGCGGACTACGCCACGGGCCAGCCGGCATTGACGCTAGAGGGCGGGTGCGCGGGGGACGCAGTCACGATTCTGGTAAACGATTCGAACTTGGGCGTGAGCTATGTTTCTGGGGCGTCGACCTGGAGCTACAGCGGGGATCTATCGGAGGGGCCGAATCCGTACTCAGTAACCGCTGAGGATGCGGCCGGTAACGTTTCCGGGGCGGACACGATTACGATTACGCTGGACACGGTTCCCCCGAGTGCGCCCGTGATCACCACGAATGGGGGCGCGAATTTCACGACCTCGAACCCCAATCTCACGCTCGACGGCACCTGTGCTTCCGATACGGCGCAGATTCGCGTGAATGGCAGCACCGTGGGCGTTACTTACACGGCGGGCGCGACCACGTGGTCCTATTCCGGAGCGTTGGCCGAGGGGCCAAACAACTCCTCGGTAACCGCGGTGGATGCGGTGGGCAACATCTCCGCGCCGGGTGCCATCACGGTCACTTTCGACGCGCCCGGCCCCAGTGCGCCGGTTATCACTACCAACGGCGGGGCAGACTTCACGACCAATCAGGCGAGTATAACGCTCAACGGGACGTGCACTGCCGACACGGTGGAAATTCGGGTGAATGGATCGGCGAGCGGCGCGACCTACACGGCCGGCGCCACCACGTGGTCCTATACCGGCACGCTCGGCGGCGGCGCGAATCTATTTACAGTCATCGCCTACGACGGACAGAACATTGCTTCACCGGGGGACACCATTACGGTTACGTTGGACGACACGGCACCGATCGTATCTTCGGTGAGCCCCTCAAGCGGTTCGTCGCTCGGCGGCAGTTCATTCAACCTGGAGGTAACCTTTTCGGAGGCCGTAACGGGCGTCGACGCGAGCGATGTCGTACTGAGCGGGAGCGCGGGCGCGAGCGCCGTCGTCGGCGTGGTCTCCGACCGGGGGGGAAACACCTGGCGGTTCCCCATCACCAACTTTACTTATGGCGCGCTCGACCTCACGCTGGCGCCGGACGCGAATGACATTGAAGACGGGGCCGGAAATGACCTGGCTCCCTATGCCCTGAGCTACACCATCCCAACGCCGGTGGCCGTAACTGAGGATTTCGAGACCGGCGACTTTTCGCGTCTGCCCTGGACCTTCAGCGGGTACGCCAATTGGACGATCACTACGGGGGATAAGCACGGCGGTGCGTATGGCGCGAAAGCCGGGACAATTTCCGGCGGTGAGAGTACCACGCTGCGAGTAGTGTTGACGACCGGCGCCGGGGATATCACATTTTGGCGCAAGGTCTCTTCGGAAGCCGCTTCTGACACACTGAAGTTTTATGTTGATGGTGTCGCAAGAGGCACGTGGTCGGGCGAGGTCGTATGGAATCAGGTCAGCTACGCCGTCACGGCCGGCAGCCACACTTTCTCATGGATTTATTCAAAGGATTTTCTGGTCTCGGCGGGTTCGGATACGGCCTGGATCGATGACATCCAATTTGCAAATGTAATAGACCTCACGCCACCGGCCGCCCCAATCATTACCACAAACAGCGGCATCGACTTTACAACCAGCGTGTCACCAGTCACATTGTGGGGGACGTGCGCAGCCGATACGAACGCGATCCTGATTAACGGTTCCGCCACCGGGGTCACGTACATCGCCGGCGCCACGTCGTGGAGTTACACGGGCACGCTCGTGGAAGGGGCGAATAACTTGTTCGTCACGGCCCTAGATACGGCGGGAAACGTTTCCTCGGCGGATACCATTACCGTAACACTGGACTCGCCCGGCCCCAGCGTGCCGGTTATCGCTACGAACGGCGGGGCAGACTTCACGACCGGTCAGGCGAGTATAACACTCAACGGGACGTGCACTGCCGACACCGTGGAAATCCGGGTGAATGGATCGGCGACCGGCGTGTCCTACACGGCCGGCGCCACCACGTGGTCGTATTCGGGCACGCTCAGCAGCGGTGCCAACTTGTTCGCGGTGATTGCGTATGATGTACAGAGCCTTGCTTCGGGGGCAGGCACAATAACGGTTATGTTGGACGACACGGCGCCGATCGTGTCTTCGACGAGCCCCTCGGACGGCTCGTCGGTCAGCGGCGGTTCGTTCAATCTGGACGTGACCTTCTCGGAGCTGGTTACCGGCGTGGATGCGACCGACGTGGCGCTGAGCGGCAGCGCGGCTGCCAGTGCCTCGGTCGGCGCGGTTTCGAATCTGGGCGGGAACACCTGGCGGTTCCCGATTTCGGGCCTGGTGATCGGAACGCTCGACATAGATTTGGCACCGGACGGCGACGATATTGAAGACGCCGCGGGCAACGATCTGGCGCCGGAGACCTTGAGCTACACGATTACGCCGGCGCCGGCCGCCGTGGAAGATTTCGAGACGGGAGACTTCACGCGTCTGCCGTGGACCCATGGCGGCAACGCCGATTGGATTATCGCCACCCAGGAAAAGCACACCGGCACGTACAGCGCCCGGGCTGGAACTATAACCCACAGTCAAAGCGCCACGCTGCAAGTCATTCAGACCACGGGCGCCGGAAACGTCATGTTCTGGCGCAAAGTCTCGTCCGAGGCCGGCTATGACAAGCTGACGTTCTATGTTGACGACGTGCTACAAGGCACGTGGTCGGGCTCAGTAGATTGGGATCAGGCCGGCTACGCGGTTACCGCGGGGACCCACACCTTCACGTGGACGTACGCGAAAGACTCCGTGATGTCTGCCGGATCGGATACGGCCTGGATTGATGACGTTCAATTTCCACCGGTGATTCCGGACACCACGCCGCCCGCGGCACCGGTGATTACCACCAACAACGGCAACGACTTTGTCTCAAATCAGTTGGGTGTTACCTTGGACGGAAGCTGTGCGGCGGATACGGACGCGATCTGGGTCAACGACGGCAGCAATGGCGTAACCTATACCGCGGGAGCAACCTCGTGGTCTTTTACTGGCGCGCTGAACCAGGGACCGAATGTCTTCTCTGTAGTGGCCGTGGATGCGAGCGCGAACGTGTCAACTTCCGATGTCATTACGGTAACCCTTGACAATATTCCGCCGGAGGTGCCGGTCATCTCAACCAATAACGGCGCTGATTTCAGCACGGAACAGATCTTGCTCATCCTGACAGGCACGTGCGCGGCGGACACCGCTTACATCCGCGTGAATGATTCCGCCACCGGCGTCAGCTACGAATCCGGCGCGGGAATCTGGACCTATTCCGGAGACCTGCTGGAAGGCGCGAATTCGTTTTCGGTGGTCGCGTTCGACGAAGTCGGCAACGCGTCTGATCCTGCCACTATCACGGTAACCCGGCTCCAACCAAGCTGCGTCACCGCAGTGTATGAAGTCAGCCCTAACGCCGGGTCCTGCGCCGGCGGTGAGACCGTTACCATCACCGGACTCGATTTCCTCGAGGGCGTCACGCGTGTCTGGTTCGGCGCGGCAGAAGTGGAGGCGCAGTACATCACGTTTGTAGATTCGAACACGCTGGAAGTGACCCACGTGCCGGCTGCCGCCATCGCTGGCGCTACCGAACAACAGCTTACCGTAAATGTCTCCGTTCAAACCTGCGGCGACGCCGCCGAGCTCTTTGACGCGTACACTTACGGCAATTTGAGCGTATGTGGTGAGCCCAGTGACATTGACGCTAACGGCCAGGTCAACGCGGTAGATGTACAATTGGTGATCAATTCCGCCTTGGGGCTGTCTACCGGCTTCGACTGCGATATTGACAACAACGGCGATGTGGACGCGGTGGATGTCCAACTTGTGATTAACGGTGCACTCGGAATCGGATAGTTCTGAGGGCCAGGTGTCGCCGTCGCCACGGGCGACATGCAGCCCGAACCGCACCCCTATTTCGGCGACATCGGCATAGACGGCTGGTCCAAATTGCACGTCCGCCACTTCGAACACCATCTCAGGCAATTTAGTTGTTAGCCCAATTTCCGCAGTAGTTGCCGCATTCTAGCTCATTTTGGTGGGGGAAGCCGTGTCATGGTGTCGCAAGCCGGGAGTTTTCAGGGGACGTTTGGGGGTCGGGGTTCAGAATGACGAGGTGGTGAAGACCTACCCTCCTTGTCAAGGTGGTACGGATGTGCATAATGGAGGCATGTACCGGCGGCCGATTTATCGCGACAAGGACGGGAAACCACACGCGTATTGGGCGTGAATGGAGTCCGTGCGCACGGCGCGGGGTCCACGGTCGGTGGTGGTGGCGTAGTTGGGGGCGCTGCCGGAAGCCGCGCGGCGGTCGGGAAGAGATTCCGTGGGCGGTGAGGGCGCTGGTCTGGGTCTTGTGCCGACGGTGCGAACCGTCGAGCGAATTGCATATCGCGGAGCACTTTTATCGGCAGAGCGCGTTGGCGGATTTGTTGGGCGTGCCGTGCGCGAAGGTGAATGAGGACCGGCTGTACCGGGCGTTGGACCGATTGCTGCCGCACAAGGAAGCCCTGGAGTGTCACCTCAAGGAACGCCTGGGGGCGTTGTTCGGATTGGAGTATGACCTATTCCTCTATGACGTGACCTCGACGTATTTCGAGGGTGAAGCACGCGACGCGTTCGCCGCAAGACTCGAAACCGTCCATCAGCTCTCACGTGATGCCGGCAGCGCCGCAGCTTGCACGTCCGGCGCCTCGGGATGGCTGCCTCCCCTGAAGAAACCAGACGGGGACTACTGGAAGAAAATGGGCATGTGGACGTTGCTCGAGGCGCAGTGCCTGGTCTTGGAATGTGAGCCGCCCGATACGATCACATAGGTGGGGAAGGCTACTTGGGCACCCTTCGTTGACGGCGGGATGCCACCGGTACCAACGAAGCAGCCCGAGCTTCATCGAATGGTACGAGCGGAAATCGAGGCTGGTTCATTGAAACTGGCAGGCAAAGTGAAGACACGCTCGGCCGGTTTCTCAATGAACGCACCGTTACCGCAAACAACGCGCTGGTCACAAAGTCCGCCTTGTACGCGGCGTACCGGGCCTGGTGCAAATCGAATGCCGAACGCCCCGTCAGCCAGCGGGCGTTCTCCCAGTCAATGTCTGAGCACGGATTTGATTCTTATCCAATGGCTACTCGTGAGAACCCCATAGCCGAAGCCCCAACGCGGACGGCAGCGGCGTGGACACGGGTTCGCTCGTGATGAAGCAAGGTGTTGATCTGTACGGCGGCTTCGCGGGAACAGAGACGCAGCGCGATGAGAGGGATTGGGATACGCATCCCACCATCATTTCCGGGGCGACTTCACGGGGCGGTCTGCCCGCCTACCATGTGATCGTCGGCGCCGACAACCCAAAGCTCGATGGACTTGCGGTTATTGGTGGTCGCGCGGTATCCGGAGCACTGTTGCTTGCTGGCGGAGGAATGTATTGCCGCGAATGCCCCTCAGAGCCAATCGCTTTTGTTTTGCTTGCTGACGCAAAAGGCAGGATGATCTGGTTGAAGACTTTACAGTCGAGTTCAAATTCCGTGGGACTCGCCGCGGTTCGTTGGTCCGATGAAAAAGAATTCCTCGTCAGGGTGGACGCCAACGGGGATATCCCCGACGGATTCTGCGCCCCCTTCGCTCCACGAACTGAATTCCAGCACTCGACCTGCCTATCCCTCCCACTGAGACGCGGTGGCTGGGCCGGTAGTATTCCTGCTGCTAAACACACTGCGAATGTCGAGGGCATTTCGCACCACCAGTGAATACGACACCGCGGTACAAATCGAGAGCGGACTACGCTTTCTTCTGAAGCTGATCCAGGACTCGCTCCATCGACTGTGAGATCCTCCGCGTGGCTATGTAAATCCCGGCAACGCACGCGAAAATGCCCAGTAAAAGGCACACACTAAGGTACTGCATCTTCCGCTTCCTCCCCGTTCATGTCGCTCCTTGGCCGACCTTCCACCTAAGTATAGCAGGTGTTTTATTATTGCTGAATTTATCACCTTTTTATTCGCTTGTCAACAGCGATTCATAGCAAGCCCTCGGGAAATCGTGAAAGCAGATGCACACCTATCCTGAGGGCGCCCAGCGCCCAGCAGAAGTTTCTCCGTCGTCGCGATTCACTCGCGCCCCGATTTGTGCTTCAAATGCCACTCCCGTCGTTTTTCGTCGAGTTGCTCGAATCGCTCCCGAAGAATCCACGAAACGGGTGAGTTTCGCGTTGCCAATCTGAGCAGTTGTTGCCCACAAAGTTTGACAAAATAAGGCGTGGAAACCTGGCGTCTCATGAGCAAATTTCCCCTCGGCTCGCACAAAAAAGGCCGCCGGTGCCAGCAATTTGCTCAGGCGTGACCACTTGGGACTGACGTTTCGAGTGGAATTCGACACCGGCACATCTTTTGCTCTGGCCGACCTGCAAATGAACGGATACGAAGACTTCATTCGGTTTGTACGATACCTGTTGCAGGTTACCGCTCGACAGCCGTCTTTTGTTTCCATGGTTTTCGTGGTGCCGACTATCGAGCCGCGTCTGAGGATTGCCACGGCCGGCGGGGCCTTACGAGGTTCCGATGCGATATTCGATTTGGGGGAATGTAGCGCGATTGTGATGGGGCACACCTCAGGTGTTGATGCGTTCCGGGCCGTGGAACGCTACAAGACGTGCTTAGGCGGAAGCGTCTTTCGCCGCTATGCCGTCGTTTCATATCCGACCGACGCAATCACCGTCGAAGAAATCTTGGAAGTGGCGCAGCAACGCTTGGGCGACGTTAGACCAGCCGGCCGCGGTATGGCTGTCGCCGTCAACTCAGGTTAACGCGAATGACTTCCTGGGCGGATGCCCAATAACGATTTGCGGAGAAAAGCACGAGGTGAGGTGCTTAACGAGCCCGTGGGGGGTTCGTTGCAAATACGGCTACAGTGCCTCTCACGGGACTGACGCCGAAAGGAGAAAGGAGGGTTGGTATGTCTCGCTTTATGAAGTTCTGGAGAGACGAGAAGGGGCTGGAACTGGTGGAATACGCCGTAATGACGGCTCTTATCGTCGCTGCGTTGGTCACGGCGATTGGCCTGCTCAGCGCAGCAATCTCGGGCCGCTTTGGGTCGGTTACGGGCGTGATTTCGGGAATCGGTTGAGTGGAGGTACTTCAGGAACGGCGCCGAGGAAAACAAGTTTATGTCTTGGCCATTCCAAACTGAAGATACCACCGCACTGATGCAGTGGGGCGTCGCGGTCGGCGCCTCACTGCTGGGTGCCTTAAGCGATCTTCGGACACGCCGAATCCCCAATCGTTTGACGACGACTGTCTTAGTTACAGGGTGCGTATCCTCTTTCTTTGTCGGAGGTTTTGGTGCAGTGCTGGGTTCCATGGTAGCGGCAGTGGTGGTAGCCTTCCCCTTCGTGTTGTTATGGGCGCTCGCCGGAGGGGGCGCGGGCGACGCAAAACTCATGGGCGCCCTTGGTGCCTGGTTGGGTGTAAAGAACGGAATAATCGCGCTTATTTGTGTCGTGCTTTTTGGGGCTCTGCTTGGCTTGCTCACCGCGTGGCGAAAAGGGCAACTCGTGCCCACGCTAACCCGAATTTATCACCTGACGGCGGCCCGATTTCCAGTATTTACGTGGCTCAGCGTAATTCTTCGATGGTCGCCCGGCCGTGCCGAACCGGGTGACGATAAGATGCTGGCGATGCCCTACGGCGTAGCTATCTTCTGTGGGGTATGTTCGGCAGCGGTAGGTTCCTTCCTATGGCCGCGATGAAGCGAAGGCAACGTGCGTCGGGAATGGCGTTGGTGGAGCTCGCACTCATCATTATCGTCCTCGTTCTCCTCACGTTCGGGGCCATGGAGTACGGGTGGCTGTTTTTCCGATTGCAGCAATTGACAAACGCCGCATGGACCGGAGCCCGCACCGCCATCTTGCCGGATGCAACCAACGCGGGCGTGGAGAGTACGGTGGATGCGTTGATGGCCGCCTGGGACATGTACGGCCACACCACGACCATTTCCGTGGGGGACGTCACCCTTGTAGAACCCGGTGCCATCGTCCAGGTGACAGTGAGTGTGCCCACCGCGAACGTGCAACTGATGGGCCTATCGATTCTACCGCGTCCCACCACGCTACGGGCTTCCGCGAGCATGGCAAAAGAGGGACCTTAGGATATGTGCTTTGGTGCGAGTAAGACACACGCCACTCGCGAAACCTCGCCGAGAGGAGGAAGTCTATGAAACCGAGAATTGCGTTATTGTTGCTCGCGTTCCTGGGGATAATCGCCGCGTTATGTGCGGCAGTCCTTACCGCCAGCATCCAGGCTCGGCCTCTGCGTCAAGCAGTGATGCCGGCCTCCGAAGTAAAAATGCTGGTGGCAACCCGGGCTCTTGATCGAATGTCAGTCGTGGAGCGCGGCGCCGTCGAAGTTCAGACCGTACCATCGAATGAAGCCCCTGAGGGGTATTTTTCAGAACCGAGCCAAGTTATCGGCAAGGTTCTGGCGCTCCCCGCCTTACCTGGTCAACCGCTTACCAAAGGAATCTTTGCCAGAGAAGGGGCAGGCATGCATATGGCCGGCTATCTGCCTGTGGGGAAGCGAGCGGTGAGCGTGTCGTTATCGGATTATTCCAGCCTCGAAGGTCTTCTATATCCAGGCTCCGTCGTAGACATCCTCGCAACCTTTGATATGCCCGCGAGCCACAAAGTTGGCGAGGCCGTCTCGACCACGTTGTTTGAAAACGTCCAGATATTGGCCGTCAAGAATGTGACCGTGGCCTCAGAAGAGAAAGAGAAGGCAGAGCGCGCATCGGTAGTGGGAAAGCCGGGCAAGAACAACGTGCTTGTGACCGTGATGGTGGACTCGAATCAAGCGGAAGCATTGCAGCTTGCCATGGAATACGGCGTCATTACACTCGCCATGCGCAACCCGCATGACTCGGCCCCTGTGGACGAGGATGCGACCCTTCTAAGTGGGGGACGCCTTGCGCAGTATGCGCGTCTCTTGGACCCGATGGTCGCCGAACACGGGCAGGCTAGAACCGCGGCCGAACCGGAGACCGAGGTACCCGCGGAGGAAGCTAAAGTGGAAGAAAAGCCTGCGCTAGAAGCCACGAAACCGGACCCGACAATCACCGTTGACGTAATTCGAGGCGTTGTAACTGAGTCCGTTTCTTTTCCATTAAACGCTGACAAATCCTAAGAGGGGGGAAGACCAATAATGGGCAAGACATTTGCGGTTCTTGACGGGTTTACGACGAATTCTGCGGACAGGAACAAAACTCGGATCTTCTGCTCACTGGTTGCTCTGGGCTTTGTCTTGACGGCGCCGGCGCAAGCCGGAGCGGCACTTGAGGATGTAAACGGAGTGGTTATGGCTCAGGCTTCAAAAGAAACGGGTGAAGTGCTGGAGATGGGTATCGGCCGTTCCCGCGTCATCCGCACTCCGTACCGGGTCGAACGGGTATCGGTGGCCAACCCGGAAATCGCCGACGTTCAGATACTGGGACCAAATGAAATCCTGGTGGTTGCGATGTCCGCCGGCACGACGGACCTCATTATCTGGAGCGAAGACGGCAAGGTATGGCAGTCCCCGGTCCGCGTAGCGGTGGACGTCGCGCAAGTAAACAAAGACTTGGCGAAACTCTTCCCGGGCACCACGCTCGGCGTGTCCAGTTCGCTGGATGTTTATTTCGTACACGGCGAATTGGAAAACGCGCAGCAGGTGGAGCAATTGCGCCGGTTCTTGGAAGTGTCTGGGATCAAGCATGTAGACATGACGCACCTGGCGGGTGTGCAGCAGGTTCTCATCCGGGTTCGCGTTGCGGAAGCCAATCGGACCGCGATTCGCAAGCTTGCCGTCAACGCCTTGGCCACCGGCAGTGATGCCTTCGGCGGTCTCACGCTCGGCTCCGATAGCGGCGGTGCGATCAATCCCTTCTCCATCGGCGTCGCGAAAGGGACGCTCGCCGCTCCGAACATTCCTTTTGTGTTTACCGAAGACGCGGTGGTTAATCCCACGCTGACCTTGTTCGCCGGCTTTCCGGATGAGGATCTGGAATTATTCATTCAGGCCTTGGTCGAGAATCAATATGTACGGATTCTCGCGGAACCCAATTTGGTGGCCTTGAGCGGGGAAGAGGCCAATTTCCTGTCGGGCGGAGAATTCCCCATTCCGGTCGTGCAAGGCACCATCGGCGGCGGGGGCACGTCCATCACCATCCAGTATAAGGAATTCGGGATTCGTCTTAAGTTTCGGCCTACGGTGATGGGCGAAGGTAAGATTCGCTTACATGTGGCCCCGGAAGTGAGCGACCTTTCCAGCCTTGGCGCGATCGAAATCCAGGGATTCAGTATCCCCTCGATTTTGACTCGCCGGACCGACACGACACTCGAACTGAACAGCGGTCAAACATTCGTGATGGCGGGGCTGATTGACAGCGCCACCTTTGCGAGGAATTCGCACGTGCCCGGACTGGGCGCCCTGCCGGGCATCGGCGCACCGTTGCGCAATGTGCGCTATCAGACGCAAGAAACAGAGCTCGTGATCCTCGTGCAAGCGACGCTGGTCGAACCGCTTTCCCACAAGGTTCGAAGACCACTGCCCGGGGATCTCCACCTAAGACCCAATTCCTGGGAACTCTTTTTCGAGGGCCGTCTAGACGGCCGGCCCACGGAAGGTTCCGCGACGGTCGAAGGGCAACATGCCATGCCCGAGCAGATGAAGAATCTTAAAGGGCCCGGTCCTTGGGCAGATTACCGGGGAAACCCATAAAAGGAACGCACTGCAGGTATGATGCTTTCACCAGCTAACGCCAGGCCGTCAGCGCCGGTAGCGTCACAAGTCAGCCTCATACTCGTGACACCCGACGTACTGATAGAACGGGTAATCCTTTCCGTTCTCCGGTCGGAACCCGCCCTTAGCCTGGTCCGAACCTGCAAAGATACGGTGGCGCTCGTCAACCTACTGGAGCGAAATTCGGCGCCGATCGTTCTCGCCGATATTGATCAGCACCCGGAGCAGATTTTGCGAGAGTTAGAGTATCTCGGGAATCGGTTCCCGGGCATCCGCTTTGTCGCCCTTGCGCAAGACTTGACCGCGGATTTAGCTCTCCTGGCGATGCATTCCGGGGTTCGGCATTTTCAAGTTAAAGCGCGCATCAATACCGAGCTTGTTCCCACACTATATCGGCTAATGCCCGCGGACGAAGAACTGACGGGGGAAGGTGGCGCCGCGCTTACCGTGCTTTCCGCGAGTGGGGGCTGCGGAGCGACTACCGTGGCGGTGAACCTGGCCAACGAGCTTCAACTGGCAACGGCCCAGGCCGTCTTGGTGGTGGATCTGGACGCCAGCTATGGAACCGTTGGTACGTACCTCGACCTGCGCGGGGAATACGGGGTCAGCGATGTATTGACCCCTGAGCGCAGGATTGACGCGGAGTTGATCGCCACGACGGCCTTGAAACGATCCGATCATCTGCACGCGCTCATCCGACCCCTCAACACCGGTTTTGCCACCGCGGACCCGATTTTTGTGGAACGGCTCGACTCTTTCGTGCGGGCGTGTAAACTCGGATACGGGTTCACGCTTTTCGACGCCCCCCGAATGTCGGTCGAGGCGGCCACCGTGTTGGCGAAGGCCAGTCAGAAAGTTCTAATTGTTCTCCAGTCCAACATAAAAGATATCCGCGTGACTCGAGCCATGCTTGACGCTCTGGTTGAACGGGGAGTGATACGAGACCGGATTTATCCGATCGTGAATCGAGTGCGCAGGCGTTATCAGATGATTACCTTAAGAGAGGTCCAACAAGCGCTGAATGTAACCGAGGTCGGCCAGCTTCAGAACGATTTCAAGAGCGCCGTTCGTAGCATCAATTATGGCAAGCCATTGGCCGAAGCAACACCAAGATCGAAACTCCGGCGCGGGCTGATGCAACTGGCCAAAGAACTCTCCGCCCTGTACGCGGGCAACAACGGAAAGTTGAGGGCGCATGCCACGACTGGCTAGTGACGATTACCTTCGAAGCAGCGGGACGGGCTTTACGCGAACAGCGGTGCCTGAGATCAAGGCCAGGGTCCATCGCAGACTGCTGGAGACCATCGATCTGAATGCCGCCCTCTCGATGCCGACGGAGGAACTGTACTCCGAGTGCTCGCGGCGCGTAGATGCCTTGCTCAATGAGCAGCGCTGCCCGCTTTCCGGGCCTGAAAAGAACCTCCTCCTCCGCGAAGTCATGGATGAAATCTTCGGCTTGGGGCCTCTGGAGGAGTTTCTACGTGACCCGCATATTAGCGATATCCTCGTCAATGGACCCCGGCGGATTTATATCGAGCGCTTCGGGCGGTTGGAATCCACTGGCGTCCACTTCCGTGACGACACCCAATTGATTCAAGTCATTCAGCGGATTGCGGCGCGCGTGGGTCGGCGAATTGATGAGGCATCGCCGATGCTGGACGCACGCCTTCCGGATGGTTCCCGCGTCAACGCGGTTATCCCCCCCTTATCGCTGGACGGGCCTACGCTAAGTATCCGCCGGTTCGGCACCATCCCGCTGGAACTGAATAAGCTGGTCGAATTGGGAACCGTGGCGGAGGAGATGGCGAAGTTCCTCGAGGAATGTGTTCGGTGCAAATTGAATATTCTTCTCTCCGGGGGCACGGGCAGCGGCAAAACCACGCTCTTGAACGTGCTGTCGAAATGGATTCCCGCAACGGAACGGGTGATCACCATCGAGGACGCGGCCGAACTACAACTTCAACGCGAACACGTGGTCAGACTCGAGACCCGGCCCGCGAATATTGAGGGAAGAGGGGAAGTTACTCAGCGCGACTTACTCCGCAACTCGCTCCGCATGCGGCCCGACCGCATCGTTATCGGCGAGGTGCGCGGGCCGGAAGCGTTGGACATGTTGCAGGCCATGAATACGGGCCACGAAGGTTCCATGACCACCGTCCATGCCAACAATCCTCGAGACGCCTTTCGGCGCGTGGAAAACATGGTCAGTATGGCCGGTTTGAACTTCCCGGTCCACACCATTCGGCAGCAGATGGCTTCGGCCATGAACCTGTCTGTGCACTTGGCGAGGCTCACCGGCGGGCGCCGCAAAGTCGTGAGCGTGTCGGAAGTGACCGGCATGGAAGGGGATGTGATCCTACTTCAAGATATCTTCCGATTCCGTCAGACCGGTGTCGGCGCGGACGGGCACGCCCAAGGATTCATGGAGGCGTGCGGGGTACGGCCCCATATCGTCAACCGCCTGGAAGCCGAGGGGGTCCACTTCCCCGATAACTTCTTTGCGGGTCGCGTCCTCGGGCCACGAGAGGGCGAGAAAGAGAAGAGGTGGAGCAATGCCCGCTAGTCAAGCAATCACCATCATCATATTTATTTCGGCGGCAGCGGCGTTCGGACTGGTCGCCTCGCTTTGGTTTATCGGGGTGGCTCTTTGGCAGTTGCGGCGAAACGTCAAAGTGAAGCACATGGAAAACCGGCTGCGCTTCGAAGAAAGGCTGAATCCATCCAGTCCGAGAGTATTGCGGCTGTGGCGAGAAGGGAACAGCCTGGTAACGACGGTTCCGGGCGACTCGCTTTACCAAAGACTTCGCAATCAGGCCGTTCAACTTCATCGGGGACTCGGTTGGGACATCGCCGTACCCACACTGGTGTTCGGCCCCGCTGCCTTGATGTCGGGATGCTTTCTCGTAGCCTTACTCTTGACCGAGGACCTCGTGATTGGACTGCTTGCGGGAATTGTCCCACTGTTCGTGACCATGTCCGTTGTCAAACGACGTTTGCGTAGCCAAACCGCCCTATTCGAGGCGCAGTTCGTGGACGCGTTGGCACTGGCCACACGGTCCCTTCGAGCGGGTCATCCCGTGCTCGGAGCCTTCCGGCTCATCGTTGAGGAGATGAACCCACCGATCAGCTTGATTTTCGGCGAGATCGTCCAGCAGCAAGCTTTGGGGATTGGTCTCGATGAGTCGTTGCGCACGGCGGCCGCACGCTCCCCAAGCCCCGACCTGAAGCTTTTCGCCGCCGCGACGATCATCCAATTGGACAGCGGGGGCAACCTCGCCGATATGATGGACCGCCTTGCGGTGGTGATTCGTGATCGGCTGCGGCTCCACCGCCGGGTTCGCATTCTGACCACGCAAAATGAGATGAGCAAGAAAGTGCTGATGTTCCTTCCGTTTCTGATCTTCGTGGGCATCTACTTTCTGAACCGGGGCTATCTTGAACCGCTATACCTGACGAGCGCGGGGCGGATCATGTTAATCATAGCCAGTGTATTGCTCCTGGTCGGGTGGTGGCTTATTAATCGGATCACGATTCTGCGCTATTGATCGAGCGACGCGAAGGGAGGATCGAGCGAATGGACAAATTCGGAATGCTGATCCCGGTATTGAGTTTCGTATCGGTCCTTTGTCTCGGCGGCGCGGTGATTAGCATCGTGTTTTCGCGAAAAAGCGCCCTTCGAAACCGGCTCTATCCCACCGAGCCCGATCCCGCCGGGGCGGCGCGCTTGGGTACTGGAAAACCCGGGGTGTTGCGGATGCTCAATGTATTGGGGGCTGCCGTGTCGTCCAAGGAGCCTTCGGCAGGTTTACGAGGACGGTTGGCCAGAGCGGGCTTTCATGAGAATTCGGCGGTGTATGTTTTCATGGGAGCGAAACTGGTCCTTTTCGTGGCCGGTGTCCTGGTCTTCATGCCGCTATCAGGTACGGTGGACGTGGCGTTCGCCGCTCGCGTGCTAATGGTTATCGGCGCCGCCGCGGTTCTGTTCTATCTGCCGGATATTTTCGTGGCCCTTCGGAGCCGGGGTCGGCACGCGGAAGTTCGAAGGCATCTGCCCGATGCCATTGACCTCCTGGAAATCTGTGTTTCCAGCGGCCAGGGCCTGGATATGGCCTGGAATGCCGTGACTGACGAGATTCGGCCTGTCAGTACACTCCTGGCGGACGAAATGACATTAACGAATCTCGAGATCAATCTGGGTGAAGAGCGGGGTTCCGCCATTCGCCACATGGCCCAGCGCACTGGGGTCGCTGAATTGTCGTCGCTCGTCGCAGTGCTGGTCCAGTCGGAGAAGTTCGGTACCAGCGTAGCCGACGCGTTGCGGGTCTTCGCCACCGGCATGCGGGAGCTTCGCAGTCAACGCGCGGAAGAACAGGCCGAAAAAATGGCGCTCAAGATGATTTTCCCAATGGTACTCTTTATCTTCCCAGTCATCATAATTGTCGCCGTGGGCCCGGCCGCCCTCACGTTGGCTGAAGTATTTGGCGGCAGGTAGAAACCGAAGCTTTCAACGCCTAGGAGGAACGCGAAAATGAGGTTAATGGATTGCGTCCGGTGGTGTGCGGTAGTGATTCTGGTGACGGGCTGTACGATGTGGCCGCGCTTGGAGCAAGAGCGTTTGGGCAACGTTTCGATGGTCAACATGCTATTCCAAGAGTCCGCCGAAAACGCCGTCATTACGGAACGTACGATCCGACCTTGGCACTTCATCTCGGATACGGCGGTGCTCAACGAAGTTGGCGAACACGATTTGGAGGTGCTCGCCGACCACTTTAAGAACCACGGTGGGAACCTACATATGCCCCAGGGACG
>JACQVH010000192.1 GCA_016209895.1 Candidatus Hydrogenedentota bacterium | reverse complement strand
GACCGGGTGCTGGTGCTGGATGATCTGAGCACGGGACGGTTCGAGAACATCGAACATCTGCCGGAGGTCGCCTGCGTCATTGATTCCACGCTCAACCGAGAGACCGTGCGGGACCTCGTGCGCGAGGTGGATGTCGTCTATCACTTGGCCGCCACGGTCGGGGTGCAACTCGTCGTAGACGAACCGATCAAGACCATCATCAATAACATTTGGGGCACGGAAACCGTGCTCGAGGAAGCTTGTCGCTACCGCCGGCGCATCCTCATCACGTCGTCAAGTGAAGTATACGGGAAAGGCTCCCGAAGAGTCTTCCAAGAAAACGATGACCGCGTCATGGGCGCGACCAGCCTGACCCGCTGGGGCTACGCCGAATCGAAGGCCATTGACGAGTTCCTCGGGCTGGCCTACTGGTACGAGAAACGACACCCGGTCGTCATCGTCCGCTTGTTCAACACCGTGGGACCTCGGCAAACCGGGCGCTACGGGATGGTCATTCCGCGCTTCGTCGAGCAGGCCTTGCGAAACGAGCCCGTGACTATACACGGCGACGGGCAACAGACCCGTTGCTTCGCCTACGTGGGCGACGTGGTGCCGGCGTTGATCACGTTGATGGACCGAAGCGATCTTTGCGGCGAGGTTTTCAACGTAGGGAATTCGCACCGCGTCACGATTGAAGCCTTGGCGCAGCGCGTCATCCGGCGTACGAGGAGCCGATCCAAGATCATCTACATCCCATACGATCAAGCCTATGGCCAAGGCTACGAGGACATGCGACATCGCGCGCCCAGCCTCGCCAAAGTCAAGAAGGCCATCGGCTACCACCCCGCGACCTCGCTGGATATGATCTTGGACGCGGTAATCGAAGACGTCAAGCGACGATTAAGAATTGGAAGTTAATACTGCCAAGTGGGGATGATTTCACGCACCGCGCCCGGGTCCGGGGGCAAGTCCGGCAGAGCCGGTTGTTTCTGCTTCTGGAGCTTCACCCACATCTGCTGAGGCCCCAGTTTGGGGTCCACCACGACCAGTTCCTGAGCGTAAATAGGACTGGACATTGCGAGCACCTCGACGTGGCCGAAGCCCTTCTTGGCGGGAGTGGTCACCACGCGCACGCGATACACCGAGTAGCTGTCCGGCGTCTGGGCGATTCGCAGCATGAAATCGTTGGAATCAATCTTCTTTGAGATAATCGGATAGCCATCCCTTAACACTTGGACTTTGTGGTCTTTGGCATCTTTGACGCCCACTTCGAACACCACCTCGACGCCCAACGGAATCAACCCGCCCATCGGAACGTCTACCAAGTTGTTCTTCATGACATCGGCGGTAAACGTGAGCTGCGGTGCGTCCAGCCCTTTTGAAACATAGGTCCATCCTCGCTGCAATCCGGCCAGGATGCCGCGTACCGACTTCTCCGGCGCGTAGACGTACGTAACCGGCTCGCCCATCGGAACGTCCTTACTCGCGGTGTTGCTCCCGGCGATGGGGCACGCCTTCAGTCCGCGCGCCGATTCATAGTCCCAGAACAGCGCGGCCTGACCGTTGGCCGAGAGTTCCGGGGTCGCGGCGGCCAACGCAATCGAATGAATGAGCTTGCCGTCACGACGGGTCTGGTAGGCCTTATTCAAGCTCTTCAACGACAAGGGCGGAACGTCGCGCCAGTCGCGACACCACACCTCGATCGCATTCACATAGCTCACGCCCCACTGCCAGGGCGCGGTGGAAAAGCACGGATGCGCGATGGCGAAGACGCCGCCCTGCGCCTGCACGAGATTGGCTACGGCCTGCGCCCCCGCAAAGCTGTCGGCGCGCTGAGGGACTGTGCCCGGTCCGTATATCAAGGCCAGACCTCGGGACTTGTCTCCCCATTCCATAGCCGGGATAAGAACCACGCGCTTGGATTTGAATTCGGGATCGCTCGCCGCCGCCAAGGTGTCGAGGTCGGTGATGGCCAGGAAGTCCAGACCTGTTTTCTCGGCGCGGGCAACTAACTCCTTCACACTCTCACGGCCTTCACCGTACTTGGAGTGCGCGTGGAGTTCACCGCGGTACCACCCCGCCTTGCTACTCAGGACCGGGCTTGCGAAGTGGAGCGCCGCCTGTCCGGGTATACTGTTCGCGTTGTTCGGGTCGGTACCCACTTCGAGTTCGACGCGGTCCAGGGCCAAATCAAAATCCTGGTCGAATTCGAGGAGTTGTTTGTTTCCACTCGCTCCTTCCAGCAACTCCACTTCCAGACGACAGGGCTCCATTCCCAACTCGACCTCTCGAACGGCCACCAAGACCGGCACCCCCAGGTCATACACGCGAACGTACGCCTGATAGGTCCCGACCGGATAAATGCCGTCCGCTCGGCCCTCCGGCGTTGGAATCGTAGTAGGCGCACTCTGGCCACTGGGATGCAAGTCCACCTGTGAAGCAAGTGGCCGGCCGAGCACGTCGCGGATGCGGATGGAAAGGCTGCCGGGCGACGTTCCGGCCGATTGCTCCGACTCAATGATCACGGGAGCGGCCGAACCCGCAGTCGGTTTCGCAGTAACCGGTCGCTCGGCGCTACTCATCATCGTCACGAAAACGAAAAGTAGCGTGGCCGCTGCTATCGGACGACTCGAACCTGCGCGCAACTTCCTTTCTCCTCCAACGGCGGAGCCATTCCTCACTACAGCCCCGACGCGTCCCCTCACGACGGTGAACGCTTTACTAACACCACTTGCCAAGTACAGTACAGTTCGTTTAGAGTATCCGCTACCGCAGCGTTCGTTGGAACGCCGCGGCCGCAGAACGGTTGCGAAGGTCATGGCAACCCGACTGCAGTGTAGCACAACGGAAAGGAGCATAGCGATGTTGGCCAGTGTTGATCCGGAGAGCAGCGTGGCGGTGTACGTCCAGATTGAAAACCACGTACAGTTCGCAATCGCCGCGGGACAGCTCAAGGCAGGAGACCAACTGCCGTCGGTTCTCGAACTATCGAGGCGCCTGAAGGTCAATCCGAATACGGTGGCCAAAGCGTACCGCGACCTCGAAGTTATGGGAGTGGTCTACACGCGGCGAGGCGTGGGCGTCTACGTCAAGAAAGGCATCGAGTCTCGTTGCCGCGAAGTTGGTCGGAAAAAAGTGATATCACGCCTGCATGAAGCCGTGGCGGAAGCCAAAGCGGCAGGCATGACCAAGACTGACATAACGGAAATTGCCGAGCGGAGTGCAGCACTTGACACCGGCCCCTACAGTGCCCCGCCACAATCACTTCTCGCGTACACTCGGAATTCGCGCAATAGAATCTCCAAGTAAACTTCTCCCGGCTTTCTGTAAACTGTGAACGCGTTCGCACCTCATGGGCGCGACCGGCACCCTTTGTACTCGCGAAGATATCGTTGTAAAACGCTGTAAATACTAGACTTAAACCATATACAAGAGAGGTTCGTATCGAATCATAGAACCCACATCGCCCAGGTTCACTATAGCCAAAGCCCATGGGAAATTGAGAAGACGAGAGAGAAATTAATTGACATTGTCTGCAAATTCGGATAGAGTAAAAGTGTATCATGGGTGTTTGTCAGGTCGGCTGCTCGCTCTCATCGAACGCTGACCTGCACGGGCTGAACACCCGAAGACACCCAATTCAGTAGGGCCATACTGAGCAAATTGGAACTTGGGCGTTTATGGCGCAACGTTCGGCGAAACCGGGCATGATCGCAAAACAAGGGTCGAGTCCTGAGCGACCTTCGACTGGCGGACTGCCTTTGGAAAGCGGCGCTCTTCCCTTGATCCATCTGCCGCACGGCGCGAAGGTAAAGCGGGGACAACTCACAGCCGTCCAACAGGGCCGGTACGGCACCGGTCCGGCGCCCTACGGTTACCGGCGAGGACGCGAGGGCGAGAAACCCCTGATGGTGGATGACCGTGAAGCGGAAGTGGTGCGCATCATCTATCGCGAATACCTGAACACGCGCAGCACCGGCAAAGTCGTGAATTATCTCCATTCGAAAGGCATCTTCACGCGCAAGGGCAATCGCTGGTCACGCCAGGCCGTGGCGATCATCCTTTCGAATCGCACCTACCGGGGGCGTGTGAGCTATGGGAACGTGGAAACCCAAGGATTGCACGATCCCATCATCGAACCCGCACTGTTCTACAAGGCGAACGCCCTCAAAGAACGCAAGAAACGCCGGCGTGACGACTCCTCCTGGCGCGCGGATACTTCCGAACCCGGAAATGAATAATCACCTTACAAGCCGCTCCGGCCGCACCAAAATCGTTCGTGTGTTTCGTGCAATTCGTGGTTAACCAGATTGCGACTCGCTAAAGCGCTTTCAAACGTGGGCTAAGGACGCTCGACATGATCTGGAGTCTCACCGTGGCGCTACTCTTCTCTTTGTCCGGCGCATACGGCGCCGGATTGACTACGGCCTATGACGACGACGGCACGATCACCGTCAACGGAAAGCGCACGTTTATCCTCGGTTCTTACCATTACGGCAAGAAAGACCCGGAAGCGGCATTACGCGAATTAGCCGAAGCCGGTTTCAATCTTGTCAATAGCGGCGCCGACGCAACGGCGATGGACCAAGCGCAGGCCGCCGGTCTCATGGTATGGACCGGGGTCGGCACCCTGGACCTTGCCAATCGGGAGACGAGCGCCGCCAAGCTGCGCGCGAATGTGGAAGCCGTGAAGAATCACCCGGCCCTCGCTTTCCTCGAAACGGTGGACGAACCGGCCTGGACTTGGGAGAAGGCGGAACCGCGAACCCCGGCCCAGGCGCTCATCGAGGCCTATCCCCTCATCAAGCAGGCCGACGCCAAGCATTTGTTATATACGAATCACGCGCCCACCAACCTGGAGAAGACGCTGATGGCTTACAACCCGGGCACGGATATCGTCGCCTGCGACATCTATCCCGTGAATCCCGGCGGAATCAAATACATGTACGCGCTGTTTCCGGACGGCCACCAAGGCGATTTGAACAACGAACACATCAGCCAAGTCGGCGAATACACCGCAAAAATGCGGCGCGTGGCCGGCCCGAACCGCCCGGTGTTCATGGTCCTGCAAGCCTTCGCCTGGGAAGCGCTATTGCCCGCCCAGGAGCAGCGCCAGGAAAAGATTCTTTTCCCGAGTTATGCGCAAACTCGTTTTATGGCATATCAAGCCATCATTAACGGCGCGAACGGAATTCTCTATTGGGGCAGCGACTACCTGCCCCAGCCGTCACAAGCCTGGACCGATCTGAAACGCGTCGTCCGCGAACTGGCCGACCTCGCAGAGCCGCTCGCGGCACACACGGTGCAAATCCCCGTAGACGTGGACTACCACGAAATGGGACATTCCGTGGACGACGGCCTCCAAGTCCTCGCCAAAGAACACGACACCAAGCTCTACCTCCTCACCTGCAACGCCGACAAAAACCTCTGCAAAGCCACACTCTCACTGAAGCCGAGCGCCGGCACCTGGACCACGTGTCGCGTATTAAGCGAAGACCGCACCCTCCCCCTCGAACAAAGCTCCATCACCGACACCTGGAAACGTTTCGACACACACGTCTACGAACTCACCCCCTGAGCCCCGCGCGTCACCCTGGTTCGTAGTGACGCCGTCAGGCGTTCAGTTCGCGGTTCGCGTTCCGCGTAGACGCGACGGCCTTCACCCTTAATCCTTCACCCTTCAGCCTTTCCCCTTCGCCCTTCATCCTTCACCCTTCATCCTTCATCCTTCACACTTCATCCTTCACTTTACAGGTCGCGCAAGGCGCGGGCGGCATCCTGTGCGTTCCGAGCATCGCCGACGATTTCGCAGAGCGCCTTGGCCTTCTCGAAATGCCCCCGAGCCTGTGCCCGCTCGCCCAGGTCGCGGTAGAGCACGCCGAGGTTGAAATACGTTTCGGCTGCGCCGTGCCGGTCGCCGATGCGCTCCTTGATCTTGAGCGACTTGTCGTAATACTCCAGTGCCCGCGACACCTCGCCTTTCTGCGCATACACAATCGCCAAACAGCCGTAGGTCGCTGCGCTGTTTGGCTCGTCGCCCATTTGTTGGAAAATCTCCAACGACTTCTGAAACATCCGCTGGGCCGTGTCCAAGTCCCCCAGCTCGCCATGAACATTGCCCAGATTCATATAGGTTCGAGCCACGCCCTGCTGGTCGCCCAGCCGCAACACGATCTCCAGGCTCTTGTGGTACATCCCCACGGCTTGGTCGTAGCGGCCTTGCTGAGCGAAGGCGTTTCCGAGGTTGCCGTATTGGATTGCAGAGAACCGGTCGGCCCCAGTCTTCAGACTGTATTCCAGACTTTTCTCATGCGATTTAACGGCCCGGTCGAAGTCGCTCTGCTGCAAGTAGACATTGCCCAGATTGCCGTGGCTGGCCGCTATGCCCTCCTCGTCGCCCTGCTGCTCAGAAATCTCCAGGCTCTTCCGGAAGTACTCAATGGCCTGGGGGTATTGGCTCCGCATTTTGTAGGTTATGCCGATCTGCTCATAGCTCACGGCCATCAAGCGCCGGTCGCCTTGTCGCTCGGCCAGTCCCAACGCCTGTTGATACAGCCCCATGGCTTGTGGAAAGTCGCCACGCTGCAAGCAGAGCCGGCCCAAGGCACCTGCCGCTTTGCATTGGATATCTACGTCATTGGCCTGTTCTCCTTTCTCGAGCGCGACGAAAAAGAACCGCTCCGCCGCCTGCCATTGCCCGGTGTTCAGAAGTAGCTCGCCGTAGGCCCCACATTGCTCGGCGGACATCTTTGAAATGTCCGCCTCATCCGGATTCTTTGGCAGGCCCCCGCCCCGCTCGACAGCCATCGCCTGCATGATCAACTGCGCCACCACCTCATCCGGCGCGTCTTTGAGTTGGGGATGCTGTTGCCGCACCTGGGCAATCAGCGGTTTCAGTTCAGCCGGTATGGCCATACCGCCTCCTTCCGTTTCGTTTAGCCCACATAAATCACACTCCCGATCCGGAATTCTGGCCGCCTAAGTCGAAATCGTAACAAATTTCAGCCTCCCACAGAATACCGTCAGGCGTTCAAACCCACCCACAACGCCCTGACGGGCACACTACAAACCAGGTACTACGCTGCATCCACGCGCTGTGTAGACCCGACGCTTGCTCCACCGAACTCCGCGTAAACGCGACGCTTGCTCCGCCGAAGTCCGGCGTGGCGGTCGAAGGCGAGTCCTCGTCGCGTTTTTTCGGGAGGCGCATAAACAACGCGACGAGGACGTCGCGTCTACGAAACCCTTCACCCTTCATCCTTCACCCTTCAGCCTTCATACTTCATCCTTCATCCTTCACACTTCATCCTTCACTTTACAGGTCGCGCAAGGCGCGGGCCGCATCCTGGGCGTTCCGAGCATCGCCGACGATTTCGTAAAGCGCCTTGGCTTTCTCGAAATGCCCCCGGGCCTGCACGCGGTCACCCAGGCCACGGTAGAGATCGCCGAGGTTGGAATATGCGTTGGCCGAGGTATGGCGATCTCCGATGCGTTCGGTGATCTTGAGCAACTTGTCGTAATACTCCAGCGCCCGCGACACCTCGCCTTTCTGACTGTACATAACCGCCAGATTGCCGCATACGGTTGCCGTGTTCGGCTCATCGCCTATTTGTTGGAAAATCTCCAACGACTTTTCAAACATCCGCTGGGCCGCGTCCAGGTCGCCCAGTTCGAGATAGACGTTGCCGAGATTGCCATAGGTTAGAGCCGTGCCGTGCTGATTGCCCAAGCGCAACTCGATTTCCAGGCTCCTCTGGTACATCTCCACGGCCCGGTCGTAGCGTCCTTGATGCCGGAAGACAATACCGAGGTTGCCGTAGTCTTGCGCGGCACCCTTTTGCTCACCGAGTCTAAGATCCAGCGCTAACGCTTTCTGATGCGCCTCCACCGCCCGGTCGAAGTCGCCCTGCTGCGTATAGACACTGCCCAAGTTGCCGTATTCGACGGCCATGCCCACCTCGTTCCCCATCGCCTCATCGATTTCAAGGCTCTTCCGGTAATACTCAACCGCCTCCGCGTAGTGGCCCTGCTTGCGGTACGTCGTGCCCACTTGGTCGTAGATCAGTGCCACTACACGCTGGTCGCCTTGCCGCTCGGCCAGACCCAACGCCTGTTTAAACAACGTCATAGCCTGCGGGAAGTCGCCACGAACTCGGCAAAGCCTACCAAGCGCGGCTACAAGTTTGCATTGCATATCCAAGTCGTTCGCTAGTTCAGCTTTCTCGAGCGCCGCAAAGAAGCACCGCTCCGCCGCCTGCCATTGGCCGGTGTTCATAAGTTGCTCGCCGTACGCCCCACACTCCTCGGCTGACATCTTCGAAATGTCCGCCTCATCCGGGTTCTGCGGCAGGTCGGGGCCTCGCTGGGCCGCCATGGCCTGCATGATCAACTCCGCCACTTCCTCATCCGGTACATCCTTGAGTTGGGGATGCTGCTGCCGCACCTGGGCGATCAGCGGTCTCAGTTCAGCCGGGATGGCCACAAATCAGGTCCTAGCGGTGTTTTGACAGAGTACCGCATTCTTGGCCTCCGCTTGCCCCGGAATGAAGAATGCGGGACTCTGGCGAAACGGTGCCACCCAAGGTCGTTTCATTCGCGAATTTCCAGCGCATTTTTCAGTTCCGTGAAGCGATCAAGCAAGAAATTCATATTCCGTTCCAGGCCGTCTCGCAGAAGCGCATACTCGGTGCGACCTGACGCCCCGGACTTCACAATCTGGTATTCAACACGGTAGTTGCCATAGACGTCGAACGGTGTTTTCTCGGTATCGGTCAAGTCCTTGAGGATGACAACGGGCTTGCCGTACCCCATCGCCACGCCGAGTTCCCAGAGGACATTCGGATTGTTGCCCGTAATGTCGGCGATACCAAAGTGGGCAGAGCGAATCTGATTTTCAATATCATCCACAATCCGGGGATCCTTCATTTCAAGAGAAGTCGCCTTGAGTCGGATGCCCCACTCGGACCGCAGCAGCTTCGCGAGTTCATCGCGCAGGTTGTGAAACTTCTCCTGGAAGGGATAGGCGAAAAAGCAGGAGCGCTCCTTGTCCAGAGTCACGGTCCCGACGCGACGCCGCAGTTCACTCAACTCAATCTCCATCTTCGCATTTTCAGTCTGCGCTGTCGCCAGCGCCTTGGCATTGGCGATCATGGCGGAGAAGGCATTGTTATTGCCGGTGAAAATGATCTCGGCATTGTCGGGAGAGACATAGTGGTGGGCGAACATCATGGCGTTGTTAAAAATGCAGGTCAGAGCCAAGTAGAAAGTCTCGTTGCGCGGCATGTCGCGCAATTGGCAGATCAGCGCGTTCTTCGTGTTCAATTGGAGGACGGTTTCATCCTCAACGGCGCGCAGAGTCTTGCCTTTGGCCATTTTGCGGAACATATCCTTGATCTGACTGCTCCCGATGCCGAGCTTCGCGCCCAACGCGTCAATCTCGGCGAGCGCTTTGTCGTCCTGTTCCAAAGGCTTAGCTACGAGCACCGCTGGCACGGTGTCCGGCTCGAATTCGACGGCCTTGGCCGCGCGCCGGGTGGTGCGATCGAAATCGTGCTCCAGAGTCTGCCACTTCTCGTCCACGGTGGCGGGCACCTTGAAGATGACGCCGGCGCCAGCCGCGAGGCGTTCGAGTTTGATCTTCTTGCGCTCGGCGTATTTTTCAAGGAACTCCTCCTCTACACCCCAACTAGCGTCAATGACGGGCAGCCCCTTGTGGGAGAACAAGAGTTTGTGCTGAGTACCAGTTCCCCGTTCGGCGAAGTAGTAAATGACGCCTCCCGATTTGGCCAGATACTCGGCCATGGTGATCAATCCCATGTCGGTGTTGACGCGGGCGAGGTCGCAAATGGCGTCGAAGAAGTCGTCATCCTCCAGCGTGCGGGCTTTAATGGTGTTGTTGTAAGCGCCGACGATGAGCTTGAGCTTCTCGACATTCTCCACCTGAAGCAGGCGCAGATACGTTAGGACCAAACCGCCAAGAAGGGCCTGAATCTGCCTGTATTTTTCGTCCACTACCAACTCGCCGCGGCTGAGGGTGGGCGTGAGATCGGGTGAGTTGATGACGCCCTTGACGAAGCGCGCCCACCGCGGCAGGAGGTCCTTTTCGTTCGCCTTGATGAACATCCGGGAAACGTACACGTCCACCTCGCCGAAGTCGCGGGCCAACTCGAAGGGAATCAAGGGAATGAAGAGGATGCCGGCGACATTGGGCAGTTTCCGGTCCTCCTTGGTGTCTGCGGCCATTGTCCGAGTGTCGAACGCGATGACGCCGAGCGGGAAGAGGTCGTAACGCTGCTGGATGTATTCCTCGTAGTCGAACTCGACGTCGTCCGGTTGCTCCCAGGGCGGAGTGCAGGTGTTGACCTGCTGGCCGTTGAGGAGGATGGGGACGGAGAGAAAATCGGCGTATTTCTTGATGGCCTGGCGCAGACGCTTCTCTTCAAGAAGGTCCAGCTTGCCGTCCAGGAGGTGGAGGACCACGCGCGTGCCGATGTCTTCCTTGGGCGCGGCCTCGACACTGTAGTGGATGTCGCCCTCGCAGACCCATCTCAGGCCGGCGCTGCCCGGCTGATACGACCGCGTGAAGAACTCGACCTTGCGGGCGATGGCGAAAGCGGACAACAGACCGATGCCGAACTGGCCGATGAGGAGGGCGGCTTCCTCGCGTTCCTGGCCGCGAAGTTCCTCCTTCTGGATGCGGGTGAAGCTTTCGCCGATGGTGGCGAGGTTCTGGTGCAGTTCCGGCTCGGTCATGCCGGTGCCGTTGTCGGTGATGGTCAGCGTCCGCGCCTTGTGGTCGAAAGCGAGGTCAATGCGCGGCTCCTTGAAGCCGGCATCCCGGGTGGTGCGGATGATGGCCCCGTCGTGAGCGTTCTGGATCATCTCCCGCACCGCCACTTCCGGGTCGGAATAGATGTTCTCCCCCAACATGCGGAGAAGTCCGGGAAGGTTGATCTTGATTTCATGTTTCGTCATGTTTGATCCTTACGTCTCTTCTACACGGAACTCCGGTATGCGAAATTCTTCGCTGCGCTCAGAATGACTAACTGAACTGTCATGCTGAGTCCCGCGCCGCGCGGGAAAGCATCTCTTGCACCCACGACTTCGGTATGCGAAATTCTTCGCTACGCTCAGAATGACTAAAGGAATCACGTCTTACTCCCAACCACTTCCCCTTCTAATGCCCTCAGTGCCCTTATGTGCTTCCTATCCGCCCTAGCTCCCCTTCGTTTGGTAATATTCTATAGTAGGCTTAAGGCTTCTGCAAGCTCGATATCCCACTCCCGATGAACCCGCCGGACCGCGGGCTCTCTTCGCCGTACGCCTCGTGGCTCCTCCCTCCTGACTCCTGACTCCCGCCTCCTGACTCCTGACTCCTGTCTCCTTTGTCCTGCCTCCTGCCTCCTGACTCCTGTCTTCTGTCTCCTGTCTCCTGACTCCTGCCTCCTGCCTCCTGACTCCTGCCTCCTGCCTCCTGTCTCCTGTCTTCTGTCTCCTGTCTGCTGCCGCAGCGCTCACACCCGTTCGCTCCTCGCGAACCTTGCGGTCCCGGTAGTCCTTGTGTAAATTTTCATATTGTTAGCTGCTATCGCACGTGCAGTGCAACGCCCGCGCCTATATATATAGAGGGATATTTGGAATGCGGAATGCGAAATGCGGAATCCACCAGAGGCAGACAAATGCGGATTGAGAAACTCGATCCCGCAACTCGCGGGACCACCACGCCACGCGCCTCCTACAGCCTACCGCCTTCAGCCTACGGTCTTCCGTCCATTTCCTACAAAAATGTATCACGCTTTTGTACCGATTTTGACCGCTTTTGCACAACTTTGTACCGGTTTTCAAAAAAAATGTCCGGTTTTATACCGCTTTTGTACCGCTTTTTCACGCCGAATCTCCATTCTCGCCCCGCTTCTCCCATTGCACGTCAACGACTTACGCGCCCGAGCGCCCCGCAACTCGGCCTTCAGGCATTCCGTGGAGCATGTGTTGCGCATTTTGGGTATCGGAATTGGGGCGTCTTTGTGTTAGAATGGAAATCAGGGGGAAGAGAGTCAGGCAAGTATCGGGAGCCGGCCAATGGCAACGACTACCAGCCTTAAAGGACTGATCGAAGAGAATACGATGCCCGCGGCGCCGGAGTTGGTGCTTCGGGAAGACGAGGGGGCCCTGCGCTGCGTCGCATGCGGCCACCGCTGTTTCATCAAAGAAGGCAAATCCGGAATTTGTCGAGTCCGGTTTAATCGCGCGGGCGAGTTGCGCGTCCCGGCGGGCTACGTAGCGGGACTACAGGTGGACCCCATCGAGAAGAAGCCTTTCTTCCATGCGTTTCCCGGCCGCGATGCCATGTCCTTCGGCATGTTGGGTTGCGACCTACACTGTTCGTACTGCCAGAACTGGGTCACCAGCCAGGCCCTGCGCGATGACCAAGCGGTCTCGCTGCCGCACATGTGCGAGCCGGAACGCCTGATTGACCTTGCGCGCGAATACGAAGCGCCGGTCGTGGTCAGCACCTACAACGAGCCGTTGATCACCGCCGACTGGGCCGTGAAAGTTTTCGAGATCGCGCGGGAACACGGCCTCGTTTGCGGATTCGTCAGCAACGGCAACGCCACCTCGGAAGTCCTCAAGTTCATCCGACCCTACGTGGACCTGTACAAAGTGGACCTGAAGACCTTCAACGATAAGAACTACCGCAAGCTTGGCTGCGTCCTGCAAAACGTGCTGGACACGGTCGTCCGCCTCAAGGAGATGGGTTTCTGGGTCGAGATTGTCACGCTCGTCGTCCCGGGTTTCAACGACAGCGAAGACGAACTGCGCGGTATCGCCAAGTTCCTCGTCGGCGTATCCTGCGACATACCCTGGCACGTGACCGCTTTCCATCCCGACTATAAAATGACCGAGCCGCCGCGCACCCAAGTGTCGCATTTGTTGCGCGCCTACGACATCGGCAAAGAGGCGGGACTACACTACGTGTATCCCGGCAACCTACCCGGGATGGTAGACCAACGCGAGAACACGAATTGTCCACAATGCGGGACCCTGCTCATCCGCCGCTACGGCTTCTACGTCATCGAAAACCACATGAAAGGCAGTCGCTGCCCGCGCTGCGCCGCGGTCATCCCCGGCGTCTGGGAAGAGACCCCACCCAAGAAAAGCATCGGCACGGGCGTACCGTACGCCGTCGGACTCTAATTCCCGGCGACTTCCCGCCTAGGGCCGGGTGCCGATATTTACCGCCTTCCACGTGCGCGCCAAGGCGTCGGCAATCGGTTTGGTGACGTCGTTGTCGGTCCAGTAAGCCATGTGCGAGGCGGGATTCCAACTGGTAAATACTCCCCCGACGTTGACTTCGCAATCTTTCTTCACCGTTTCCCGGTAAGCGTCGCCCAATGTCCGCAGCGGGTAGCCGATGATGTCGTCTTTATCATAAAAGTTCAGCCATTCACCGGCCAATCCCGGAAAGTGTTCCGGCAATTGCGGCGACGGCACCGGGATCGGTCGCCCAAAATCCTCGTATCGCAGACTCCACAGCGCGATGGGGCTTCCCAAGGTATAGAAGAGGGTCAGCGTTTCGCCCTGTTCGAGCGGCGTATCGTGGATGGCCCGCCGAACCTTGGCCGCCAGCAAGCGGCGCCGCCGCGCCGCCTCCAGATCGTAGAAGTAATTGCTGGCGATGACGCTCCCCAGACTGTGGGCGATCACGCAGAGCGGGGCCTTCGGTCCCGCTTCTCGGGCCAGTCGCGCCAATGTCTGCGCGACTACGCGATGAATGGCGTCGTAGATTTTCCGGTCGCGGGGCGTGGGTTGATAGGCAATGGCGTCCGCCGCAAAATCAATTAGGAATTGCCGAACCGCGATGAAGTCAAGCGCCCCGCCGCGTTTCACCCGCCGCCACAGCCGGTCTTCCGCCTCCTGCAACACCGGCGCCCAATACACCGGCTCGATGACGAATTCGCCCGCCGGATCATCGCTCGAACCCCGCAACAGTTCGGCGACTCGGTCCGTGAGTTCGTCAATCATGCCCCCCGCGAAGTTCGGGTCTTGCTTTCCTACCCCATGGATGATCGCTACCGCGATTTTCTGCGACATGATTCACATCCCTCCCCTGTATCTCGTCCCGCCTCAGCGCGCGCGATCCCCTTTTGCCCGCCGGGCTATCGCATTATGGAACTCCTTCCCACGCAAACGAAAAATGCATGCCGTCTTTGCGGGCGAAGTCGCCGCCCCAATCAAACCCGGCATCGGTCCAACACTTGACAAAAGGCGCCGACAGTCTGGGCGGCTGTCCCAAACCGTTTTCGGACGCGTTGATATCCAGTGCGAGACCATAGGCGTGCGTGGAAACCCGGCCGGGGCGTCCGCGCACGGGCCGAATCTCGAAACATCCATCGTAGGTCTTCAACTCGGATAAGAGGTCGGCGTTCTTGAGATTCTGCAGGGCCTGCGCCAATGCGGAGTGGATGTCCTTGTTGCAGTAAATTCGGGTGGTCGGCTTTTGCGTAAAGCTATTGACCCATCCCCGCTCGACGTTGTCCGGAACATCGAACGTCGCCATCCACTGTCCCCCATCGGGCCATTGCCTCGCCACCACGTCAATCGCGCCGTACCGCGCCACCGCCTGTTCGTAGGTGGTGCACTTCATTCTGGATCACCCCCCTTCCTGTTCTCATTGGAACGCTACGCTATCTTATGATCTAGCCAAATGCAAGAGCGGGCAATCATCAAACACTCGCACTTGCTGCTTGGAACGTGATCGGAATGCGGTATAATGCGCGCCCATAAACCGTACCGGGAAGCATCGAGACCATGAAAGAAGATTCGGCGGATGTGATCGTCGTGGGTGGTGGGTTGGGCGGATGCGCGGCGGCTCTGGCGGCGGCGCGTAACGGCAAACGCGTCATTATGACCGAGGAGACCGACTGGATCGGGGGACAGTGCACCGCGCAGGCAGTCCCGCCGGATGAGCACCGCTGGGTCGAAACCTACGGCATCACCCGGAGCTACCGCGAGTTCCGCCGGCGCATTCGGGACTACTACCGCCGCAACTATCCCCTCACACCGGAAGCGCGCGCTCGTGAACACTTAAACCCCGGCAACGGCTCGGTGTCCAGAATTTGCCATGAGCCGCGCGTCTCGCTGGCCGTCCTTTACGAACTGCTGGCCGCATATCTCGGCAGCGGACTCGTCCGCATCCTCCTCAATCATCGGCCCGTCGCGGCTGAAATCGAGGACGGCGAAGTCCGATCGGTCACCGTGGAAGGCGAGCGTGCGGGCGACGAGATTATCCTGGGGGGCGATTATTTCCTGGATGCAACCGAACTGGGCGATGTCCTACCGCTGACCAAGACCGAATACGTCACCGGAGCCGAATCCAAGGAGCAAACGGGGGAGCTTCATTCCCCGGACAAACCACAGCCGCAGAACATGCAGGCGTTCACGTGCTGCTTTGTGTTGGAGTATCTCGAAGGCGAGGATCACACGATCGAGAAGCCGCGCGATTATGCGTTTTGGAAATCGAATGTCCCGGACTTGAAGCCGTCCTGGCCCGGGCCCTTGTTGAGCTTCGAGAATACGCACCCCGTCACGCTCAAACCGAGGACTTCGAATTTCGATCCCGCACGCGAATCCACGGAGGCGCGCGGGTTGTGGCATTATCGCCGCATCGCGGACCGAGCGAACTTCCGTCCAGGCCTGTATCGCGGCGACATTACGCTCGTCAATTGGCCGCAAAACGATTATTGGCTTGGAAACCTTTATGAAGTCTCGGAGCGAGAGGCGCGGAAGCATCTGGACACGGCTAAGCAACTGAGTCTATCGTGGCTGTACTGGCTGCAGACAGAAGCACCGCGTGCCGACGGCGGCCAAGGGTGGCGCGGTTTACGGCTGCGTAACGACATTGTGGATACCGATGACGGTTTGGCGAAGTATCCTTACATCCGCGAGTCTCGCCGAATCAAAGCCGAGTTCACAGTCCTCGAACAACACGTGGGCAGAGACGCGCGAATGCAACTTACCGGGAAGAATTGCGAACAAATCGAATCTGAAGTCTTCCCTGACTCCGTCGGAATCGGATACTACCGGATCGATCTGCATCCCAGCAGCGGCGGGGATAACTACATAGACGTGGACTCCCTACCCTTTCAAATCCCACTGGGCGCTCTCATCCCGCAGCGGGTCGAGAATTTACTGCCGGCGTGCAAAAACCTCGGCGTTACACACATCACGAATGGTTGTTACCGCCTTCATCCCGTGGAATGGAATATCGGCGAAGCCGCGGGCGCGCTGGCGGCGTTCTGTAATGACCGGAAGACACGGCCCCGGCATGTGCGCAACACACCGCGCCTACTCCACGACTTTCAGAGCTTGTTGGCAGACCAAGGCGTCGAGCTAGCGTGGCCGCCCGGTACCCGCGCCTGAACTCTGAACAAATGGAACGCGGATGGCCCGGATGCGGCGGATTTACGCTGATCTGGTTCTGACGGGTGGCAGGTTCGCGTTGTCGGGATGAATCTGGCCGGCCGGATCGCAAAGCGAGGCGTACAGTTCCGGCCGCCGGTGGTGCTTGCCGTAGATTCCTTGTGCGCGATGCCGCTCCAAGGCATCCAGGTCCACTTCACACCAGAGCAGGCCTTCGGCCTCGTCCAGTTCACTACGGATATATCCGTTGAAATCCACGGCAAAGCTGTGACCATTCTGGCTCGGCTCCGCATGATTCACCATGAACACATAGACCTCGTTCTCGAAGGCGCGCGTGCGCAGCAGGCAACGGTGGATTTCGTCCTTCGGACACCGGCACGCCAGCGGATTGAAGATGACATCCACATCCTTCAACATCAGGACGCGCGCGCTCTCCGGCACTTCGCGGTCATAGCAGATCATGATCCCGCCAGTCATTGTGCCGGTTTCGGTTGCGAATTGCCACACGGGAAACTCCGAGCCATTCCGCCAGCCGTAGGCGGTCTCGTACTTATTGATGTGCACTTTGCGCATGACACCCATCAGCGAACCGTCTCGACTCAAGACGGCCATCGCATTATGAATCTCGCCGTCAAGCAACTCGGACATCCCCACCAGCAGGTAGGCGTCCAGTTCCTTCGCCAGCGAAGCGAAGAGTTCGGTCGTCGGACCGGGAATAGGTTCCGCCATACGCCGTTCCGCTTCACCGCCCACGTAACCGGTCAACACCACCTCCGGCGTCATGATGATTTGTGCGCCGCGACCGGCGGCCTCGCGGATCATGCGCGTTGCGGTCTCGATATTCTTCGTTTTCTCCTCGCGCAGACCGGCAAACTGAATACCCCCCAGAGCGATCCGACCTCGACTCATACCCACAGAACTCCTCTCCCCAAAACGAGCTTCCCCGCGATTCCAACGGCGCAATTATAACGAGCGGAAGGCCGCGCGCAATATCCCCAATAGGGATAGGACCTATGGGACGTATCGGACTTATGAATCCTCGCGGACGGCGGCCAGGGTTTGGGTCGCGTCCACTGGAATCGAATAATTCAGATATCCGATGAACATCTCTTCGAAGGTCTGTTCGCCGAATTCCACCCAAGCAGTCGGGTCGGGGTTGGCGGGATTGCGGGCAGAGTTATCGAAAGCGCCTCGACAGACGATTTCCGTCCCCGCCGGCAATCGCTTGGGTTCCTTAAGCCGATAGGCGGTCTGCCAATTGAAGTTGTATCCGGGCACGGAGAGCAATATTTCGGTGCGGCCATCCGGGTACCGGGCTTCGTACTGGAACCGACTCCCCCGGTAGTGCATGTGCGGGCTCATATCCCAGAGTAACGCGTCATGGTCAAGGCGGTGGACGGCCATGGTTTCGTAATCGGACGCGCCGGGCGGGATGCGCAGTTCGGTCATGGCGGCGGCGCGCGTGCTCAGTTCCTGAGGAGGCCGCTGCTCGTGAAAATATAGGCCCAATTCGGTTCGGTCCGTCTCGTCTTTGCCCGTGGCGTTGTAGTGCAGTTGGAACACCAGCAGACCGTCTTTCGGCAGGAATTTCCCGGTATTCTCCGGGAATGGGGTGGGCATCGCCCCAGGCACGTAGCCGGCAAAATAGCCGTCGAGACCGCGATCATAGTCCGGCTGCAGATGTCGCAAGCGCGATGGGTAACGCACAAAAATGAGGCAGTGATGCAACACTTTGCGGTTGGTGGGCCGGACTTCTACGGCGCGAACCCATTTGTCCTCCGAAAGATTGAGCGGCATCCGTACATATCGGTATGGGAACACACCGGCGGCCGAAATCTCCTGAACCGCCGGCAGCGCGACGACCTGGTCGGGTTCGCCCAGAGTCCACGTTAATGAAGGGCCTGAATATGACTCAAGCGGGTCTGCACCGGCATCGCGCCGCGCCCCCACTTCGAGCCAGGACGTGACTACAAGCATTTCGTCATCGCTAAGCGAACGATCATTTGCAAACGAGCCATAGTGCGGATCGGCGTGCCACGGCGGCATGCGCCGGGTCATCAACACCTCCCGAATCATCCCGGCCCTCGACCGGACACTCTCGTATCCGTCAAAGGCAAACGGCGCCACGTTTCCCTCGGTGTGGCAGGGGGCGCACTTCTGAGCGATGATCGGCGCTACCTGCCGCGCGTAGGAAACATGCTCCGGCAACTTCTTGAAATCAATCAGACAACCCTTGACCGGGCCGGACGACTCGGATACGGGCTTGCCCTCAAGTACCGCTGTGAGCGCCGCTTCGAGCCAACGCTTGCTAGCGATTGGCTTGGTGGCGCCATAGTCAAACCGGTCATCCAGCGGCCCACGATAGACGATGCGCCACGCGTTCGGGAGGATGATGAGGGTCTCGGCGGTGCGCTGCACCCCCAGTGTCCGAGCCACGAGTTGGGTCGTATCTAACAAGACGGGCAGGTCAATCTTGAATTCTTCCGACTCCTTGACGACGTCGTCCAACGTGTCCTGCAAGACCGAATCAATCATGAGAAACACGACGCCCTTGGGACTATAACGGTCTCGCAGTTCCTTCAGAAGCGGGACACTTTGGCGGACGATGGGACATCCGTTCCCAGCAAAAAAGAGGACGACCGCTTTGGCATCCTGATAACGACTTAGTTCGTGGGAACGTCCCAAGTGGTCGGTTAGGCGAAAACCTTCGGCAACGGTCGGGAGTGGTCGCGCGTCTCGATTCGTAACTGAACGCCACTCTATCCGCGCGAACAGGACGCCGACCAAGAAACCTAACCCAATCGCAGCCATCAAGCCCAACAGGCGAACTTTGGCAACACCGACACGCCGATCGATCTTTTTCTTCATGACCTCACCCACGAGACATCTCACGCAACGGCCACAGGCAGAAAAACAACGGAACCGGCAGTCTTATTCGCTCCCCCGCGAACCCAGCCCCACTCGTTGCTCATTGCTCATTGCTTACTGCCAATTGAACTCCGTCTCGGGCCACGGCTACACTCTGCGCCGATGTCCGGGGCACCCCAGAAGAGCCGACTGCTGGAACTGCGCCAGAAGTACCAGGGGCGCTACGATGCCGTGTCCATGCTCGTATACCTGTCCGTCGTATACGTTTGGAGTCTATGGATTTACCCGCTCGGTAGGGATTACGCGCTCTTGAGCGGGATACACGAGCGGCCACCTCTGGTCGTCGAGTTGCTCATAGAGTGCGAAGCGGCATGTTTTCAGGATCGCCTCATCGCGTACCATGTGACCAACCTAGCCCTGCTCTATGCCTCGATGCTGCTCCTGTACCGCGTCACAAATCTGACTCTCAGAGGCCCATCGTGGATGGGAACCCTCGCCGCGACGTTGTTCATGGCCAACCCGGCCTACAGCGAAGCTACTCTCAATCTTTGCGGTATTGTTGACCTGCTGCCCTGCGTCTCCGCGCTCGCCGCGCTGCTCGCGTACATGATCCATACCCGGGCCCCAAGCGCGGCTAAGAGAGAACTAAGTGTGGCACTTTTCGTGGTCGCCGTGGTGCTCTTCCCACAGAACGCTGGTTTGATCTTAGTTCTGTTGCTGTACGAGGCCCTCGTGCTGAAAGAGAATAGTCGTAGTTACCTTCGGCTTGTGCCGCACCTCATTGTTAGCTTGATGGGCCTGGTCGTTTATCGCGACGTATTGTGGACGACCGGGCTGGCGGTTACGGACACATTTGCGCCGCTCTATTTCCTTTTTTATCCCATAGGCTTTCTTCCGGAAAATGCGAAGGATTTCCACGACAAACCTTGGCTGGCATGGCTTGGGGCGGTCACCACGATGGTCATTCTTTACCTTATCCAGCGCAAGTCGCGCAGCCGGGCTCTGCTATTCGGATTACTCTCGATGGGCGCCATCCGACTCCTCCAACCGAAGGCAATGGTTGACCCCGTGCATTTGGTCGGGGGCGGCCAACTAGTCCTGCCCGGGGCTTTTTATGCTCTAGTGCTCTCGGCGCTGTTTCTGCGCATTATGGACCATCCCAAATGGCGTCGGACGGTCATTTTCGTCACCACCGTGCTCTGTCTGGTCTTCTTCGGCATGGGAATCCGCGCCAATTTTGCATGGCGGCATGCCGGACACGCGGTGCAGCAATTCCAACAGCAAGTCTACGACGAACAGCGCAGGAATCCAGACCGGCCCCTCGGCATTCTCCCGGACTACCAATATTACCTTGGGGCACCCCTGCGTCTTTCGCAGGCCGTAGCTTATGAGACCCCTTTTAGCCGGTCGGTACTTACCGTGCCACTGCTGCCGCTTCACTACGAGCGCCCGCCGCGTCTCGAACTCACGGTTATGGACTGGTCATCGGCCGGGGGGACGCTGCTAATCCGCGGCCAAGCGCCCGTCGCGTTGGTTTGTTGGCCGTATGCACTGACCACTCGTGATGCTCGACAAGTTTTCGAGCACTGCGTCGCCCGCGTGGAAGAAGTCCGGCCCGACGGCTTTTCTTTGCGGGTTGAACCTAAAGAATCGCCGCTTCCAGAACGGCTACTCACTTTTGCGGAGAATTCAGCGCGGGAAGAAGCCGGTGACAATACCGAGTGACACCGTGATCGTAAAAACGAGGGTTGAAAACGCCAAAGCGGCAGGCCACCGGGACAGGCGATTGAACATCGGTAGCAAACCAAAACTCAGCCCGTAGGCCACCGGTACGAAGAGCGGCACCGACCACGCATCCAGCCCGGACGGGTCATAAACCCACATCTTCGCGCCTACAAACAAATTCTCGCCGATAAGCCCAATCACCAGCGCCGTGCTTCCACTCATGCCGCCGGACGCAAACATGCCGTAGCCCATTTCCACCGTCCGTCGGCCGACGTACGCGCAATATGCCGACGCGATCCAGCCCACCAGCACACAATACAGGGCGGTGTCCAGAACCTTCGGTCCGGGAGCAAGGTACTCTCCCCACCACCCGAATACATGCACGACGAAGTATTCTCCCACCGGCCAGAGCCACGCCACGACCCCGCCGACGATCAATGCATGACTCAGCGTGCCGCTACGATCCCGCACGGCAAGCGCGATTTGCACGAGGAGAGGAAGGCTTGGCGCCGCGAAGCAGACCAGGACCGATTCCCACCAGCAGTTGCCGATAAAGAGTCCAAACGCGAACGTATTGGAAACGACAACCGTAGAGTCTGTCCGGTTCCAGTGGGTGCGTAGACGAGCCCAAAGGTCATGCATGAGGAAGGCCCGCCTTACTGCGGCACTGCGCCCTCTTGTCGTAGTTTCTGGCTATCAACGCGAGGACATGAACCCAACCATACCCCGGCGGAAATCTGCGAGTGCCGGCAGGTCTCGGAGGTGCACGACTTCAATTCCCAAGTCGGTAACCAAAGCGCGAACAAACGCCGATGCTTCAGGCCGCTTCACCAGGATGCGATGGGGAATCTGGGGCATTTGCTCCATAACGTCGAGCAATTTCTTGCGAAATGTTTCGCGATAATCGCTCGGGCTGGCCATCTCAACTCCGAGTGCAATACCCTGGAAGTGCTCCATGATGGCAAGCGTGTAAGGATAGTAGGGCGGTCCCTCTTCCTTTACCGGGGCCGGTGTATAGAACATGTCTACTTCCCATACCGCTTTTCGCGCCCCGCTCCTATTCTTGAGGCGACGCACATGCAGCTCGTCGAAGCGAGACGTGTCTTCTTTGGGAAATGGTAGCGGTTCGGGGCGATGCCAGCGGTTCTCCCAGCGAAGTCCTGCGCTATCCCGAGCCGGCGTGCGCACCATCAGGATCATTTCCCCTTCCGGGGGCTTAAGGAAGTCTTCTTGCCCTTTCACGATGGCCGCCACCTCCATCGTTTGTTCCAGCGTGACCGCCAAGAGACTGACGTGCTCTTTGTCCAGAAACCAAGGCACATAGCCGGCACGATGACTCCGAAACACGGGAAAATTGTTGCGACCCTTGAATTGAAGTGACAACGCGTCAATGACTTCCAGGTCCTCCCTTTCGAGTTGCTTCCGATTCTCGAAGGATACCGCGAGACAGCGTTGGCGGAGTACCGCATCGAGGGCGTCTTCTTCCGTTTCTGAAACGAGTACCTGCATGTAACTTTCCAGTCCTTCGCTGCCGGGGTAAACAGCCAAGGCAAAATGCTCTCCTAGATTCCCCATCACGCTGCAGTAACCGACTTGTCCCGTGTCCGGATGCTGCACACCGAATAGGTCGTTGTCCTGCATCCACTTCCAGCATTCCAGCTTTCGGAACTCCACCGCCAGGTCGTATAGGATTTTCCATTCTTGCAAAGAAGGCGAGATCGTTTTCATTTCGTGACGTCCTCAAGTATTCGGTGCCGCGCTCCCAAGTTTACCCGCTATTAGACCAGCCTTTGGGCATAGCTTCAAGATGAAGAAAAACAATGCGATTAAGTGCGCCTCGCTCCATTCTCGTGCTAGACTTGATTGCGGAAGAAATGTCCTTGCGTAGAAGGAGAAATTACAATGCGGCGGCTAATCATTTTCACGGCGGCTTTCTGTATAGCGGCACTGGGATGTTTTAAGCGCGAACAGCCCAAACCGAGTCCGGAACCAGCACCGCCTGCGCCCAAGGCCGAAACGCCGGTTCCCGCGCCGGCCCCCGCGCCTCCTCCACCTCCGAAAGAAATTTCGGCGCTTCCGCCAGATACATCTAGGTTGCCGGTTCCGCCGGACGGCTGGTACAGCCTCGAACTTGCCGGAGAAAAGCTAGACGTCTTTCGCGACCAGTATGGGGTTCCTCACGTTTTCGCGCCGTCGCCGACTGGCGCCTTTCGCGCGCAGGGCTACGTGATCATGGAAGATCGCTTCCTCCAAGCGCTCAAGAACCGCGACGGCGCGCGCGGGATGCTGGCCCTGACCCAAGGGGCCTCGGCCCTTCCCCACGACCAGGAGGTCTATCAACGGGGATACACCGACGCGGAACTAAAGGGGCAGGTAGACGCGCTTCGACCCGAACTGAAGGGGTATCTGGAAGCGTACGTAGGCGGCATCAACGACTATATACAGAAGTACGCGCCGCAGCTTCGCCCCTGGTCACCGTTGGATACCGCCGCCCAGGCGGTATACATGGTCTCCACTTTCGGCGACGGCGGGGATGAAGAAAAGCAGATATACGACATCCTTGAATTGGTGAAGACCGTCAAGAGCGAGGAATTCATGAATCAGATGCTCAATGACTGCGTCCCGCTGGATGTTCTGAACGCACCAACCACCGACCACACCTATAAGCAGGCGGACGTTTTTGCGCGTAGTCACTACAAACATGCGGATTTCGATCCGAGTTTGGTGTTAGCCGCTCTCAAACAAAACGCCCTCGCCAAGGAAATCGCGGCGCGTTCCGGGCTGATGACCGCTTGGGGCAGCAACGCGTGGGTCGTCGCACCGGGCCGAAGCGCGTCGGGCAAGGCGCTTCTTTTTGGCGGCCCGATGATGGGCTTCGGCACTCCACAGATTGCCGTCCAAGTCCACTTGGTCGCTCCCGAACTCAACGTGATCGGCATGTGTTTCCCCGGTCTACCCGGCATTCAGATCGGACACAATGAGCGATTGGCCTGGACCACCACCTCGGGCGGCATGAACCAGACCGACCTCTTCGTCGAAGAATTGAATCCGGAAAATCAGCACCAGTATCGCTACCAAGGTGCCTGGAAGGACATGGAGATGGTCCATTTCGAGATCGCCGTGCGCAACGATGATGGCACTGTCCGCACCGAACCATATGTCCAATACCGTACCGTTCACGGCCCGGTCGTCCAATGGGACGACGCCAAACACCGTGCGTACACGCGGTGCACCGCCCATCGAAATATGGAATTGCAGTCGTTCATGGCGTTTACGGACTTCGATTTCGCCCAAAACTTTGACCAATTTGAGAAGGCCGTGGGAGATGTCGCCAGCTCCCATAACTTCTTCGCCGCCGATGTGGACGGCAATATCGGCTACTGGCTAGCGGGACGCGTAGCTCAGCGCCACCCCGACCAGGACCCGCGTCTGCCCACGCCGGGCACGGGTGAATACGACTGGCAGGGCATGACCGTGGTCACCGACGACATTCGCTCGATCAACCCGCCGGAAGGATGGTTCGGGAACTGGAACAATAAACCGAGTGCACAGACACCGGGCTGGTTTCCCGAGATGTTCTGGGGCATCAAGATCAACGAGTCGCTGGCCAAGAACGATGCCCTGACTTGGGAGCAGTTCTTGGCCATCAACCAGGAAAACGGCGAACACAGCTTCTTGGCGTTCTATTTCAAACCCTACTTGCTCGACGTGGTGAAGGCGCGGAAGAACGCCTCCCCCGTTGCTAAGAAGGCCGCTTCCATCCTGCAGGAATGGCCCGACAAAAACGTCACCGGCCAACCCGGCAGCTCAATCTTCAACGAGTGGATGATGGAAGTTATGACCGGCTTGTTCTCACAGGATTTCGGACCGCTGGTCAAACGGAGCGCAGACGGCGAAAACCTCCGTGTGTTCGGGACGCTCGCCTACCGCGTGCTCATGCCGGAAAAATCGGGAATTCAGTTGAGCGGCGATTACTTGCACGGACGAAAGAAAGACGATGTAGCTTACGAAGCCCTTGACACCGTTCTGACACAACTTACCCAAAAGTATGGCGAGGATATGAGCAAGTGGTCCTATGACCCCGGCACCATCTCCTTCGGCGAACTCGGCACCGTTCCCAGGCGCGCGATGGGCACCTACTGCATCGCCGCCGAAATGAGTGATCCCATCCGCGCCGTAGACCTCCTTCCGCCCGGCCAGAGCGGCCTGAGCGCCTCGCCCCATTTCGGCGACCAACTCGACCTCTTTAAGAACTGGCAATACAAAGAGATCAAATACCAACCCGTGGACTTTGGACGGTAGCCGTCACTAGGGAAGGGAGGGTCGGCGTCACCGCCGACCGCGATTGCCTGCCAGTAGAATCATTGACATATCCATCGCCTTTGCATTAGTGTGAAGACGGTGTGGAACCAACGAAAGGGGCAGTAATCTTCGCAGGGAGCCGGTACCGGCCGCTGCGCAAAGGAGACTGGACCAATGGCTACAAAAAGCGGTTTGGAAAAACTACTGGGAATGGCGGGAGAATTCGTCGTCAAGCAACATGGGGATTGGAATCATGCGGACTGGGAAGGCCTTGTCGAGAAGGTTTCCATGAACGGCGTCGCGGCCGATGACGAGTCCAAGCGCAACCTCGGCAACATCCTCGAGGCCAGCAAGTACTTCTATCAGATTCTACCCGCACCGCCGCCTATGAAGCGCGCGGCGGCAAAGAAAAAAGCATAACCCGAGGATTGACCGATTTCTGATGGCAACGGCGCGCCCACCCTTCGCGTCATGCTGAGTCCCGCGCCGCGCGGGAAAGCATCTCTTCGACGCAGGACGTTGCGTGTGGAAGAGATTCTTCCACCTCGCCAGAGGGGGACGGATTCGTTGTTTTCACGGGCGCACGGTGGGGTAACGTTCCTCGATTTTACTTATAGAAAGGTCCAAAATCATGTTCAAACTAGGCATTGTCGGTTCAGATAACAGCCACGCCGAGCGGTTCTCGGCGTTGACGAACCTCGAAACCGGGATTGACGGACTTCGGATCGAAGACGTCCAGGTAACCCACATCTACGGCACCGATCCTGCCCGTACAAAGGAGGTCGCCGAGAAATCTAGGATTCCCAACATCGTCGAGAAGAAGGAGGAGATGATCGGCAAGGTAGACGGCATCCTCTGCGTTTGGCGGCACGGCAGCAAACATCTGCCCGATGCACTTCCGTTTCTTGAAGCCGGGATACCGGCGTTTGTAGATAAACCGCTCGCGTCCAACGTTGCAGATGCCGCGAAGCTGATTGACGCCGCCGAAAAAGCCAAAGTGGGCTTCACTTCCTTCTCGACGCTGCGCTACGCGCGGCACACCGTCGAGTACATCCAATCATTGCCCGATCACGTCGGCGAACTTACAACTGGAATCAGCACCGGCCACGCCGATCGCAAGAGCGAGTACGACGGCATTTTCTTCTACGGCATCCACGCGGTCGAACTCATGAACGCCGTCTGGGGCTACGGCTGCAAGAGCGTGCTCGCCGCCGAACACCAGGGAAACGTAGTGGCCACGTGCAAATTCCCGACCGGCGCGCTGGTGACACTGAATCTCGTCGGCAACGGCGCCTACGTGTTTCACCTCTTTGCGGTCGGCAAGAAAGGCTGGAAAGAACACGTCGTAGACGCGTCCACCTGCTACTACGACGGGATGAAAGTCTTCCTGGAAGCCCTGCGCACCGGCAAGTGGCCCTTTACTCGCGAACAACTCCTCGAGCCCGTCCGTGTCCTCGCCGCCATCGAGAAATCCCTCAAAGAATCCCACGAAGTCAACCTCTCCGAGGTTGGGTAAAGATGCTGTCAGAGCCAAACGGTTCCAGGATGCGCTTGGCTTCGGCGGTGCGACTGGAGGACGCTGCTACCTGGAGTAGATTTGCCCGGGCGGATTGAAGATTCGGGTCGCAATGAAGAGCGGCCAGGAAGCATCGCCAGGCTTCATCATTCCGGCCCAGGTGGAATAGCACGGCACCCAGATTATTGTGGATGATGGCTTCTTCCGGCCATTCGATGATGGCCTCGCGGAATTTCGCGGCTGCGCTTTCCAAATCGCCGGCGGCGAGCGACGTCTCGCCCACTTGATTCAATTCCAAGGCGCGCCGACGTGCTGCCTCTCGTGATTCGGCCCAGTCGCCGGGCCGATGAGACCGCAAGCGTGCCACGATCACCCAGCCCAGAGTCTGGTCGCAAGACCCATTGGTTCCAAGGGAGTTGGTTGAATCTTCAACTTTCGGCAAATTCGCGCCAGAAACCGGAACCAATTCGACCGGCTCCAGACCGATTCGCGAAAGCAAGACACGTACCCCTAATTCTGAGTACTCTCCGAGACCGGATGGCGCTTCGGCTCCCGGACGCAGCGGCGCCCAACGCCGGGCGTGAAAGGCCTCGCCTGCGTCGGTATGACTGCCGTTTCGAAACGAAGCTACTATCATTCCAGCAGCCGCGATTCGAGCACAGCCGCGGCGCAGCCAGTCCTCCGCGAGTTCCGAATGCGGCAGCGGGTCACTGAAAACCACGGTATCTACCGGTTTATCCGGTAATGCACTTGTATCCACCGCAACGTGCACTGCTGTCCGGGCGTGAGCAGATTGAACGGCGTCCGCGACGAAACCTGCTGCGCGTCCGATTACAGCGATCGCGCCCGATGATGCGGGCACCATTCGGGCCAGGGCACGTTCGAATTCGGGGTAACGCGCAAGCTTAGGCGCGTAAGCGGCGTTTCGGGCGATCATATCGAGGGCCACGGCGCTCAGTCGCTCGCCGGCCTTGCCGTCGTTGAGATGGTTAAATCGCCGGATGCTTTTGGGTCGGGCCTCCAGAAACCACTGACGCATCGCCTTATCCAGCAACACCGATTCAATCGCGGGTCCAATCTCCGCTAAGGTCCGGGCAAAGAGAACGGCATCGTCTTCCAAGAACAGCGGTCCCATGCCTTCCAGAAAAACCGGCTTACCGAACTCGTCAATCACGCAGTTAACCACGGGTTTGCCGACCAGGATCGCCTCGACGCCCAGATTCGACTGGATGCAGACCACCACGTCGGCCATGGCCAGGCAATAGGCAGCGGACGTAGTCGTGTCAATACAGACGCGATCGAGGCCGGCTTCCGCCGCCAGTGCGCCGAGATTCTTCGGTGCGTCCGGGTCATTCGGATGCGGGCGCAACACAAACTGCCAGTCGGGATGTTTTTCGGAAAGGTCGCGAAAGACGCGAACAACCCCTTCCGTGGTCTGATGGGTGTAGAGTGGATGCAAGGCGCTGACTTTGCTAAAGCGATGAATATATGTGAGCGCGTACACGACGATGGGCCGCGCGGGGTCCAGACCGAGAGTCTCACAACCTTTCTTGCGTAGGCCGGGCGGCATCGGGCGAGCATACACGTCCCATTCCGGGTTGCCGGTTACCACGACGCGCTCGGACGGAACGCCGAAGCCTTCGTAAATCGCCTTCGCGCGCTCGCTGAAGACGGCGACTACGTCGGCGAACGACTCGTCGTGGGCGTTGGTCGTGCCGTATGGGAACCCGTGCAGCGTGTGCAGCGAAGGAATCCCCAATTGATGCGCCGCGTATATCAGCGTCTTCGTATCGCGGCAGATGTCCTGCTGTACAACGACGAGCCGCAAGTCACACTCGTTGGCGCAACGGTAGAGCGCGTCAATCAATCGGATTTCCTCGTAAAGATCGCGACGCAACAGTTCGACCAGCTCCTTTTGAAGGGACGACCAGGTCGCATCGTCGTACTGTGGCCACAGTGCGCGCATGGCCGGCCCGTAAATTTCCTCGGTGATGGCGGCTGCGCGACGCGCAGCCCCTCCCTCGGCTCGAAGTCGTTGTGGTTCGGTAATGAATTGGTTGAGCGAACGGCAAGGAATCCCGCGCTGCTGCAGCAACGGCACCGTCAAATCGTAGAGGGTAATGATGTCTAGGTCAGCGCGTTCGAGTAGGGATTCCGCAACTTGTTCGATTCCCCGAAGCAGAGTAAGCAGAACGGCGGGTTTCATGCCGCCGCGCATCCGATCATCATTGACACGAGTGTCTTCCCCTTCCTCCCGTAAGTTCAGGTTCGGCGAAGATAATAGCCCAGGCGCGTGAGTTCATGCTAAACTCCCGATTCCGAAGGCTGTGGACCGTCGGGGTTGGGAAGCAAGCAAGACTCTCGAGAATTGATCATGGCGCACCGGAGGAGAAGCCGAGTTCGGAATCATGGGAAAAACGTGGACGATAGTTTCAATCGTGGCGATTGCCGCCGCCTCGCTGTTTTCAAGCGCGCGTGCCGGTGAAGTGGACCAACTGGTCAGCGACTTGTCAGGTAGTGACGACGCAAAACGGGTTTCCGCCTTACAGCGGCTGCCGCGTTACGGAACGGATGCCATCGCCCCATTGCTCTCGTTGCTCGGAAATGAGAATCCAATCGTAGCCAAGGCCGGATTCGACGCGCTCTGGGCAATTGCCAACGAGGTGTCGCAACCGGGTCGTGAAGAAGCCCGTCGCGAAGCCGCGGGACTCCTGCTTCCGCTGCTGGCCCCCGAACGGTCCGAGGAAGAAAAACGAAAAGGCCTACGGCTACTGGCCATCACGGTACCTCCGGGCGCGAACGTGTCGCACATCGCCGCGCTGCTCGATGATCCGAACCTCCGCGAGCCGGCGCGGGCGACACTCGAACGCATCAACACGAAGGAGTCGGCGACGGCGCTGTGCGCGGCCTTGCCGGCGGCTGAACCGGAATTCGTCTGCGCCCTCCTCGACGCTTTGGGGGCGATGCGCCGACCCGAAACGATTGCATCGGCGACGCCATGGATGGAGCATGGGGAGGCGCGTATTCGCGTCGCGGCAGCTCGAGCCGTGGTTTGGAGCGGCGACCCCATGCTGATGCCCGCGATCAAGCAGGTCCGGCTCCGTGCCGACCGCAGTACGCGGGTTAAAGCTGACGACGCGCTGTTGAGAATTGCGGAGGCCATGGCAACCCGCGGCGATGCGTGGCAGACCGCGATGAACCTGTACTCGGATTTGCTGCGTTCCGAACACCGCCACCTGCTCAAAGCCGCCGCCATCAGTGGGCTGTGCCGTTATGGAGACGATTCAGTGGTCGAGGCGGTGTTGGCGACCGCGCGCAGCGGTAGCACGGAACTCCGAAACATAGCCCTGCAATCCTTGACCGAGTTGCGCGGGGCAGGGCCAATTCTGCGCTTGGTCGAGCTATACCCCAAGCAGCCGAAGGCAATACGGCTCGCATTGATTGACCTCTTTGGCAAGCACGGCACACCGAATGCTTTCCCGCTACTCGAAGCCGCGGTCAAGTCCCGTGACGCAGAATTGCGGACTGTGGCAATGCGAGCGCTCGGCAAAACAGGCATCCCGGAAGGCGTGCCGCTGCTGGCGGAATGCGCGCGCGACGCGGACGAGCCGGAACGCAGTCTGTGCGTGACATCGCTCGAGCAATTGGTCAATCGGTTGCGCCAACGAGGTAACCAGACCTTCGCGGGCAAAGCATACCTGTCTCTGTACGAATTAGCTCTCGACGACACATCGCGTCTCGCTGCGCTCGACGGTATTGGCGCGTGTCCCGTCCCCGAAGCGTACGAAGCGGTACTTGCGGCCAGCACAAACGAAACTCTGAAACCGAGCGCCGTGTCCGCGCTGGTCGCCGTGGCCGGCGCCCTCATCACCACCGGTCAGCACGATAAGGCGCTTGAGGCTTATGACAAGCTTGTCGCGCTCAATCCGCCGTTGCCCAGTCTGCAAGGCGTGGCGGCACAGTTGAAGCAGGCCAAGCCCGAAATGAAATCCGCGGAGCGGTTGGGATTCGTTACAAGTTGGTGGTTGGCGGGTCCGTTTGAACTTCAGGATAATAAAGGATGGTCAACCGAGTATGTTCACGAACCGAACGTCAATTTGAGCGCCCGTTATCGAACCGGAGACGCCGAGCTAACGTGGCGGCAGCACACCACATCCGACCCGATGGGCATAGTAAATCTCGGAATCGCGCTCCTGGATCGAGAGCGTTGCATCGCCTATGCCTACGCGGAAGTCAACGTCGAGCGCGACGTGGATGCCGTCGTCCGGCTCGGTGTGGATGATGGCGAGAAACTCTGGGTTAATGATCAACTGCTCCTCGACCACTTCGTTGATCGTCCGCTACGCGTGGATGAAGATCAGGCACCGGTACATTTGAAAGCCGGCAAGAACACGTTGCTTTTGAAGATCGTTCAGTTCGGCGGCGGCTGGCAATTCTGTCTCCGCCTCACGACACCCGACGGCCTCGTCCTACCATTCACCCAGTAGACCGGGCCCACCGGAGCAAGAACCGATTCTCGTGCCTCGATCCCAACCAAGAACTTTTGGCTGTTGCTCATTACTCGGTACTCATTGCTCGTTGCTCATTGCTCATTGCTCGGAACTCGTTTCCCTCGTTCCAATGTGGAATTTTCGTGCGGTGTTTTTCTTGACATCGTTCCCGCACTCTGGGTAGCCTGAACGATACGTCTATTGGGTTGCGCTTCGGACGAGAAGATTTCGCTGCATGCAGTGGCTAAGGGCAGACTTTCACGCACATACCGCCGATAATCCGCGAGACAAGATCGCCTGCACGGCAGAAATGTTGATTGATGCGGTCGCCGCGCGCGGCATCGAGGACCCGGCCATCCCCTGCCATGAACGCTTTATCCACGCTGTTCACTCTTGCCCAGGAGAAAGCCCGCGACGTACTGGGGTCTTGGAATAGAAGGAGTTGTAGTTGTGATTGATCGTTTGGCAGTCCTGGGAGGAAGCAGCGTCTACACCCCAGAACTGATTCTGTCCTTAATATCCCGCAATCTGAAGTTCAAGGAGATTGTCCTGATCGGGCGACCCGGACCGAAACTTCCCCTCGTGGCGAAATTCTGTCAGCGATTGGTAGACAAGAGTGGCTATCCCGCAACGGTGTCCGGCACGACCGACCTTGTCGAAGGAGTCCGGGGCGCCAAGTACATCCTCAATCACGTCCGCGTCGGAGGCATGGCGGCGCGCATCCGCGACGAGAAGCAGCCGCCCAAGCAAGGGATGGTCGGCGACGAAAGCCTCGGCGCGGGCGGGTTTGCGAACGCGTTGCGGACATTGCCCGTGGTAATGGACCTGACACAGCGCATCGAACAGATCAACCCGGACGCCATCTTTATCAATCTCACGAATCCCATGGGTATCGTGATGGAAGCCCTCATCAAGTATTCCAAACTGAAGGCGATTGGCGTTTGCGACTTGCCGGGTGTATACGTCAAGAAGATGGCGATGATCCTCCGACTCTCGCCGTCCGAAATCTGTGTGGATTACATCGGACTAAACCACGTAGGTTGGATTCAGGACGTCAAGGTGCAGGGTCGCAGTTGCATGGCCAAAGTGCTCGAACGCCTGGAGCACCAAAGTGAAGATGGGTTTGACTACGACCTCATCGGCCTATTCCGAATGATCCCGACGCGCACGGTCGGCCTGTTCTTTCATCAGGACGAGGTCTTGAAGAAGCAACTGGCTTGTTCGCGGTTCCGAGCCGAGATTCTTCATGAAGCGGAACAGCAGATTCTCAAGCTCTATGAGGACAATCATCTGACCGAAATCCCGGACCTGACTCGACAACGGAACGCCATCTGGTACGAAGAGACGATCGTGCCGTTAATCGAAGCGTTGGAACGACCGACTGAGGAAGACATTATTCTCTGCCTCCGTAACGACGGCTCCATCCGCGATCTGCCCGAAGATTGCAGCGTCGAAATTCCGGTCAAGGTCAGCGCCAAGGGACTCCGGCCCTGGAAAGTCGGGAGCTGCCCACGCTTCCTTCGAGGCCTGTTCCTGGCTATCAAGGAAAGCGATCGCTTGACAGTGGAAGCCGTCCGTCATAAATCGTATGATTATGCGCTCCAGGCGCTGGTGATCAATCCGCTGGTGCCGTCGTTGGATGCGGCGAAACGTTATCTGGATCGCACCATCAGAGAGGAAGGAATCGAACTCCACTGAACCCGACCGAGGAAGGGGGAGAATCAAAACTATGCGTGCAGCCTGCGTAACCGCGATATGGGCTTGGTGTGTCATTGCCGTTGCGGACGATCCCGCCGTGGTAGGCGGAGGCAAGGTCAAACTCCAGGACTTGGCCGGTTCGTCTACATTGGTGACGATTGTGATCAAGAACTTGAATGCGGAAGATGCGAATCTCCAAATCGTGGAGGTGAACAAGGATTTCGTCTCCGTGGTCACTGCGGAAGGCGAACGCAACGCCTACCGCTTGTCCGATATCAAGGAAATTCGAGTCCAAGGCGCGCTGGTCGAGGCCAAGGAGTTCAAGCTGGACGAGAATCGGGCGCTGGGTCCGGAAGAGCAAAAGGTGGTGGCGCGCGCGCTGGAACGGGCGCGTCAGATTTTCGACGCCAGCAACGACAACCAAATGGTGAAGATGGACGCCGCGGTGTTGCTGGCGGTCAACGCGGATACCGCGGCGCTCGATTACCTCCGTCAATTGGTGGTCAGCAACGATTTGCCGACCGCCCTGGAAGCGGGTCTCCGCCTCTATCTGGTCGGCGATGCACAGACCGCAGCGCCGGTGGTGTCGCAAGGTCTGGTGAGCGGCAATCGCCGCACTCGCGGTACCGCGGCCCTTTTGAGCGGCCTGATCGGTGATCACTCCGTGGAAGGCGCCTTATTGAATATGGCCCAGGACCGCGCCACGGAGCTTTCCGTACCGGCGGCGCGCGCTCTGGCGCGTTTGGGCAATCGCGACGTGATTCCAATCCTCTTGAGCATGATCTCGGACCTCGATGACGTCCGTTCCGAAGCCGGTGTGTTCGGGCTATCGCGGCTGGGCGGAGACGATATCCTTGAACAGATGCGAGTCAAGCTCGATAAAGAGACGGGGCTGACCCGTTACAATGTGGTCCGCGTACTTAACGCCTTGGGGGATCCGACCGGGAAGTCACTGTTGCGCGCAGAGATGCTCGAGATTCCCAGTCTGACCAAAGAGGCCGCCCTCCTTCTAGCGAGGGGCGGCGATCCGGGCGCGATCCAGCGCCTGCGCGACCATCTCGCGACGCGCTTCAATCCCACCGACGCGAACTTGATATATCGGGCCCGGGCCGCGGCAACGCTGATCGAGAATGAAGACCGCGCCGCCATCGCAATCCTCATGGAACTGTTGCATTTGGACAATCCCCCCATTGTGAAGCGGGTGTGCCAGTTGTCCGCCGCCACGGGCAAGCGCAGCCTCTTGACGATCACCTCCCCCATGATCGAGAGCTTGAACCCGGAGATCGCACTGGCCGCCTGCAGCGCCGCGGTCGCGTTGGTAAAACCGGATTACCGGCAGCGCCTGCTCGAAACCCTGCCCTGAACGATGGCCCGCCGCCTGCACGTGATCATCCAAGGGCGCGTACAGGGGGTCGGGTTCCGATACTGGGCGCATCGGGAAGCCGACGCGCGCGGTCTCACCGGCTGGGTTCGTAATCGGTGGGACGGACAGGTCGAGGCCGAGTTCGAAGGCCCCGAAGAGGCTCTCCAGCAGATGCTTCTCGCCTGCCGGAAAGGTCCCAGCTTCGCCCACGTCACCGACGTGACCTCGGAGTGGTCGTCGAGCGACACCGAATACCGCGATTTCCGGATCGTCGGCTGATTCGAGTCACGATCCCATCACCAGTACGCCGGTGCCGCTGATGCGGTCTGCGTTCAAGTCCTGCAAAGCGCGGTTGGCGTCCGAAAGCGGGTACTCCGTCGTCTTCGGGCGGATCGGAATTTCCGCCGCTTCCTCGAGAAGAGCGCGGCCGTCTTCGCGGGTATTGGCCGTGACCGAATGGATGTTGCGTTCGTAGAAGAGGTGTTTTTCGTAGTCCAATTCGGGAACCGCGGACATATAGATGCCGGCCAAGGCCAACGTTCCACCTTTTTTGAGCGAAGCTAAAGCAGACGGTACCAGCGCGCCCACCGGCGCGAAAAGGATCGCGCTGTCGGCCGGGGACGGAATGCCCGCGACGGTATCGCTAACCCAGTCCGCGCCCATATCGCGGGCCAATTTGCGATGGTTCTCGCCCCTCGTAACTACATAGACCGTGCAGTTCCAGTGCTTGGCGATTTGAAGCACCACGTGCGCGGAAGAACCGAAACCGAAAAGGGCCAGCGTGCCGCCGTGATGCAATTGACTCCGCTTCATCGCGCGATACCCGATAATCCCGGCACATAGCAGCGGGGCGGCTGCGACGTTGCCAAAAACGTCCGGGATTTCATAGGCATAATCTTCCGGTACGACCGCATATTCAGCGTAGCCCCCGTGCGCATGGTAACCGGTAAATCGCGCCGACTCGCAGAGATTCTCGCGACCGTCCCCGCAGAAAAAACATTTCCCGCACGTATGGCGCAGCCACGCGATCCCCACGCGCTGTCCGACGTTCAGGCGCCGACAGCCGATCCCCAGCTTGTCCACTACGCCGACCGCTTGGTGACCGGGTACCAGCGGCAGTAGTTGCGGCGGCAGTTCCCCTTCGATCACGTGCAAGTCGGTGCGACAGACCGCGCAACACGCTACTCGCACGCGTACCTCTCCCGATTCGGGTTCGGGGTCAGGCAAGGTCTGTAACTTCAGCGGCACGGATTGAATCGAGGCGTTTTTCTCCACCACCATCACTCGCATATAAATCACCCGGTCTTCATTCAAGGCGCAGTTTATAGTGTGCCCGCCAGGGCATAACTCCGCGGCGATCGGTTCGACGTAGTTACCGTTTGTACCGGCCCATGATTTGCGTTTCGGCCAAGACGTGCCCCTTCATGGCGTCCAGAAGCGCCTTCTTGGTAGCGCCGGGCGCGAGGTTAATCTCGGTATCCAACGCGTACAGTTTGAAGAAATACCGGTGGTCGGAACCACGCGGCGGCATCGGACCGCCATAACCGATCTTCTTGAAATCGTTGATGCCTTGTTTCGTTCCGTTCGCGGCTGCTTCTTTTGTCGGAACGCCTTCGGGAAGTTCGCGGGCATCCGGCTTGATTCCCCAAATCACCCAGTGTACCCAGGTTCCCACGGGGGCATCCGGGTCATCGCAGATCAGCGCGAGGCTTTTCGTGCCGGCCGGCGGGTCGGTCCATTTTAACTGCGGCGAAGCATCCGGCCCTTCGCCGGTGTGCTTCTTGGGTATGTACGCCCCCTCTTGAAACACAGGGCTGGTCAACTTGAAGTCCATAGCTTTTACTCCTTTACTCGCTTCACTTGGGGCTGGGACGGCAGGTGTGGCAGGCGACGGTTGAGGCGGTTCGGCCGCACAGGATAGGCCGCAAAAGGTCGTCACGCAGCCGACTACGATTGACATCCGGACGACGTGGGATTGGCGCGGGGCAAGTTTTATCGAGCGCATAGGCATGTCCTCCCATACTCTCCACCAAACTTTCATTATACACCCTGTTGTTGCGCGGGGAGAATCCGTTAGCAACGAACAATGAGCAATGAGCAATGAGTACCGAGTTCCGAGTTCCGAGTACCGAGTGCCGAGT